>NZ_BAAAIX010000028.1:0-217772 GCF_039526385.1 Luteococcus peritonei | reverse complement strand
CCCAACGGGGGTCCTCCCTTCACGTCAACCCGCAAACTGTCATGAACGTCCCTGCCACCAACACCTAGTCGCGCGGGCCATGGCGGTGAGCGCCTGCTCGTCGGCCAGCTGCTCGGGGCGCTCCACCTCGCCCGAGAGCACGTGGTAGAAGACGGCATCCACCCGGGCCGGGTCCACACCGCAGGCCTGCGCCCAGGCCAGGCGGTAGATCGCCAGCTGGGTCGGGTCGGAGGGCTGGTTCGCGGTCTTCCAGTCCACCACCTGGTAGTCGAAGCCCTGCTCGGGCGAGCCCTCGTAGACCGCGTCGATCCGTCCGCGCAGCAGGGTCTGGTCCAGCAGCAGCACGAAGGGCACCTCCACCTGCAGCGGCTGGCGCAGCGCATAGGGGCCGGCCTCGAAGGCCTTCACCAGGCGGTGCAGGGCCAGGTCCGACTCGGTCATCTCCGTGCTGGGCCAGTCCTGCGGGTCGATCAGACTGGCCAGCCCGAAGCGACGCTCCACCCACTCGTGGAAGCGGGTGCCCAGGGTGGCCGCCGGGGAGACCGGCTTGGGCACCGGCCGCACCAGCGAGGCCGCGAAGCCCTGCGGATCGCGCCGCGAGGCCATCAGGGCTGAGGCGGACATCGCCGAGGGCATCGGCACCACCACCTCGTCGCTGTCCCCCGCCCGCGCCTCGGCCAGCAGCTGGTCGATCTCGGCATCCCAGCGCGCCACCAGGGCCTCGTGGTCCAGGGTGAGCTCGCCGTCACCGGACTCGTAGCGCCCGGTGCTGCGGCGCCGCTCACGGGCTGCCTCCACCAGCTCCGCGGCGAGCAGTCGCCGCGAGCGGGCGTCAGGATCCGCCTCCACGGGCCAGGTCACGGCGGCGCCCGGTGCCGTCGCGGGGTTCTCCTCCCCGGCCGGCGGGGCCACCGCCATCACGTGCCCCTGACGCTCGGCCTCCTGGGCGATGGTGGTCAGGTAGCCGGCGATCTTCTTGGGCCGCAGCAGACCCGGGCGCCAGACGTGGCCGGTGGCGGTCAGCTGGTCACGGGCCCGGGTGATCGCCACGTAGGCCAACCGGTCCTCGCTGAGCCGTTGCGCCTGTTTCAGCTCCGCGCCGTAGGCGGTGAAGGCCGCGTTGGTCACGTCGCCCAGCTGCGGGATCGAGTCGGCGTCGCCGCGCAGCTCGGCGGGCAGCGCGGAGGCGTTCTTGGTCCAGTTGTCGCTCACCCTGTCCGAGGGGAAGGTGCCCTCCACCAGCGCGGGCAGGTAGACCACGTCCCACTCCAGGCCCTTCGAGCGGTGCACGGTGAGCAGCTTGACCGAGTTGCGGTCGCTCGGTGTGGCCTGGTCCAGCCCGGCACCGTGCTCCAGCTCGGCATCCAGCCAGGCCAGCAGCCCGGACAGCGAGGCATCGCCGTCCACGTCGGTGTACTCCGCCACCGCATCGGTGAAGACGGCCAGCTGGGCCCGGCGGTTGGAGCGGGCCAGTTCCTCGGTGGCCGAGAGCTCCACGTCGAGGCCCAGGGTGGCGACCACGCGGCGCACCAGTTCGGTCACCGGTTCGTCGGCATGGCGACGCAGCGCCGCCAGCTCGGCGCTGAAGGCAGCCAGCCGCTCGCGGGCCTGGTCGCTGAAGGGCAGCGGGCCGGGACTGTCCACCGCGTCGAGCAGGCAGACCACCTCGCTGGGGTCCAGCTCGGCGATCGCCTCGGCCAGGTCGGAGTGCAGGTCCACCTCCGCAGGACGGTCGGGACGGGCCTCACGGGAGAGTTCCACGGCACGGCGTCCCAGCAGTGCGAGGTCGCGCGGGCCGAGCCGCCATCGGGCGCCGCTGAGCAGGCGCACCACCTCCGGGTTGGCGGTGACGTCGTTGACCAGGGCGAGGGTGGAGACCACGTCGGCCACCTCGGGCAGCCGCAGCAGGCCGCCCAGGCCGACGATCTCCACGGGCACGTCACGCTCACCCAGCGCCGCGAAGATGGGCGCGATGTCGGCATTGCGCCGCACCAGCACCGCGATCCGCGACCAGTCGGGGCGGGTCTGGCCGCGCGGATCGCTGCCCATCGAGGCACGCCCGTCGGCCACCACCTGGTCGGCGATCCAGGCCACCTCCTCGGGCCAGGTCTCGAAGGTGGCGGTGCGCACCACCGCCTCCTGACGTTCCGGTGGTGCCACCAGCTGGATCGGTTCGTGGCCGCCGTCGGCGAGCAAGGGGTCCTGCCGCAGGCTGGTCGCCACCTGGTTGGCGACGTCGAGGATCGGCTGGCCGCTGCGTCGGTTGACGCTGAGCTGGTAGGAGTCGGCGGGGCCGCCGTCGAGCTGGGGGAAGTCGCTGGCGAACTGCAGGATGTTGCTGGCCGCCGCGCCACGCCAGCCGTAGATGGCCTGGAAGGGGTCGCCGACGGCGGTCACCGCGTGACCCCGTCCGGTGGCGGGCTGCTCGCCGCTGAACAGGCCCTGCAGCAGCTGCGCCTGGGCCGAGGAGGTGTCCTGGTACTCGTCCAGCAGGACCACCCGGAAGCGGGTGCGCAGGGCAGCGGAGACCGCCGGCACGCGACGCACCAGTTCCGCGGCCACCGCCATCTGGTCGGCGAACTCCACCAGCCCGAGCTCCCGCTTGAGGGCCTGGTAGCCGGCCACCAGGTCGAGCAGCTCGACGCGCTCCTGGGCGGAGGCCTGGGCGTCGAGCACCGCCTTGTAGGGATTGCCGCGGTTGTTGAGCGGCGCCTGGGCCAGGTGGGAGATGAAGTCGGCGGCGTGCTGCAGGATCTGCTCCCGCCCCACCAGATGGCTGGACATGTCGGAGTCCAGCTTCAGCACCCGCTCGGTGAGCGAGGCCGGCCGCAGCCGCGAGATGTGCTCGAAGGGCCCGGGGGACCCGGCCACCACACGGGAGGCGAGGCGGTAGCGGGAGGCCCCGGTGAGCATCAGCGGATCGGTCTCCACCCCGATCCGCAGGCCGTGCTCGTTGACCAGCCGCGCGGCGAAGGAGTCGTAGGTCATGATGACCTCCTCCCCGTCGGCGTCCTCCCCGTCGGGGTCCAGGACGCCGGCCCGCTCCAGCGCGGTGCGCACCCGCAGGCCCAGCTCGGCGGCCGCCTTGCGGGTGAAGGTGAGGCCCAGCACCTCCTGCGGGGCGAGCTGGCCGGTGCCCACCAGCCAGACCACTCGGGCCGCCATCACCGTGGTCTTGCCAGAGCCGGCGCCGGCGATGATGACGGCGGGCACCAGCGGTGCCGTGATGGCCGCCAGCTGCTCGGAGGAGAAACGGATGCCCAGCGCCTCGCAGAGCTCGTCGGTGTCGCGCAGCACCCGACGGGGGGTTGGCATGGGGGTGATGGTCATGGTGCTCCTCAGCGGCCGATCTCGTCGGCGGTGCGCATCGCCGGGCAGGACAGGGCGAAGGCGCAGAACTGGCAGCGCTCGCAGCGGCTGGCCGGGAAGCGCTCCTCGCGGATGGTGTGGGCGGCGGTGGCCAGGTGCTGGTGCACCCAGGTGGGGTGCTCACCGTCCTCGCCCGGGACCTCGTCGAGGCTGGGCTGGCTCAGCACCTTGGGCCAGGGCTGGCTGCCGTCCTGCTTGCGCAGGTAGACCAGCTCGGCACCGCCCACCCGGCGCTCACCGGGAGCGAGCTCGTCGAAGGCGCCCTGCTGGGCGGCCAGCTGGTAGATCCCCAGCTGGTCCATCTGGTCCACCGCCGCCTGGGTGGGCACCCTGCGACCGGTCTTCAGGTCGACGATGCGCAACCGGCCCTGGGCGTCGCGCTCCAGCCGGTCCACCACACCGGTGAGCCGCACGGTCTCCCCGTCCACCTCGACGGTGGTGGTGAACTCCACCTCGACGCCGAGCACCTCGCGGTGGCTGTTCGCCTCGTCCCAGGCCGCGAAGCGCTCCAGCGCGGCCTCGGCCTCCACGCGCTCCGAGCTGGACAGCCACTGCGCGTCGAAGCGGATCTGCTCCCAGACCTCGTCGAGGTGGCCGGTGAGCTGGTCCAGGTCGAGGTCGTCGGCCAGGGCGTGCTGGGCCAGCACGTGCACCACGGAGCCCAGGCTGGCGGCGCTGCCCCGGCTGGCCTCGGCCCGTGCCTGGCGGGCCAGGAACCACTGCCGTGGGCAGTCCAGCAGGGACTCCACCTGGGAGCCGGACAGGACGATCGGCTCACCGGGGCGGGCCACCTCCACCTCGGCCTCGGTGTAGTCGCGCACCCCCCACCAGCTGCCCGGGTTGGCGCTGGGCACCAGCGGGCGACCGGTGCGGTCGGTCTGGTCGGCCAGGCGGGCCAGCCGGGCGGCGGCCGCCTCACGCAGGGCGGGCGCGGACTGCGGATCGGTGGAGATCCGACGCAGCTCGGCCACCAGCGCGGGCAGGGTCATCGGGCGGCGGGTGCGGCCCTCGACGTGCTCCACCTCGACGCCCAGCTCGGCCAGGAAGCGTGATGGCTGGTCCCCTTCGCCCTCCACGCCCTCGACGGCGCAGACCACCAGCTGTTCAGCTGCCCGGCTGCAGGCCAGGTGGAAGAGGCGACGCTCCTCCGCGAGGACGCCGCTGGTGGGCGCCGGGGGCAGCACGCCGTCGGGGGTGAGCCGGTCCGGCTCCAGCAGGGTGCCGCGTCGGGTCAGGTTGGGCCAGGTTCCCTCCTGCACCCCCACCACGACCACCAGCGGCCACTGCTCGCCCTTGGCACGGTGCGCGGTCACCAACCGCACGCCCCGGTCGCGCAGGTCGGACTCGCGGTTGTTGTCGGCCGGAATGGCCTGGCCGGCCACCTCCGCCACCAGGGCCCGGATGCCCTTCTCCCCGACCAGCTGGGTGTCGCGGGCCGCCAGGTCGAACAGGGCGCAGACGGCGTCCAGGTCTCGGTGGGCACGGGTCGAGGAGTCGTCCGCGGCCAGCGCCTGCTCGCGCAGCAGCCGCGGCCAGGCGGTGCCGCTCCACAGCCGCCACAGCGCCACCTGCGCCGTGGCGCCGCGGGCCACGACCCCGGCCACCTCGGCCAGCAACTCACCGAGGGCCACCGCACGGCGCACCTCGGAGGGCAGCTGCCCGTCCTGGTCGGCCAGCTGCTGGGCGCTTGCGGGCTCGGCCAACAGGGCCGCCACGAGCGACGAGGAGGGGCTGGCCATCAGCGCCGCGACCGCATCGGGCTGCTCGCTGCCCAGCCGCTGCAGCTCGTGGGCGCGCAGGAAACGCCCCAGGCGGCGCAGGACCAGGCTGTCCAGCCCGCCCAGCGGGGAGCGCAGCAGACGGGAGACCGCGTCGGGCTCGAGCTGCTCGCCGCGCACCATGCCCGCGGCCACCTCCAGCCCCATCAGCAGCGGCCGTACCGAGAGCTCCTCGGCCAGGGCGATCTCGTCGCCGGCCACCTCCACCGGGATCCCGGCCGCCCCCAGGCCACGGGTCAGGGCCGGCAGGTCCCCCCGGCCGGAGCGGGTCATCACGGCCATCTCGGACCAGTCCAGGCCACCCTCCAGATGAGCCTCGCGCAGCAACTCGGCGACGTGCTCCACCATCGAGCCGAAGCTCTCGTGCACCCGGGCCCGCACCCGGCCGCGGCTGCCCTGACCCGTCGGCTGGGCGGTGGGCCCGGCGCCGTTGGCGGGCAGTCGCGCGGCCACCAGGGCACAGCTGCGCGCCACCTCCGGGGCGTGGCGATGGTCGGTGACCAGGTCGATTCGCTCACAGGGCACCAGGTCACGGCCGAAGATGCGGCCGAAGTCCACCACGCTGCGCAGGTCGGCGCCGCGAAAGGCGAAGACGGTGGTGCTGGGGTCTGCGAAGCAGACCACCTCGGTGCCCAGCTCGGCCAGGTCCGCCAGCAGGCGCACCTGCGAGGCATCGCACTCCGCGTACTCGTCGACGTGGACGGTGTCCAGCTCGGCGGCGAGCGCCTGGCGGACCGCCGGTTCCAGCAGCAGCAACCGGGTGCGGTGCACCAGCTCCGCGTAGTCCAGGGTGCCCTCGGCGTCGAGCACGTCGAGGTAGTCATCGAAGAAGTCCCCCAGTGCCACCCACTCGGGACGACCGGCGGCACGTCCGGCCTGCACCACGTCCGCCGGGTCCATGCCGAGCTGGCGGGTGCGGGCCAGCACCGCCCGCACCTCCGTGGCGAAGGCGCGGGTGGCCGCAGCTGACTGCAGGTCCTGCGGCCAGCCGGACACGTCGTGGCCGGCCAGCAGCTCGCGCACCCGGAACTCCTGCTCGGGCGCGGTCAGCAGCCGCACCTGCTCCCCCAGCAGTTCGGGGTCGGCGAAGCGGCGCACCAGGGCGTGGCAGAAGCCGTGCACGGTCATCACCTTGGGGGCCACCTGGCTGCGGCCCACCCGGCGCACCAGCCGGGCGCGCAGTTCCTGCGCGGCCGGGCGTGACCAGGTCAGCACCAGGTGGCGCGAAAGGTCTCCGTCCTGGGCGCGGGCGGCCACCGAGGCCACCAGCGTGCTGGTCTTGCCGGTGCCGGGCCCGCCCACCACCAGCAGGGCGCCGGTGCCGGCCTCGAAGCGGTGCTCCACCACGGCCCGCTGCTCGTCGTCGAGCCGCTCCGGCGCTGTGCCGGGGCCGGTCTGCGGGCGTGGGGGCGCCAGGACGAAGCTGCGTTCTGCCATGGCACCCATCCCACCACGC
The DNA here is from genome assembly GCF_039526385.1 of Luteococcus peritonei. Taxonomy (NCBI): domain Bacteria; kingdom Bacillati; phylum Actinomycetota; class Actinomycetes; order Propionibacteriales; family Propionibacteriaceae; genus Luteococcus; species Luteococcus peritonei. Next base: position 211,169 of record NZ_BAAAIX010000028.1, on the reverse strand, counting down.
GCCACTGACAGTTCCGTTTCCCGCACCGCCGCAGGATCCCGGACCCGGCTGATCCGGTGCGTGGAACATGCCCAAAGGGGGGCTTTCGCGCCCCGCCGCGGTGTGGAAGGGTGGTTCGCACGGGTCGCGAAGGGCGATTCGCCGGCAAGTGCAACAGGAGTAGACATGGCAACCGGAACCGTCAAGTGGTTCAATGCCGAAAAGGGATTTGGCTTCATCGCCGTCGATGGCGGGCAGGACGACGTCTTCGTCCACTACAGCGCCATCGAGTCCAGCGGCTTCCGCAGCCTCGACGAGGGTCAGGCCGTCGAGTTCGACATCGTGCAGGGCCCCAAGGGCCAGCAGGCCGACCACGTTCGCGCCATCTGACATCACCCAGACCTGACAAGGGTCAACGTCGACCCGCGAGGGCCTCGGGAGGTTCATCCTCCCGAGGCCCTCGTGCATCCGGGTGGCGATCTGCTGGGGCATGATGGAGCCATGCCCAGCGCCGACGCCAGCTCCGTGACCACGCAGGTCGACGGCCGCACGCTCGCCCTCACCAATCTGGACAAGCCCCTGTTCGACACCGGCTTCAGCAAGGCCGAGGTGATCGACTACCTGCTGCGCGTCGCCCCGGTGGCACTGCCCCATCTGGAGGGGCGCTGCCTCACCCGCAAGCGCTTCCCGGACGGCGCATCCGCCGACGGCTTCTACGAGAAGAACCTGCCGCCCGGCACCCCGGAGTGGGTGGCGCGCCAGCAGGTGCTCGCCTCGGGCACCACGATCAGCTATCCGCTGGTGACCGGCACCGCGAGCCTGGCCTGGCTGGGGAACCTGGCGGCGCTGGAGTTCCACACCCCGCAGTGGCGCGTCGGCGGGCTGACCCGGCCGGCAGACCACGAGCTGGCCATCGACCTGGACGCCGAGCCGCTGGTGCTCAGCGACCGGCTGGTGGTCGATCTGGACCCCGGCGAGGGCATGACGATGGTGGACTCCTCGCGCGCGGCCATGGTGGTGGCCACCGAGCTGGCCGACCAGGGACTGATCCCCTTCGTCAAGACCTCCGGGTCCAAGGGCCTGCAGGTCTTCGCCCCGATCCACCCCGCACCGTGGCAGCAGGTGGTGGCCGCGGCCCGCGGTCTGGCACAGACCCTGGCCCGTCGCCACCCGCAGGTCTTCGTGGCGGTGATGGCCAAGCAGCAGCGCACCGACCGGATCTTCGTCGACTACCTCCAGAACCAGGCGGCCCGCAACACCATCGCCGCGTACTCCCTGCGGGCCAAGGACTTCGAGAGCGTCTCCACCCCGCTGGACTGGGAGGAGGTGGCCGCCGTCGACGCTCCCGGGGCGCTGGCCTTCACCGCCGGGCAGGTTCTGGAGCGCATCGAGCGAGGCGGCGACCCGTGGGCGGAGATGCTGCAACCCGGGACCGCCGGCGCACTGCCCCGCTGGAAACTGGACGACTGATCACCTCCGGCCGATTGGCACGCTGGCGCGCGGACATGATGGACTGCGGCCATGATCGACGACGACCCTGGCCAGCAGCCGCCTGTCGCGGCACCGGCCGAGGCCTCCGACCGTGACCACTTCGTCCTGGCGCCGCTGCCCTGGCTGGCCGGTGCCAGCGACCGTGGCCACCGCCACGCGCTCAACCAGGACGCGCTGGCCATCGCCGGCCGCGAGACCCCTGGGCGCGGCCGCGTGGCGGTGCTGGTGGTGAGCGACGGCGTGTCCACCTCGCTGGGCTCCGAGGTCTCCGCCGCGGTGGCGGCCGAGGTCGCCTGCACCACCCTGGTGGCGATGCTGCGCACCAAGCCCGACTCGTCGGTCGAGCAGGTGGAGGCGGACCTGGTCGACGCGGTGGCAGCCGCCAACGACGCCGTGCTCTCCACCCGGGGCCCGGGGCCCGAGCCGGGTTCCTGCACGCTGATCGCCGCGGTCGTGGACGGCAACCGGATCACCGTGGGCAATGTCGGCGACTGCCGTGCCTACTGGGTGGCCGACGACGGCGAGGCCGAGGTGCTCAGCGTCGACGACTCCGTTGCCCAGGCCCGCATCGAGCTGGGCATGAGCCGCGAGGAGGCGGAGAACGGCTTCCAGGCCCATGCCATCACCCGCTGGCTCGGCCCCAACAGCAACGACTCCTCGCCCCGTCTGGTCACCACCGAGGTCGGCGGCGCGGGCTGGCTGCTGGTGTGCAGCGACGGCCTGTGGAACTACTGCTCCCCGCCGGAGCAGATGCGTGCCCTGGTCCAGGAGGCCGCCGCCCAGAACCACGAGCAGCCCACCGCCACGGTGCAGATGCTGGTGGAGTGGGCCAACCAGCAGGGCGGACGCGACAACATCACCGCCGCCCTGTGCCGCGTCGAGGTCCCCTCCGTGGCCCTGACGGCCTGATGGCGGGGCACGGCAGGTCCACCGACTGGCTGGTGGAGGTGCACGTGGACCGGCGCTGGTACGAGCTGCGCCGCAGCCCCGAACCGATCCCTGCCCCCGGCCGGCCGCGCACCCGCGCCCTGGACGTCGACAGCCTGCTGCTGGGCCGTGGCCCCGGCCCGCAGGTGGATCTGGACCTGAGCCCGGACCACGGGGTCTCGCGCCGCCATGCCCGCCTGGTCCGACGGCGCGAGGACTGGTGGGTCGAGGACCTCTCCTCGCACAACGGCACCTGGGTGAGCCTGGACGGGCTGCGCTGCCGAGCCGGCCGATCAGCGCGCCGGTGAAGCTGGTGGCGGGCAGTGCGGTCCTGCTGGGCGGCTGGACCCGCCTGGTGCTGCGCCGCAGCTGAGCGGCCGGATCGCCGGCGGAGAACCAGGACCGCCCGGCGCGGCGCGCCCCTCGGCCGGCGGTGACGCGCGGCCTTGCCCGGGCAGGTAGGTTGGGCACGTGGAGATCAAGATTGGTGTGAACAACATCCCCCGTGAGGTCAGCATCGACGCCCAGGCGTCGGCCGACGAGGTGGAGCAGGCCCTGCGCACTGCCATCACCGAGAACGGCCTGCTGGTCCTCACCGACGAGAAGGGCCGCAAGGTCATGGTCCCGGCGAACCAGATCGGCTACCTCGACCTGGGCCAGGAGCACAGCCGCCCGGTGGGCTTCGGCAAGCTCTGAGCCACTGGACCACGAAGCCCCTGTCCTCCAACGGGACAGGGGCTTCGTCGTCTCGCGGTCCTCTCAGGCCAGGCCGAGCGATGACAACCGTTCTGCGTGCCGGGTGGCCAGCCCGGCCATCAGGTCACCGATCGCCGCCAGATCCTCGCCGCCGGAGCCGCTGCGGCCCGTGAGCAGCTCGGTCAGCGCCGGCTGTGAGGCCGAGACCCGCTGCGCCTGGCTGAGCATCTCCCCCAGCAGGCGTCGGGCGTACATGGCCAGCCGGTCTCGCTGCGCGGGATCCTCCTCGAGCACCTCGGCCAGCATCCGGCCGGGCTCGCTGGCGAGCACGCCGTCGTCGATGGAGCCGAGCAGGATGTCGCGCGAGGCCTCGTCGAGCTGCGGGCTGACGGTCTGGGCGAAGTCGCCCACCAGGCCGCCCACCACGCACAGCTTGACCAGGGCGTGGCCCCAGTCCGCGGGCGCGGTGTGGACGTTGAAGCCGTCCACCGGAGCGACGAAGGCATCCATGGCGCGAGCGATGTCGGCTCCACCGGCCTCCAGCGTCGACTCGAGCCTCCCCAGGTGGGTGAAGCGCTGCGCGGCCAGCCGGGCCAGCACCATCTTCTGCTCGACGCGGGGCGCGATGGCCGAGGCTGCGGCGGTCTGCTCGAAGGCGGCCAGGGAGGCATAGGCCACCAGGCCCAGGAGGTTGGTGCGGGGCTCGCTCTGCTTGGTCACGGGGCAAATCTAGCCGCGGCCGAATCGCTGCGCGCCGGCATTGCTGCGTGTCGAGCCGCGAATGCCGGTAGACTTGGACCGCTGCACAGTTCCGTGCGGCCGCAGGACGGTTTCCGCGTCGGCCTCCGGCCCCGCCCCACCAGGGGTGGAGGGCAGGAGTGGTCCAGGCGTCGGTCCCCTGCAGATCCTGGCCGGTCTGACGACTGGCACGAAGAAAGTCATGACTGTTGACCAATGAACTGAACGTCGAGACCGAGCGCGTCACCGCCCTGGTCGGCGACGACGTGCAGGCCGCCGCGCCTGAACCCGACATCCAGACCACCTGGGACGACCTGGGCGTGCTGCCCGAGATCCAGCAGGCGCTCGAGACCCAGGGCATCACCCACCCCTTCCCGATCCAGTCGCTGGCGATCCCGATCGCCATCATGGGCACCGACCTGATGGGCCAGGCCCGCACCGGCACCGGCAAGACCCTGGCCTTCGGCATCTCGATCCTGCAGCGCGCGCTGCTGGAGGGCGACGAGGGCTATGACGAGCTGGAGATGCCCCCGGGCAAGCCCCAGGCACTCGTGATGTGCCCCACCCGTGAGCTGGCGCTGCAGGTGAGCAAGGACCTGCAGGTGGCCTCCACGGTGCGCAAGGTGCGCGTGCTGACCGTCTACGGCGGCGTCGGCTACGAGCCCCAGCTGGAGGCCCTCGAGAAGGGCGTCGACGTGGTGGTGGGCACCCCCGGTCGCCTCAAGGACCTGGCCGACCGCGGCAACCTGGACCTGTCCTGGCTGCGGATGCTGGTGCTGGACGAGGCCGACGAGATGCTGGACCTGGGCTTCCTGCCCGACGTCGAGCGCCTGATCGCGATGGCCCCGGCCGACCGCCAGATGCTGATGTTCTCGGCCACCATGCCGAGTGCCATCGTCGGCCTGGCCCGCGCCCACATGCACCAGCCGATCAATGTGCGTGCCGAGGGCCACGATGCCCAGGCCACCGTGCCGGACACCACCCAGTTCGTCTACCAGTCGCACAACCTGGACAAGCCCGAGATCATCGCGCGCATCCTGCAGAGCCGTGACGTGGACAAGGTGATGGTCTTCTGCAAGACCAAGCGCGCCGCCCAGCGGCTCTCCGACGACCTGGAGGACCGTGGCTTCGCCGCCGCCTCGATCCACGGCGACCTGAACCAGGCGATGCGCGAGAAGGCGCTCAAGAAGTTCCGCGCCGGCGAGGTGAAGGTGCTGGTGGCCACCGACGTGGCGGCCCGCGGCATCGACGTCACCGGTGTCAGCCACGTGGTCAACCACGAGTGCCCCGAGGATGCCAAGACCTATGTGCACCGGATCGGCCGCACCGGCCGCGCCGGCGCCAAGGGCGTGGCCGTGACCCTGGTGGACTGGGCCGACATCGTGCGCTGGAAGGTCATCAACAAGGCCCTCGAGCTGGACTTCGACGACCCGGTGGAGACCTACTCCACCTCCCCCAACCTGTACTCCGACCTGGACATCCCGGAGGGCACCAAGGGCAAGCTGGCCGGCGCCGTGCCGAAGGACCGCCCGAAGCGGGACGACCGCGACGGTGGCCGTGGCGGACGTGGTGGCCGTGACGGTGGCCGCGGTGGCCGTCGCTCCGAGGAGCGCGAGGATGGCCGCGAGCGTCCCCGCGAGGAGCGCAAGGAGCGCCCCAAGCGCAGCCGTCGCCGCCTGAAGAACGGCGAGCCGCTGGCTGAGGGCGAGCAGGCCACCACCCCGTCCACCGGGCAGCCCGCCTCCGAGCAGGCCACCGGTGACAAGGCGGCCGGTGAGGGTGCCTCGAAGCCGCGCCGTCGCCGCCGTTCCCGCGGTGGCCGTGGCCGCGGCACCGGCGAGGGGGGCGGCGAGCAGTCGCAGGCTCCCAGCACGGAGGCCTGAGCCGCAGCAGACGACCAGGAGGGCGTCCCCGCACGGGGCGCCCTCCTGCTGCGTCCAGCCGCCTTCGCCCGGCGCTCACCTGTGCTCGGCGGCCGCCCAGAAGCCCAGCAGGGCGGCACCATAGCGCTCGTGCTGCTCCATCGGCAGCGAGTGGGTGCCGCCTGGCCAGGCCGTGACCGTGGCCTCGGGGCGCAGGTCGTGCAGGCGGTCCACCGACGCCTGGCCGCCGGCCAGCTCCGAGTCGAGCCCGATGTCCACCCGCAACGGCATGGTGAGCTGGCGCCACTGCTGGTCGTCGAAGGTGCGCGGCAGGGGCAGCGCGGCCGAGTAGCCACTGCTGGCCTCGTCGATCATCACCGACATCGGGCTGCGCTGCTGCACCTGTTCGGTAGTCGTGCCGCCGATCCGGGCCAGGGCGCGGTCCTTCCAGGACTGCGGCGTGGGCAGTGCCAGGACCGTGGCCCACAGGTAGGTGGAGGCGGGCAGCGGGCGGATCACGGCCACCGGTTCCACCAGCGAGAGGCTCCGCACCAGCGAGGGATGGGACAGGGCGAGCTCGGCCGCGACGGAGCCGCCAAAGCTGTGCCCCACGACGTGCACCGGTCCGGATCCCAGCGCCCGCACCGTCTCGGCCAGCCAGGCCCCCTGGTCGGCGGGCCCGGTGAGCGGGACGGACTGACTGGAATGGCCTGCGTCGCCGATCGGGTCCACGGCATAGAGGGTGCGCCGACCGATCCAGTCGGGCAGGTTCTCGGCCCACATCGCCGCCCCGCTGCTGCGGCCGGGCACGAGCAGCACCGGATCACCGTGGCCGGGGGCCTCCCAGACCAGCACTCGCACCGTGCCGAAGCTGGTGGTGACCTCCCGGGTCCGGGTGGGAGCCCGCAGCCCCGACAGCGTCTGGCGGCGGGCCTCGGCATAGCGCTGCTGGGAACCTCGGTCCCGCCAGTGGCCCACGCCCGGCTGCGTCGTGAACAGACCGACCAGCTGCACCAGGGCGAGCAGCAGCACCGCGACCACCAGCAGGGCACGCACGGGTCGCCAGACGAGTCGGGCAATACGTTTGTATTCCATGGCTTCACGATACATGTGTATTGCTAGGATGGACAGATGGAGCACGACAAGCGCGAGCAGATCCTGGCCGGCGTCTGGCAGGTGATCGCCACCGACGGGCTGGCTGCGGTGAGCGTGCGCTCAGTGGCCACGGCGGCCGGCGTCTCGCCCGGGCGGGTGCAGCACTACTTCGCCACCAAGACCGAGCTGGTGCGCGCCAGCGCCCGGGCGATGATCGAGCTGGCCCAGCGGACGCATCCGGAGACCGGCGGCTCCCCCGACCAGCGCGCCACGCTGGAGGAACTGCTGCTCCACCCCTTGGAGCCGGCCTCCAGCTCCCGGGCCGGCACCAGCATCTACTACGCCTACATCGCCGCCAGCCTGGCCGACCCGGAGATCGGCCACATCCTCGCCGAGGCGCACCAGGGACTGGTCAGCGCAGTCCGTGACTGCCTGGCGACCCAGCACCCCGACCTGCCGGACCCGGTGGCGACGGCGCGTCGACTGGTGCTGCTCTCGAACGGGGCCACCCAGGCGGTCCTGCTGGGGAGCCTGGACGCCGACCTGGCACGCGAGCTGGTCCGCGCAGCCCTGCCCACCCACCCCGGGAACCAGGAGGCATGATGCAGGAAGTGGGACATTTCAGCGTCGGAGGGCAGGACCCGGAGGAACTGCGGACGGCCCTGCGCGAGGCGGGGATCCGGCTCAACGAGTACGCCGAACTGCTGCTGGCCCGGCCCGAGATGACGACGGGCGAGCCCATGGACGTGACGCTGATGGCCTGCCGGATCGAGGAGCTGGGCCTGCCAGACGGCGGAACCCTGCCCCAGGTGTACGCCGCCGCAGCAGCCCATGGACTGGCACCCTGCCCACTGCCGACTGCCGCCCACCTGCGCCTGCAGCACCACGAACGGCCCTCCTCTGAGCCGGCCCTGCGCCGAGGCCGGCCACCCGAGGGCGCCCTGTACGTGGCAAGCCCTCCCCTGTCACAGGATCCGGAGCTGCCGCGCGGCTTCTACCTGCGCACCGTCCAGGGCGTGCGGTGGTTACGGGGCTACCGCTGCGACGACGAGTACGTCCATCCGCCCGAGTCGTGCCAGGTCTTCCGACTGGCCTGATGCGAGCTCCGGCACCGCCAGCGCTTCCTGCCTCACAGATTCGACGCGCCCGCCAGGTCCACCTCCTCGGTCACCAGACCGGTGACGATCAGTCCTCGACTGGTGAACCAGTCCCACAGCTGCTCAAGTCGCTTGCTCATGGTGCCAGAATCTGTGATCAAATGATCACGTGCAACGATCAATTCGGCAGAAGATGATCATCCGGGCGCTCGGCCAGCAGCCGATCTCCGTGGACACCCTGGCCCGCCTGACCGGCGCCTCCCCGGTGACCGTCCGGCGCGACCTGACCGACCTCGAGGGCCACGGTCTGCTGCGCCGGGTGCACGGCGGAGCCGTGGCGGTGGACCTGCGCGGCCGGCCGCTGCCCTATGCCCTGCGCGCCGCCGAGAATGCGGACGGCAAGGCCGCCATCGCCGCCACGGTGGCCGGACTGGTCAGCGATGACATGTCCGTCGTGCTGGACAACGGCTCCACCGTCGTGGCGGTGGCCGAGGCGCTGGTCGGCAGGCCGCTGACCGCGCTCTGCCTCTCGTTGCGTACCGCCGTCGCGCTGGGCGCCTCTCGTGAACCCACCATCGTCACCCCGGGTGGACCGGTGGCACCGGAGAGCCTGCGCGCCACCGCCTCGGCATCCCTGGTGGCCCTGGACGGTTTTCGCGCCGACCTGGCGGTGGTGGGTGCCTGTTCGGCCACCCCGACCCAGGGGCTGACGGTCACCACCTACGAGGATGCGCAGATCAAGAAGGCGATCCTGGCCGCCTCGGCGCGAGTGGTGCTGGCCGCCACCGGCGACAAGCTGCAGCGCACCTCCAGCTTCCGCTTCGGGAGCCTGGAGGACCTCGATGACCTGGTCACCACGCGTGACGCTCCCCCGTCCGCACTCGACGCGTTCCGCGAGGCCGGCGTGCGGGTGCACCTGGCCTGACCCGCGAGCGCGCCCCTGCCCGCGCCGCCACCTGCGGGCACCGGTGCACACCGGCGGACGCGGGGGCCATTTCCCTGCTCCATTTGAGTTTCCTCGCCAGCACCCCCAAGCTGGTCCTATCAGTTGAAATTTCAAGCATCAGATGGAGTTCCCCATGTTCGCATCCCTTCCCCGCCCCGCACGCGACTTCGCCCTGCTGGGCTCCCGGATCATCCTCGGCGTGATCCTGATGGCCCACGGCTGGCAGAAGTTCACCGAGTGGGGCATCTCGGGCACCACCGCCAACTTCGACAAGATGGGCGTCCCGATGGCCCAGCTGGCCGCGCCCTTCACCGCCACCATCGAGCTGGTCGGCGGTCTGCTGCTCATCCTGGGCCTGTTCACCCCGATCGTCTCCCTGCTGGTGATCGGCAGCATGGTCGGTGCCTGGTTCTTCGCCCACCGCGGCAACGGCATCTTCGCCTCCAACGGCGGCGGTGAGCTGGTCTGGGCGCTGGCCGCCTCGGCGCTGGCCCTGCTGCCCGGCGCCGGCCGCTTCAGCCTCGACTACCTGCTCTTCGGTCGCAAGCGCGCCGAGCACCAGACCCGCACCGGCGCCACCACCGCCGAGCGCGAGCTGGCCGACGCCCGCCGCTGACCCGACAGCCGGCCCACAGCACCACGGCAGCACGAGGGGCCCCGACCGTACGGTCGGGGCCCCTCGTCGTGCCCAGTCGGCTCAGTAGTCCATCTGCATGGCGGCCCGCACCTCGGACAGCGTCTGCTCGGCGATCTCGTTGGCGCGACGGTTGCCCTCGCGCAGCACGTCGCGCAGGTGCCCCGGGTCGGCGGCCAGCTCGGCGCGCCGCGCGCGGATCGGGGCGAAGTACTCGTTGATCGACTCGGTGACCAGCTTCTTCAGACCGCCGCCACCCGCATCACCCAGCTCGTCGGCGATCTGCACCGGGTCGCCACCGGTGGTGAGTGCCGCGAGCATCACCAGGTTGCTGACCTCGGGCCGGTTCACCGGGTCGTAGCTGATGTGGCGCTCGGAGTCGGTCTTGGCCCGCTTGATCAGCTTGGCGGTCTCGTCGGCGCTCATGCCGATCTCGATCACGTTGCCGCGCGACTTGCTCATCTTGGTGCCGTCCAGGCCCAGGATCGCCGGGGCCGGGCTCATCAGGGCATCGGCCTGCGGGAAGACGGGTTGCTGGGCGCCCTCGGGGCGGCCGTAGCGCTCGTCGAAGCGACGAGCGATCACCCGGGTGATCTCGATGTGGGGCAGCTGGTCCTTGCCCACCGGCACCAGGTTGGCCTTGCAGAACAGGATGTCGGCGGCCTGGTGCACCGGGAAGGTGAGCATCAGCCCGGACATCGGACGGTGCGGGTTGTTGGCCAGCTCGTCCTTCACCGTGGGATTGCGGTGCAGCTCCGGCACCGTCACCAGGCTCAGGAAGGGCAGCAGCAGCTGGTTCAACGCGGTCACCGCAGAGTGGGTGAAGATGGTGGTGCGCTCCGGGTCGATGCCGCTCGCCAGGTAGTCAGCCATGCCGTTGAGCACGTTCTCCTGCAGCTGGCCCACGCCGTCACGGTCGTAGATCACCTGGTAGTCGGCCACCACCAGCATGGTCTGCACGCCCAGGTTCTGCAGCCGCACGCGGTTCGCGATCGAGCCGAAGTAGTGCCCGATGTGCAGCTTGCCGGTGGGCCGGTCGCCGGTCAGCATCCGGAACTTCGAGGGGTCGGTGGCGATCTGCTGCTCGATCTGCGCGCTGCGCTCCAGCGAGCGGTTCAGCGAGGCGTCGCTGATCTCCTCGCTGAGCTCGTCGGCGGCGTCGATCGCGGTCGTGTCCTCGGTCATCGTGATTCCTTTCCGCGCCGGTGCACGGCTCCCCAGACATGCGCAAGGGCCGCCGTCACCGGCAGCCCTTGTGTGTCCTGTGCAGGGTTCAGAGCCGCCCGACGGACGGCCACCAACCCTGCCTGATGTTCATGGCGCGAGCCTAGCAGCAACGACGAGGGCGCCCTGCACCGCAGGGCGCCCTCGTCGGGGAGCTGGGGTGGACGGCTCAGGCGGTGCCGCCACGCAGCCGGATCCGACGCAACATCTCGCGGTAGGCGGTGTCGCGGGTGAGGCAGGCGCCCAGCGGGTTGTTGCGCTTGCCGAGGCCGTGGTAGTCCGAGCTGCCGGTGCGGATCAGACCGGTGCGGGCGCCCAGCTGGAAGAGCAGCTCACGGGCGCGCTCGTCGTGGTCCGGGTGGTCCACCTCGATGCCCTCCAGGCCGTGCTCCACCACCAGACGCTCGATGACGGCGCTGGTCAGCACCTCCTCGTTGCCTCGGCCCCAGGGGTGGGCGATCACGGCGATGCCGTGGGCGTCATGGATCAGGTCGATGGCGCGCCCCAGCTCACAGGCGTAGCGGGGCACGTAGCCGGGCTTGTCCTGGCGCAGCCACTTGTCGAAGGCGTCGTCGCGGTGCTCGGCATAGCCCTTCGCCACCATGGCGTCGGCCACGTGCGGGCGGCCGATCGACGGCGAGGCGCCGGCCGCGGCGACGATGTCGTCCACGGTCATCGGCATGCCGAGCTCGGTGAGCCGGTCCGCGAAGAGCTTGAGCCGGCCGGTGCGGGCCACCCGGATCTTGGCCAGCTCGGCCACCAGCTCCCGGTTGTAGGGATCACAGCCGTAGCCCAGCAGGTGGACCGGACGCCCGTCGAAGTTCGTGGACATCTCGATGCCCGGCAGCACGGTGACGCCGATCCGCTTGCCGGCCTCCACCGCCTCGGGGATCCCGTCGAAGGTGTCGTGGTCGGTCAGGGCGATGACGTCCAGCCCTGCCTCCATGGCCTTGAGAACCAGTCGGGTGGGCGTGTCGGTGCCGTCCGAGACGACCGAGTGGGTGTGGAGATCGATCCGCATGGACCCATCATGCCGGAAGCCCGGCGGGCGCGGGAGGAGGCGGTCCGGCAGGCGATTGTGTCATGGCTCACACCGCCCGCTCCGCACTGCCTCCTCCCGGCTGGTTCAGGCGACCAGGGCCCGCACGGTGCGCAGGCCCACCGACATCCGCGCCAGGTCGGGCTCGGAGTCCATGATCTGGCCCAGCATGGTGCTGCGCTGCTCGACGCCCGGGGTCTGCTGCCACCAGGCCTCGACCACCTCGTCGGGCTGCTGCCCGCCGCCGGCCAGCTGCACGGCCTGGGCGGCCAGCTGGCTCTGGGCGGCCAGCATGTCGTCCCGGATCGCGGAACGCGCCATGGTGTCCCATCGGTTGGTGCGCGGCAGCTGCTCGATGCGCGCCAGCAACCGGCCCAGGCCGAGCCGCTCGGCGAGCTGGAAGAAGACCTTCGCCACCAGCACCAGGTCCTTGTCCTGCTCCTGGGCGATCGCCACGCAGGCGGGCAGCAGGTGCGCCCACTGCGCGCCGACCGCCACCGTCGCCAGGTCCTGGTCCACCCCCTCGCCCACCAGCATGTCCAGCTGCGCCCGGTCGGCCTCGCGGCCCTGGTCGGTGAGCAGCTCGGGCAGCTGGGCGAAGAGCTGCTGGACGCCGTCGTGGTAGGTGTCGATGGTCTGCTGGATGTCCAGCCCGCCCGGGTTGCGGTGCAGCAGCCAGCGGGTGCCCCGCTCCACCAGGTGGCGCAGCCGCAGTCGCATCTCGGTCTGGGTCTGGGCGCTCATGGCGGCCCGCTTGGTGTTCACCTCCACACGTCCCGCGTCGAAGATGCTGCGCGCCGCCAGCTGGGCGCGCACCACGTCGGCCGGCTCGGCGCCGGTCTCCTCGCACAGCCGGTGGCAGGCGGTCATGCCCTGCGAGTTCACGAAGCGGTTCACCGCGACGGTGGTGATGATCTCGCGGTGCAGCCGGTGCTCACCCATCCGGTCGCGGTAGCGCTCCCGCAGCAGCGGCGGGAAGTACTGCACCAGCCGGTCCGCGACGAAGGGGTCGTCGGGCAGGTCGGAGGCCAGGATCCGGTCGGCCAGCCAGATCTTGCTCCAGGCCAGCAGGGTGGCCAGCTCCGGTCCGCTCAGGCCGCGACCGTCGGAGATCCGCTGCCTCATGGTGGCGCTGGTGGGCATCGCCTCGATGGCCCGGTCCAGGTAGCCCTCCTCGGTGAGCTGGGTCATCCAGGCCTCATGCGTGCTGGCGAAGTCCGGGGCCTGCTGGCGGGCATTGGCCAGGGCCAGGTTCTGGTCCACGTTGTGGCTCAGCACCAGCGAGGCGACGTCGTCGGTCATCTGCGGCAGCAGGGCGTCGCGCTCGGCCTTGTCCAGCCGGCCCGCGGCCACCTCGTTGTCCAGCAGGATCTTGATGTTGACCTCGTGGTCGGAGGTGTCCACACCGGCGGAGTTGTCGATGAAGTCGGTGTTGATCCGGCCGCCCTTGAGGGCGTACTCGATGCGGCCGAGCTGGGTCCAGCCCAGGTTGCCGCCCTCCCCCGCCACCTTGGCGCGGATCTGGCCGCCGTCCAGCCGGACCGCGTCGTTGGCCTTGTCACCGACCTCCTGGTTGGTCTCCTTGGAGCCCTTCACGTAGGTGCCGATGCCGCCATTCCACAGCAGGTCCACCGGGGCGGCCAGGCAGGCGCGGATCAGCTCGGTGGGGGTCATCCGCTCGACGCCCTCGGCGATGCCCAGGGCCTCGCGCATCTGCGGGCTGATCTCCACCGACTTCGCGCTGCGCGGGAAGACGCCACCTCCCTCGCTGATCAGCGAGGCGTCGTAGTCGGCCCAGGTGGAGCGCGGCAGGTTGAACAGCCGCACCCGCTCCTCGTAGGAGCGCTCCGCGTCCGGGTCGGGGTCCACGAAGACGTGCAGGTGGTTGAAGGCCGCCACCAGCCGGGTGTGGCGCGAGAGCATCATGCCGTTGCCGAAGACATCGCCGGACATGTCGCCGATGCCGACGCAGGTGAAGTCCTCCTCCTGGCAGTCGAGACCCAGCTCGCGGAAGTGGTGCTTGACGCTCTCCCAGGCGCCGCGGGCGGTGATGCCCATGGCCTTGTGGTCGTAGCCCACCGAGCCACCGGAGGCGAAGGCGTCGCCCAGCCAGAAGCGACGCTCCACCGCGATCTGGTTGGCGATGTCGGAGAAGGTGGCGGTGCCCTTGTCCGCAGCCACCACCAGGTAGGGGTCGTCGGCATCGTGGCGCACCACTCGCTTGGGGCCCACCACCCGGGAGTCGACGATGTTGTCGGTGACGCTGAGCAGGCTGCCGATGAACAGCCGGTAGCAGGCCTTGCCCTCCTCCAGCCAGGCCGCGCGGTCGGTGGCCGGGTTGGGCAGCTGGCGGGCGAAGAAGCCGCCCTTGGCGCCCACCGGGACGATCACGGTGTTCTTCACCATCTGGGCCTTGACCAGGCCCAGCACCTCGGTGCGGAAGTCCTCGGGACGGTCGGACCAGCGCAGGCCACCGCGGGCCACCTGCCCGAAGCGCAGGTGGACGCCCTCGATGCGCGGCGAGTGGACGAAGATCTCGAACTCGGGACGCGGTTGCGGCGCCACCGAGATCTCGCGCGGCAGCAGCTTGAGCGCCAGTGCCGGGGCGTCGGAGCTGTAGTGGTTGGTGCGCACCGTGGCCATGATCACCTCGGCGAACTGGCGCAGGATCCGGTCGTGGTCCAGCACCTCCACCCCGTCCAGCGCCTCGGTGATCTGCTCGCGCACCTGGTCGGTGAGCTCGGAGCGCTCCCCCTCCAGGTCCGGGTCGAAGCGGGTGCGGAAGAGCTCCACCAGCAGCCGCGCCACCTCGACGTTCTGGCGCAGCGCCTGGGCCACGTAGCCGATCGAGAAGCCGCTGCCCAGCTGCTGCAGGTAGCGGGCGACGGCGCGCAGCACCAGCACCTCGCGCCAGGTGAAACCGGCCTCGCTGACCAGCGCGTTCAGCGCGTCGACATCGGTACGCCCCTGCCAGGAGGCCTCGAAGGCCTCGGTGAAGCGGTGCCGTGCCGCCTCGTCCCAGCCTTCGCGCCCGCCGGGCAGGCCCAGGCCGAAGTCGTAGACCATTGCCTGCTCACCGCGCAGCACCACCTCGAAGGGGCGCTCGTCGGTGACCCGCACCCCCAGGCTGGCCAGGTGGGGCATCACGTCCTGCAACTGCATCGCAGCCCCCACCCGCATCACCTTGAGGCGCAGGTCGCTGATGTCCTCGGCGTCGTCCGGGGCGTACATCGCGAAGGACATCCCCGCCGGGGTGTCGATCCGGTTCAGCGCTCGCAGGTCGGCCAGGCCCTGCCGGGCGGTGTAGACCTCCTTGTAGGAGTCCGGGAAGTCGATGCCGCGCTGGTCGCTGGGAACCAGCGCGCGGGCCTGCTCGACGAAGTCGTCGTCCCAGTGGTGGGTGGCCGCGGTGAGCTGGCGCTGCACCTCCTCGACGTCGTACTCCGGGGCGTCGGAGGGGGTCTCCAGGGTGAAGACCAGACGGGCCAGCACGGACTCGCTCACCCGCGCCTGGTACTCGATGGAGGTGGCGCCGGTGGCGCGCTTCAGGATGGCCATCATCCGCTCGCGCACCGCGGTGTTGTAGCGGTCGCGCGGGAAGTAGACCAGCGCGGTGAGTCGGCGGCTCCAGCGACCCGGGCGCACGAACAGCCGCACCTGGCGTCGCTCCTTGAGCTGCATGATGTGGGCCACGATGGGCTCGAGCTCCTCGGCGGTGGCCTGGAAGAGCTCGTCGCGCGGGAAGGTGTCCAGCACGCTCCAGATCGCCTCCGCACCGTGGCTGTGCTCCTCGAAGCCGGAGTCGGCCACGATCTTCTCGGCCTTGGCCCGCAGCACCCCGATCTGGCGCACCGACTCGGTGTAGGCCCGCTGGCCCAGCAGGCCCAGGAAGCGGCGCTCGCGCACCGGGCGCCCGGCCTCGTCGAAGCTGCGGACGCCGATGTAGTCCATCAGCGCATTGCGGTGCACCGGGGCGCGGCGCACGTCCTTGGTCATGGCCACCAGCAGCACCTTGTCGCGGGTGGGCACCGCATTGAAGTCGTCGGGCTGCTCGTTGCCCCGCTGGATGCCCAGTCCGGTGCCGGGCACCGGCTGCCAGGTGCCGTCGGCCAGCTCGTACTCGCGGTAGCCCAGGAAGGTGAAGTGGTCGTCGTGCAGGTAGCGCAGCAGGGCGACCGCCTCGTCGCGCTCCGCCTCGCTCGTGGCGGCCGGGGCGGACTCCAGCTCGTCGGCAATGGTGGCCATGGTGCGGGCCATCGGCTCGAAGTCCTCCACCACCAGGCGCAGCGCCTGCAGCCGCTCGGCCAGCAGGGCCTCCAGCTCGCGGGCCGCCTTCTGCTGGTCCGAGCCCAGCGGCGGGGTGGCGAGCACCCCCACCCAGCTCTCCGAGATGCCCTCGGGCAGGTCCTCCAGCTCGGCACGCACCAGGCGACCCTGGTCGTCGCGCACCACCGCGAACTGGGGGTGCAGCAGCTCGACGATGGTCCACCCGGTATTGGTCAGCGACTGCGCGATGGTGTCCACCACGAAGCGGCGGTCGTCGGTGACCACCTGGACGTGGCTGGCGCCGGCAGCCTGGGCGTCGGGCACGTCCACCCGCACCAGGTCGGTCTGCGGCGCCCGCACCGTGCCCAGCTCCAGCTGGCGGGCGAGCAGCCGCCCCAGGACCTCGGGGTCGAGGGCGGCAAGGTCCTCGTCGCGCACGTGCAGCAACCAGCTGGCCACCAGGGGGCGCAGCCGCTCCGGCCGCAAGCCGCTGCCATGGCTCTGCAGCTCGTCGGTGAGGTGGTCGAGGATGGAATCGCGTGCGTCACGCCCTGGCATGTGCCTGCTCCCTGGATAGCTCGTCGACCCTCGACAGGCCTTGTCAAGGGCGCTTCCGCGGCTCCGCTGCCGCCACCGCCCAGCCTAGCGCCGGGCCAGAACTTTTACAGCAGGTGGAGCACGCCGCGTGAACATCCACAGCCGGCGGCCGGCCGACCCGCAACAATGGGGGCATGGACATCTCCTCCCGCCTCGACTTCGAGGCCGACCCCAAGACCGTGTACCAGATGATGACCGACAAGGGCTGGCTGGAAGAGCTGGTCTCCCGGGTGGATGCGGCCAGCCACACCATCGACGTGGCCGGTCCCACCACGCGGGTCAGCATGGCCGTCAACGCCCCCGAGGAGGTGCGGGCCTTCATCGGCGCCACGATGGACATGGTGCAGACCGTGCAGTGGAGCGATGCCGCCGCCGACGACTCGCGCACCGGCACCCTGGTGATCGAGGTGCCCGGCAAGCCGGTGACCATGAATGGCGACGCCCGGCTCTACCCCGGCGGCCGCGGCACCGTCGTGGAGTACGCCGGCGAGCTCAAGGTCAACGTGCCCTTCGTGGGCAAGAAGATCGAGCAGCAGGCCGCCCCCTACGTCAAGCAGGCCATCGACGCGCAGCAGCAGGCCGGCGACGACTGGCTGGCCGCCCGCAGCTGACGTGCCCCGGGAAGCATGACGGGGGCCGGCCATGGTGGCCGGCCCCCGTCGCTGTCCCGAGTCTGCCGGGAGTTCGGCTCAGTCGTCGGTCTCCACGAAGGAGTCCTCGCCCACCAGGGCACGGACCTCGTCCGCGGTGGCCGGGGTGGCGACGACGAAGTCGATCTCCTCGTCGTCGTCCTCACCGGCGAAGCGCTCCTTGATCAGCGCCACCTCGTGGCCGGCACCGTCCAGCAGCTCGGCGGCCTCGATGGCCTCCTGCTCGTCGTCGAAATGGATCCGGGAAACCATCAGCTCGCCTTCTTCTTCGTGGTCTTCTTCTCGGCCTTGTCCTCGGCGGGCTCCTGCTCACCGGCGGCCTGCTTGCGCTTGGCCTTGGCGGCCTCGACGCTGGCGCGCAGCGCGGCCACCAGGTCCACCACCTCGCCACCGGCGGGCGAGGAGGTCTCCTCGTCGGCCTCGGCCACCGCGACGCCGGCCAGCTTGGCCTGCACGACCTCCTCCAGCGCCTCGCGGTAGGAGTCGGTGAACTGCTCGGGGGTGAAGTCACCCTCCATCTGGGTGATGAACATCTCGGCCATGCCCACCTCGGCGTCGGTGGCCTTCACCTCGTCAGAGGGGGCGGCGAAGGAGTTGTCGCGCACCTCGTCGGGCCACAGCATGGTGTGCATCACCAGGCAGTCGTCCTTGGGCCGGATCAGGGCCAGCGACTCGCGCGAGCGCAGCGCCACCTTCACCACGGCGGACTTGCCGGTCTTGCGCAGGGCATCGCGCAGCAGCACATAGGGCTTCGCACCCGGCCCCTCGGCTTCCAGCACGTAGGACTTGTCGAAGTAGGTGGGGTCGATCTCCGACTCGTCGACGAACTGCACCACGTCCACGCTCTTGGTGGTGGTCAGCGGCAGCTGGTCCAGGTCCTCCTTGTCCAGGATCGCCATCCGGCCGTCGGGTGCCTCGTAGCCCTTGCCGATCTCGGCATAGGGCACCTCCTCGCCGCACTTCTCGCAGACGCGCTTGTACTTGATCCGGCCGCCGTCGGCGGGATGGACCTGCTTGAAGGAGATGTCCTTCTCCTCGGTGGCGCCGTAGAGCTTGACCGGGATGGTGATCAGGCCGAAGGAGATGGCGCCTTTCCAGATTGAACGTGGCATGTCAGCCATCCTCGCCCAGGACGGCCAGTTCTTCCACCGAGTGCCACAGCAGGTCATGGCTGCGCAGCATTCGCTGCACCTCGTCCAGCTCCCAGGCCTGGTCCACGTCGAGCCCGGCCACCTGCTGCGAAAGTCCTTGTGGCAGGGGGTTCGCGGGGTCATCGGCGAAGAAGGCCGAGACCTGGGCGCGCGTCAGCCGCCCCAGCAGCACTCCCCCGTTGTGGGCCTCGTTCTGCTCTGGGCGCAGCACTCCGGGATCCACCTCGGCGGCCAGCACCAGGCGCTCCCCGTGGTGCGACAGGCCCCACAGCGAGGCCAGCTGGGCGCAGGCGTGCTCCGCGTCCTCTGCGTCGTGGACCCCCTCGAGGTTCGCGAGCAGCTCGTCGGTGACGCTGAAGGCCTGCAGCTCGCCCAGGTCCTCGGCGCGCCACAGGGCGCGGGCCTGCTCGGTGCTGACGGGGACGAGGACCAGGGTGCGCTTCATGGCGCCCAATCTAGCCACTGTTCCCCGGCCCGGCGGCGACCTCGCCCGCCCTGGTGCCATGATGGCGACGAGGAGGCTGCGATGAGCCCGTTGCGCGACTACCTGGCCTGGCACGAGGACTACCGGGATCCCGATTCGGCCCTCTCCCGACGCCTGCGGCAGGTGCAGCAGGTGGTGGAGGACTTCTACGACCGTACGCCCGGACCGGTGCGGGTGATGAGTTCCTGCGCCGGTCAGGGCGACGACCTGCTGGGGGTGCTGGCCCGTCGGCCGGACCTGGTGGAGCGCACCAGCGGCAGCCTGCTGGAACTGCATCCGGGCAATGCCGCCGTGGCCCGGCAGCGCATCGAGCGCCTCGGGGCCCGGCTCGAGGTCCGTGAGGTGGACGCGGGACGCAGCGAGTCCTATGCCGGCACCGTCCCGGCAGACCTGGTGCTGCTGGTGGGGATCATGGGCAACATCAGCGAGCAGGACGTCGCTCGGCTGGTCCGCAGCTCGCCGCAGTTCTGCGCCGCAGGAGCCACGGTTGTCTGGACCCGTGGCGACCAGCAGCCGGACCTGTGCCCCAGCATCCGGCAGTGGTTCGGGGCTGCGGGTTTCACGGAGGTGGCCCATCATGCCCGGCTGGAGGGCACCGCCATGACGGTCGGCGTACATCGCTTGGTCGGCGAGCCGGAGCCACTGGTGCCCGGCCGGCAGTTGTTCACCTTCCTGCGCTGACCCCGCCACGGGCACCGGGCCCTGGGGACGGAGTTGTCCACAGATCTCGGCCCGATGGTTGTGCCGCCGCGACCCCTGGGGCTTGGCTGTCGCCCATGAACCGACCCGTGCTGATCGACGTCAAGGGCCTTGCGGTGCTGCTGGCTCAGCCACCGCACCCCGCCTCGTCCGCCAGGACCGCGCCGCCGCAGGATCCACTGCCGCTGGCCGAGCTGCAGTCCGGTGGCGACGACCCTCCGACGGCGCCCAGCGATCCCCATGCCGAGCAGGTGGGCCGGCTGCTGGGGGCCGCCGCGGCCCAACTGCTGGAGGTGCTGCAGGGGCGACGCACCGCCCACCAGCTGGCGGGCTGGGTGGAGGAGGCCCCTCGCGAGTTGCTGGCGGCCTGGTCACGACGACGGTCCTGGCAGGGAACGGGGATCGTCTCGGTGCGGGGCTCGCGCACCTCCCCACGGGTCCTGGAGGGCTGGATCCACCTGGCCGAACGGACCGAGCGGCGGGGGCCGCGGCACTTCTGCGCGGTGGTTCGCCTGGAGCACGGACACGGCCGGTGGGTGGTCACCTGTTTCCAGGTGGTCCTCCCGCCGGCCGTGGCCGAGGTGGCGTGACAGCCGGGGCGTTCAGCCCTGGCCGTGGCAGGCCTTGTACTTCTTGCCGGAGCCGCAGGGGCAGGGCTGGTTGCGCCCGGTGCCCTCGTACTCGTCGGGGGTGGGCTCGGCGCGACGGGCCTCGGCCTCACCGGTCTCGTCGGGAGCGGTGTAGGTGAGGTTCTCGGCACGGTGGCCGCCCAGGCCCTTGGCCTCGATCTGCGCCCCGGCGGAGGTGGCACGGGCCAGCAGCGCATCGGCATCCAGCGCCTGGCCGTCCGCACCGGTCACCAGCCCCACCTGCGGGGCGTTGACCTGCACCTCCAGGTTGAACAGGTAGCCGACGACCTCCTCCATGAAGGCCTCCATCATGGCGTTGAACATCTGGCCACCCTCGCGCTGGTACTCCACCAGCGGGTCGCGCTGCGCCATGGCGCGCAGGCCGATGCCCTCGCGCAGGTAGTCCATCTCGTACAGGTGCTCGCGCCACTTGCGGTCCAGCACGGTGAGCAGCACCTGGCGCTCCAGCTCGCGCATGTTCTCGGCGCCCAGCTCCTGCTCGCGCTCGTCGTAGGCGCCCTGGACATCCTCGAGGAAGGCGTCCACCATCTCCTGCTGGTCGCTCTCCCCCACCCACTCGTCCTTGACCAGGGCCACCGGGTAGAGGGTGGACATCTCGGCCCACAGCGCGTCCAGGTCCCAGTCCTCGGAGAAGCCGGTGGTGTGGTTGCGCACCACGGCCTCCACGACGCGGTTGGTGGTCTCGCGCAGCTGCTGCTCCACGTCGGCGCCCTCGAGCACCTTGCGGCGGTCGGCATAGATGGCGTGGCGCTGGCGGTTCATCACGTCGTCGTACTTGAGGACGTTCTTGCGGATCTCGAAGTTCTGCGCCTCCACCTGCTTCTGGGCGCTCTCGATGGAGTTGGAGATCCACTTGTGCTCGATGGGCTGGTCGTCGGGCACCTTGAGGCTGATCATGGCGCGCTCGACGACGTCGGCCTTGAACAGCCGCATCAGGTCGTCACCCAGGCTCAGGTAGAAGCGGGACTCGCCCGGGTCGCCCTGACGGCCGGAACGACCACGCAGCTGGTTGTCGATGCGGCGCGACTCGTGGCGCTCGGAACCCACCACGTAGAGGCCGCCGGCCTCGGAGACCACCTCGTGCTCGGCGGCCACCTGCTCCTCCACCGAGGCCAGGGTCTCGGCCCAGGCGGCCTCGTAGTCCTCCGGCGTGTCCACCGGGTCCAGGCCCTTGGTGCGCAGCAGCTGGTCGGCGATGAACTCGGCATTGCCACCCAGCATGATGTCGGTGCCTCGACCGGCCATGTTGGTGGCCACGGTCACGGCGCCCTTGCGGCCGGCCATCGCGACGATCGCCGCCTCGCGCTCGTGGTGCTTGGCGTTCAGCACCTCGTGCGGCACGCCGGCGCGGGTGAGCATCTGCGAGATGATCTCGGACTTGTTGACGCTGGCGGTACCGATCAGCACGGGCTGACCGGCCTGGTGGCGCTCGGCCACGTCGGCCACCACGGCCTCGAACTTGGCCTGCTCGGTGCGGTAGATCAGGTCCTTCTGGTCGATGCGGATCATCGGCCGGTTGGTGGGGATGACCACCACGCCCAGGCCGTAGATCTTCTGGAACTCGCTCTCCTCGGTCTTGGCCGTGCCGGTCATGCCGGAGAGCTTGTCGTACATGCGGAAGAAGTTCTGCAGGGTGATCGTGGCGAGCGTCTGGTACTCGTCCTTGATCTCCACCGACTCCTTGGCCTCGAGCGCCTGGTGCAGGCCCTCGTTGTAGCGGCGGCCCTGCAGGGTGCGGCCGGTGTGCTCGTCGACGATGAGCACCTCGCCCTCGATCACCACGTAGTCCTTGTCGCGCTTGAACAGCTCCTTGGCCTTGATGGCATTGTTCAGGTAGCTGATCAGCGGGGTGTTGGCGCTCTCGTAGAGGTTCTCGATGCCGAGCCGGTCCTCCACCTTCTCGATGCCGGGCGCCAGCACCGCGATGGTCTTCTTCTTCTCGTCCACCTCGTAGTCGGTGTCGCGCACCAGGCGGGTGGCGAGCTTGGCGAACTCGGGGTACCAGTCGTGGTTGTCCTCGGCCGGGCCTGAGATGATCAGCGGGGTACGCGCCTCGTCCACCAGGATCGAGTCCACCTCGTCGACGATGGCGAAGTGGTGGCCGCGCTGGACGCACTCCTCCAGGCTGAGCGCCATGTTGTCGCGCAGGTAGTCGAAACCGAACTCGTTGTTGGTGCCGTAGGTGATGTCGCACTGGTAGGCCTGACGACGCTCGGCCGGGTCCATGTTGGACAGGATGACGCCGACGCTGAGCCCCAGGAAGTGGTGCACGCGGCCCATCTGCTCGCTCTGGTACTTGGCCAAGTAGTCGTTCACCGTGACCACGTGGACGCCCTTGCCGGTGATGGCGTTCAGGTAGGCCGGGGCCAGCGCGACGATGGTCTTGCCCTCACCGGTCTTCATCTCGGCGATGTTGCCCAGGTGCAGGGCGGCGCCACCCATCATCTGCACGTCGTAGGGGCGCTTGCCCAGCACGCGACGGCAGGCCTCGCGCATGGTGGCGAAGGCCTCGGGCAGCAGGTCGTCCAGGCTCTCCCCCTCCGCATGGCGCTGGCGGAAGTGATCGGTCTGATCCTTGAGCTCCTCATCGCTCATCTCGAGGTAGTCGTCCTCGATGATGTTGACCTGGTCGGCGATCTTGGCCAGCTTCTTCAGCGTGCGGCCTTCGCCGGCACTGAGCAGGCGGTCCATGAAGCTCACGAGTGCAGTTTCCTTTTCCACGATGACGGGACGGTACCCATACCCGCCCCAGTCTAGGGGGTGGCCGGAGCCATCGCCCCATGCAGCGCCGCCGCCAGGTCGCCACGGGCGCCGATCTCCACCTCGCCGAGCCCCAGCCACGCGGCCAGCTCGCGCAGCTCTGCGGCCAGTTCGCGGACCACCTGAGCTGTCTCGTGCGGGCAGCCCGGTTCGGCCCAGCTGGACAGCACCCGCAGCACCCCGGCCCGACGATCCGCCTTGAGGTCCACCCGGGCGGCGAAGTGCTCGTCCAGCAGGAAGCAGTAGACGTAGTAGCCGTGGCGACGCTGGGCGGCCGGCACGTAGATCTCGATCCGGTAGTCCAGGTCGAACAGCGCCAGTGCCCGGGAGCGCTCGAAGATCAACGAGTCGAAGGGGCTGACCAGGGCGCGCCCGGTGATGCGACGCGGGATCCTGGCGGCGGGCAGCTCCTGGTTGCCCTTCCACAGCCAGGCCTGCGGCTTCCATCCCCGCACCCGCACCGGCTCCAGCTCTCCCAACTGCTCCAGCTCGGCAATCGCGGCACGGGTCTCGGCGCGGGAGAGCCGGAAGTAGTCGGCCAGGCAGGCCTCACTGGCCACGCCCAGGGCGCGGGCCGCACGACGCACCAGGATGACGTGTGCCTGGTGGTCATCGGGCGTGGGGGTGGCCACCACCTCGGCGGGCAGCACCCGCTCGGGCAGGTCGTAGCGGCGCTCGAAGGCGGCATTGCGGCTGGCGGCGGTGATCCGGCCGGACCAGAAGTGCCACTCCAGGGCGCGCTTGGTGGCCGACCAGTTCCAGCCCCAGTGGCTGCGGTCGCGCTGCTCCTCGTACTCGATCTCGCGCGCGGTGACCGGGCCCCGCTCGCGCACCTCGTCGAGCACGAAGTCCACCAGTCCCGGGTGCTCCTCGACGACGCGGCGGATCCCGCCCCAGGCCTCGCCGCGGGCCCGCGCCATCCGGAAGCGAAGCGCCGGCTCCAGCCGGACGTCCACCAGGCTGGCGGCATGGCCCCAGTACTCGAAGAGCCGTCGGGGGCGACGGCTGGCGGCCCGCTCCAGCAGGCCCACGTCGTAGGCCCCGAGCCGGCTGTAGAGCGGCATCTGGTGGGCCCGGGCCAGCACCGAGATGGAGTCGATCTGGAACTGGGCCAGCCGGTCGATCTCGCCCTGCACCTCGCGCATGGTGACCGGCCGATCCCGCCGGGGTCGTCCGAAGCCCTGTGCCGCCAGCGCGATGCGACGGGCCTGCGGCAGGCTGATCTCGCGCATCACAGCCCCGCCTGCGGAGCGTCGACCACCGGGGGATCGATCTGCGGGGCGTCGAGCAGTCCGGCGGTGTGCAGCATCCAGTCCACCCCCGGCACCCGCTCCAGGCCCGCCACCTCGGCCAGGTCGAACCAGGCCGCCATGTCGCTGGAGCCGTCCACCTCGAAGCGCAGCTCGCCACCCAGCAGGCGCGC
Source organism: Luteococcus peritonei (assembly GCF_039526385.1). Taxonomy (NCBI): domain Bacteria; kingdom Bacillati; phylum Actinomycetota; class Actinomycetes; order Propionibacteriales; family Propionibacteriaceae; genus Luteococcus; species Luteococcus peritonei. The sequence goes on along the minus strand of NZ_BAAAIX010000028.1, from coordinate 186,761 downwards.
CTCGTGGAAGACCTGCACGGCGCGCATCGGCCGCTGCGAGGGATGCAGCCGCTCGCTCGCCGGGATGTCGATGGTGCGCACCGCCAGCAGCCCCACCAGTTCCACCCGGTAGCCGCTCTCCTCCAGCACCTCGCGGACGGTCCCGTCCTCGATGCTCTCGCCGTACTCGATGCCGCCGCCGGGCACGGTCCACAGCGGCCCCTCGGGTCCCACCCAGCGGCTCAGCAGGATCCGTCCGGCCTGGTCGCGGACCAGGGCGTAGCCGGCCAGCCGGGTGTCGTAGTCGGTGTAGTCCAGCACGTCGGCGAGCCTAGCCGCCGCGCCACGGCATCGAGGCGAGTCCCAACACCGCGGGCCACTAGGCTCGACGCCATGGCCAAGAAACCCCGCATCACCGTCCTGCAGCCCGATCCGGTCGTCCCGCTGGAGCGCTTCGACGCCTGGCTGCGCACCGGGGTGCGGATCACGCTGATCGATCTGGCCACCAAGGACGTGCCGAACCTGGAGACCATCGGCGACGGCCTGGTGGTGCTGGGCGGCACCATGAGCGTGGAGCACGACGCCCGCTGGGTGCAGCAGGTCAAGGACCTGATGGCCGATGCCCAGGCGATCGACATGCCGGTGCTGGGCATCTGCCTGGGCCACCAGCTGCTGGCCGAGGCGCTGGGCGGCGAAGTCAGCGTGGCCGACGAGCGCGGCCCTGAGGAGGGTCCGGTGGTGCTGGACTGGCTGCCCGGCGCCAGCGAGGATCCGGTGCTGGGCGAGGCGGCACGTTCCGGCGCACCGATGCCGATGTCCCACCACGACGCGGTGGTGCGGCTGCCCGAGGGGGCCGTCGAGCTGGCCCGCAGCACCAGCCACCCGAACCAGGCCTTCCGGCTGGGCTCCGCGGTGGGCGTGCAGTTCCACCCCGAGGCCTCCCCCGAGCTGATGCAGTTCTGGTGGGCCCGTGAGCACGGCAAGAAGTCCACCGCGATGCTGGACCGGATGCGTGAGGCCGACCACCTGGTGGAGCCTGCCGCCCGCAGCATTGCCGAGGGCTTTGCCCGCGAGGTCGTCGAGAACGCCTGAGGCACCGCGACGCTCCCTGGAGCACCACTGCGGCCCGGCACCGAGGGGTGCCGGGCCGCAGTGGTGCTGCCGGGTGTGGGTTCAGGCCTGTTCGGCCAGCCGGATCACGCCGTAGTCGTAGCCCTTGCGGCGGTAGACCACGCTGGGCTGGTTCTTGTCGGCGTCCACGTACAGGAAGAAGTCGTGGCCCACCAGCTCCATCTCGTCCAGCGCCTGGGCGAGGGTCAGAGGGCTGGCCGGGAACTCCTTCTCGCGCACCACCAGCGGTCCGTTGCCGGTGACCTCGATACCGGCCACGGTGCGCGTGGGCACCGCCTCGTCCTCGGCGACCGGCTCGGGCGCGATCTGGGCGAGGACGTCGTGGCCCCGCAGCCCGCGATGGTTCTTGCGCCGGTCGCTGGCCTTGCGCAGCTGGGTCTTCAGCTTCTCCAGCGCCTTCTCGAAGGCCACCCGCTTGTCGTCGGCATGGGCCTCCGCCCGGATCACCGGCCCGCGGCTGCGCATGGTGATGTCGCACACCACGTCGTCGTCGGGGCTGCCCTTGGCATTGTTGGCGGTGAACTCGATCTCGGTCCTGATCACACGATCCCTGAGCTTCTCGACGCTGGCGATCCGCTCGGTGACCTGCTCGCGCAGGTCGTCGCTGACGGTGCAGTGACGGCCCGTGACGATGATGTCCATGTGATCCTCCTTGCTAGGAGGTCGGTGCCTGCGCACCGACCGCATCTATGACGATGGCACGACCCCGCGAGGCCCCCACGAATCGCTCCGGAGACTCCACTGGTCGTGCCATGCCGATACGTTACCGCTGCTCAGAACGGATTTCAGGAGTTCGGGGCGAAATGTGCAGCGACTTTGTGCGTTGTGCCACGACGGCTGCCCCGAGCACCTCCCAGCCCGCTGCCAGCAGGCTGCGGCGGGCCTCCGCGAGGCTGGCTCCGGTGGTGCACACGTCGTCGACCAGGATGGCGCGGCCGGGCGGGCGCACGGGCCTGGCGGTCATGCTCCCGCGCTGGTTGGCGGCGCGCTGGCCGCGTCCCAGACCGGCCTGGTCCGCCACGCTCGTCCCACGTCGCAGGGCCGGCAGCACGCGCGGACGGCCGGGCAGCCGGACCGAGGCGGCGCGTGCCAGCGCCCGCGCGTGGTCATAACCCCGCTCCCGCACCGCCCGGGGCGAAGAGGGCAGCGGCACCAGCACCACCGCACCGTCGCGCGGCAGCAGCGGGCTTGCTGCCACGGCGAGCTGGGCCCCCAGCACCCCGGCCAGCAGCCAGCTCCCCCGGTCCTTGTGGGCACTGACCATCTCGCGCAGCGCACCCTCGTGCACGCCGGCCGACCAGCACTCCAGACCAGCTGGCAGCGCCCCGGCATCCTCGACGCGCAACGGCCGGTCCGCCAGCCCGGCGCGACAGTCCGGGCACAGCAGCAGACCTGGGCGCGCGCACCCCGGACAACGGGCGCCGAGCAGCAGGTCGGCCAGGTCGTCGAGCAGCATGCCCCGAGGCTCGCGCGGCTCGTCGCCCGACGCAAGGGGGCTGTGGACGGCGGCGGCCTGTGGACAACTCAGGAGGGAAAGTCGACGGCCTGCACCCGGCCCGGCAGGCTGCTCCAGCGCCAGGCGGTCTCGAAGCGCAGCAGCTCCCCGGATGCGGTGAGCAGCATCGCCGAGGTGCCTTCCAGGCGCGGCTGCGTGGCGAGCCCGGCCAGGACCTGGTCGCCGGCAGGACCGACGGCCTCGATCAGGGCACCGTCCGCACTGACCAGGTGGGCGGTGGCGCGTTCGCTGGGCTGCGGGCTGGCCAGCACCATCAGCTGGCCCGGCCCCACCCATCCCACGTCGGCGATGCTGGACAGCTTCTGCTGGTTCACCTGCAGCAGCAGCGGCCGGTAGCCGTCGAGCCGGCCCTCGCGCAGCCGCAGCAGGCCCAGCTCGGTCGCGCTCCCGCGTCGCAGCACCACCGCCATGCTCGACTCGTCGGGCGAGATGCTGAAGCCCAGCAGGGTGGTCCCCCGCAACTCCTGCACCGCCACCCGATGCGCGGGCCCGGTGCGTCCCGCCTGCCACAGGGCCTGGGAGGCGTCCCCGGGAACCATCGCCCACAGCTGGCCGCGCGGGGTCATGTGCGGGCGGGAGATCCCGGCGGCACTCAGCCGCACCTCCGCGTCGTTGCGCCCGATGGTGGCGCTGACCAGCCGCCGTCGCTGCCGGTCCACGACGGCCACCGTGCCGGAACTGGAGGAGGCCGAGACCTCGGCGGCGCGCTCACTGGCCGACGGCGAGCCGAAGGCCCCGCCCAGGGCGGAGAAGGTGCCCTGCTCGTCCAGCCGCCCCACCAGGCCGTCCTGCACCGCGAAGGGCTGCTGGCCGGCGCTGGTGGCCACCGGCGAGAGGTCTGGCAGGTTGGCGACCGCGACCTCGCCGGTGGCGGACTGGCCCGGCACCGCCCAGGGCTCACCGTTGGCCAGGATGCGCAGCGCGGTGATGTCGCCGAAGTGGCGCAGCGTCCAGGCCAGCTGCACGGCCAGCTGGGTCCGCCGGGCGTCCGACAGGCCCGCCAGCGAGCCGTCCAGCGGCACCTCGGCCACCCCGTCGGTCACCGTGACCGCCGGCAGCGTGAGCTTCGCCCCGGTGGGGATCGCGGTGCTGACGGCCGGCGCGAGCCAGTCCGAGGGGCCCCGCAGCAGGGCCTGCACCGCCTGCGTCGGGGTGATCGGGTTGGCGGCCAGCCAGACCCGTTCCGGCACGACGCTGGAGCCGTTCGCGCCCAGGAACCACACGTCGGCCGGTGTGAAGCGGTTGCGCAGGGTGTACTGGCTGACCAGCAGGCCCTGCGGCGGGTTGGAGATGCGCCACTGCCCGTCCACCTGCTGCATGGTGAAGTTGTGGCGTAGCTGGCTGCCGCCCTGGGCGCTGTAGTGGCCCTCGGCGTCGAGCCGGCCCACGACCCGGGCCTGCAGGCCGGCGGTGGTGCTGCCGGGCAGGTTGGAGCGGGTGTCCCCGTCGAAGACCGTCACCCCGGCCGCGGGATTCCACTCCTGGGCCGCCCGGGGCGTCAGGTACTGCCGCGCGACGGCATAGTCCGGATCCTGGGAGGCCATGGCATCGATGAAGCCGGCCATCACCACGTCGGGCGAGCCGTCGGGCTGCGGCGGCACGGCGCGCACCTGCACGCCGCCTTCCACGCGGGTCTGGGTGCCGGGCGAGACCTGCTCCACCGGACCGCTGGTGGGCACGCCCGCGCAGCCGGCCAGCGCCAGCGTCGTGACGGCCGCCAACAACGCGCGGCCCCTCATGCCCGGCTCCCCGTGGCATGGTCTGCGGGCATCAGCGGCAACGGGCTGGCCGTCACCTGCGCACCGGCGAGGCGTGGCACCACCAACAGGAACTGGGCCCCGTGGCGGGGCTCTCCCCAGGCACGCAACCAGCCGTGGTGCAGCTGCGCATCCTCCAGTGAGATGGCCAGGCCCAGGCCGGTGCCGCCCACCGCGCGGGTACGGCTGGGGTCGGCACGCCAGAAGCGGTCGAAGACGTGCTCTCCCTCCTGGCTGGTGAAGCCCACGCCGTAGTCGCGCACCGCGACGGCGAGCGCCTGGTCGTCGGCGGCGACCGTGACGCGGATCGGGCGGTGCTCGCCGTGCTCGATGGCATTGGTCACCAGGTTGCGCACCACGCGGGTGATGCGGCGACCGTCCACCGCTGCGGTGGCGCGCTCGGGGGCCTCCAGCAGGAGTTCGCTGCCCATCCTCTCCGCGAAGGGGCGCTGGGCATCGAGCTCGCGGCGCACCAGGGCCACCACGTCGGTCTCCTCCTGGCTCAGCACGGCCGCGCCGGCGTCGAAACGGCTGATCTCCAGCAGGTCGGCCAGCATGGACTCGAAGCGGTCCAGCTCGTCGTGCATCAGCTCGGTGGAGCGGGCCGCGAAGGGCTCCAGGTCCTCGCGCTGCTCGAAGAGCATGTCCGCCGCCATCCGGACCGTTGTGAGCGGCGTGCGCAGCTCGTGGGAGACGTCGGAGACGAACTGCCGCTGCACCTTGCTCAGCTCCTCCAGCTGGCCGATCTGGCTCTTCAGCTCCCCTGCCATGTCGTTCATCGACGTGGCCAGGCTGGCAAGGTCGTCGGTGCCGCGCACCTCCATCCTCTCCTCCAGGTCGCCCGAAGCGATCCGCGAGGCCGCCTGGGAGGCCTGGCGCACCGGTTCGGCCACCTGGCGGGCCACCAGCCAGGCGATCCCGGCCAGACTGACCAGCAGCAGGGCCGAGGTGGAGGCCATGGCACGGCGCAGCACCTCGAGGGTCTGGTTCTCGTGGCTCTCGGGGAAGATGAAGTAGATCGGGTAGGTCTGGCTGCCGGTGGGGGCCTGCAGGGTGGCACCGATCGCCAGACCGGGCTCGTCGGTCCGGGCCGGGTCGGTGTAGTCGACCAGCGTCGGGGTGACGAACATGCCGTCGCCGGAGGCGACCGCCTGGGCCAACGACTCGGGGACGCTCGCCTCGCTGATGTCGGGCGAGACATAGCGAGAGACCGGGCCCTGGATCACCACCCGGTACTGGTTGGGCTGGCCACCCGCCTCGTCCGCCAGCTGGTTGAGCCGCTCGTAGAGGGAGGCGGTGCGCAGGTCGGTGGCCCGCAGCTGGGTCTGCATCCGGTCCAGCGCCGTGGTGGCCTCGGCCACGGCGGAGGCCTTCTTGCCCTCCAGGACGCCATGCGTGGCCTGCCGGAGCAGGAAGAAGCCACCCAGCAGCAGCACCAGTACCGAGCCGGCCAGGGTGAGGGTGATCACCCGCAGCGGGAGCGAGGACCACCACAGGCGACGCGGGACGGCGCGCCAGCCGCGGTGCACCGGACCTGCCGGGAGCGGCTCAGCCATCGAGTGGCCGGGGCTCGCCGGCCCGATAGCCGATGCCTCGCACCGTCACGACGATCTCGGGGTGCTCCGGGTCCCTCTCCACCTTGGAGCGCAGCCGTTGGACATGGACGTTCACCAGCCGGGTGTCCGCGGCATGGCGGTAGCCCCAGACCTCCTGCAGCAAGGTCTCTCGGCTGAAGACCTGCTTGGGCTTGCGGGCCAGGGCGAGCAGAAGGTCGAATTCCAACGGGGTGAGCTGGATGGCAACCTCGCCGCGGCGCACCTGGTGGCCGGTGGTGGAGATCTCCAGGTCACCGATCTGCAGCAGGTCCGGATCGCTGTCCACCTCGGCCGGGTTGCGACGCAGCCGGGTGCGGATCCGGGCGATCAGCTCCTTGGCCTTGAAGGGTTTGCTGACGTAGTCGTCGGCGCCGGCCTCCAGGCCCTGCACCACGTCCATGGTGTCGCTCTTGGCGGTGAGCATCACGATGGGGACGCCGGACTCCTGGCGGATGTCACGGCAGATCTCGATGCCGTCGCGCCCCGGAAGCATCAGGTCCAGCAGGACGAGGTCGGGGCGCTCGGCGCGGAAGGCCTCCACGGCCTTGTCACCGCTACCGCACCACGAGGCCTCGAAGCCCTCCTGGCGCAGCACCATCTGCAGCATCTCCGCCAGCGCCGCGTCGTCGTCGACCACCAGGATGCGACTGCGGGACTTCGCGCTGCTCTCCGTCATGGCTCCCCCATCTCGTTGCTGACCACATCGTAACGGTCTGGTAACCATTCCCCCGTGATCAGTTCGCGTCGGGGTCGTTCGTCCAGGTGCTGAGCCAGGCCAGCTGGCCTCCCTGTCGACGCAGGATGCGCCGCCACAGGCCCTCGGTGCGGGTGCCGAAGATGTCCTCGTCCCGGGCGGGGATCCGGTGCCACTCGCCACGCACCACCTCGGTCTCGAGCTGGCCGGGCTCCCAGCCGGCATAGCCGGCGAAGATCCGCAGGTCCGCGAAGGCGCCCTCGACCAGCTCGACGGGGGTGTCGAGGTGGAGCAGGCCCAGGTCGCCGCGGATCCGACGCCAGCCCGGGGGCTCCTCGGCGGGATCCAGAAGCTTGGCCAGGCAGATCGCACCCGTGGTCGAGACCGGGCCGCCGCTGAACAGCTCCTGCGGCGGGCAGACCAGCGGCTGCCACTGCGGCAGCACCTCGGTGAGCGACGTCTCCGCGATGCGGTTCAGGATGACGCCCAGCGCGCCCGTCTCGTCGCAGTCGAGCAGCAGGATGACGCTCTGCCCCCAGTAGTCGTCGGCCATGGCAGTGGTGGCGAGCAGGAGCTCGCCGGGCCGTGGACGGTTGGGCATCCTCACCCCGCAAGTCTTGCACGCACGGTGGCGCGAGCCCCTTGGGTGCCGGCGCGTGGCCGCACCTTCTGCTCACCGCTGAAGGATCGCGGGCGCGTGGCGGCTCCCAAGCCCTTGGGCCTTTCCCCGCTCGGACGAGCGCTGCGCACGGTCCGCTGCCCGTGCCAGAGGCACAGCGGGGGGCCTGTGACGTCACTGACACACTTTGGTGGGGGTGTACGCCCACCAAACCGCATCATTGTTCATGGTTGTGGTTGGTAGTCCAACCACAACCATGAACGATCCTTGCCTGCCCGGCCCCACGGACCGGCATCGGGCCAGAGAACGCGAAACGGGCCCAATCGAGCAAGCTCGATGGACCCGTCCACGCTCTCGGACCAGCACTTCGTGCTGGCGTCGAGCAACTTCACAGGGGTGGAGGTGGCGGGAATTGAACCCGCGTCCTCAAGAGGCGAACCAGGTCTTCTCCGGGCGCAGTTGACGGTGACGCTTTTCTCGGCCCCTGCACTCGTGTCAACACGTTGCAGACAGGCCCAGTATCAGTTGAGTCCCGATCGACCCCTGACACACAGGTCGATCAGCAAGCCTTCTTGATGAGGCCAGGAACCGGACGGAAGGCTACATCCGGGCTGACCCTTCGGTCACTGCTCAGGCAGCGAGAGCGAAGTCTGCGCGATTGGTGTCGGCAGTTATTGGTTTCCGGGGAACATTAACGAGTTGACCCTGGATTCTCGGCCCGCTTCTCCTGGAACTACCGTCCCAAGTCGAAACCAGTCACCCCCTGTTGAGTTGTTACCACCGGATGCACCACCATCCGGTTCTCTCCATGCTACCCGGCCGCCACGACGGGCGCCAACGGGTTATCCACTCAGGAGCGGGTGAGCTCCCGACGCGTCGGCCGCGGCCCCTCGTCCAGGAAGCGCAGCGGCAGGGCCCGGGTGACCGGGTTGCGCCAGTTCTCGCCGGAGCCGGCGTGCACGGCGCCCAGCAGGCTGAGCACGAACCAGGCCACCGCACCGACGCTGAAGACCACGGCCTCCAGCGGTCCGGACATCAGCAGGCCCGCCGCCATCGCGAGCAGGATGGTGGCCATCTGGAAGTTGAAGGCCTTGGCGGCCTCGTGGCGGGCGTAGCTGCCGCGCCCCGCCATGGCATAGGCGACGCCCGGGCCGACGGCCAGCGTCGCCAGGCCGCTCAGGTGGGCCAGCGAGCCTCCGGCGCGACCGGTCAGGGTGGGGCTCCCGACAGGTCGGCGGCGTGGGGCCAGCAGCGAGGCGCCGGTGCCCACCGGCACCACGGCCAGGCCGCTGAAGGCGGCGTTCAGCTCACGTCGGGTGCGGGCGGTCAGCACCGTCTCCAGGCGCTGGTCCAGCTCGTACTCGGTGAGCCGACCCTCGCCGTAGGCACGCCGCAGGTAGGCCAGCGACCGGTCACGGTCGGTCTCGGTGACCGGCAGCTGCAGCGAGGGATGTTCGAAGGGGCGCAGGCGGCTGACAGGGGCATGGACAATGCTGCTCATGCTCCAAGTCTTGCTCGGCCTGCGCCCCTTCCCCATCGGGGGCGGCCCTGAGGCGTCCCCGAAAGCGGTCACTTGCCGGCCACACCCAGCAGGTCGCAGACGAAGATCAGCGTCTCGCCGGGAGCGATGACGCCACCGGCGCCACGCTCGCCGTAGGCCAGATGGGCGGGAATGACCAGCTTGCGGCGGCCACCCACCTTCATGCCCTGCACGCCCTTGTCCCAGCCCTCGATGACCTGGCCGATGCCGAGGCGGAACTGCAGCGGGCCACGGCCGTAGGAGGAGTCGAACTCCTCGCCGCTGGAGAAGGCGACGCCGACGTAGTGGACGGCGACGGTGTCACCGGCAACGGCCTCCGGGCCGTCGCCGACGGTGATGTCGGTGATCTCGAGGTCAGTGGGCGCGTCGCCCTCGGGGAAGTCGATCTCAGGCTTTTCAGTCATGCCCTCGATACTACCCAGCCGGGCCAGACTCACCAGCTGCCGACGCCGCCTCCGCCACCACCACCGCCGGCGAAGCCGCCACCACCGCCGAAGGAGCTGCCGCCACCGAAACCGGAGCCGGAGCTGCCGATCGAGGTGGGCGGCGGCGGGGCCGGGCTCGCGGCATGGTCGATGGTGCTCAGCGAGTCATTGAAGACGTAGAAGTTCCAGTAGTTGTAGGGGCCGTAGTACCAGACCGGCGGCTCGGCCGAGAGGCGACCCATGCGCACCAGCTGCGCGCACAGGTCCGCCCACCGCTCCGCCAGGCCGAAGGCGATCGCCCAGGGCAGGTAGCGGGAGAAGATGTCCTCCCCCTCCTCGAAGCGCAGCTGGTCCGCCTCGGCGGTGGCCAGGTAGTGGCGGAAGCCCTCCACCTGGTCTGCATAGGCGCGGCCGAGGCCGGTGCGCTGGCCGCGCTGCATCTTGCTGCGCACCACCATCGAGGTGAGGATGACGGGCACCAGTGGCAGCGCGAGCCACAGGATCATGCCGGAGGTGCCGCCGAAGAAGAACCAGGCGAAGGCCAGCATCAGCAGGCCGGAGCAACCGAAGCCGGCGCCGGCGGCGCCCGTGCCACGGGTGAACCAGCGGCGTCGCGCCACCTGGTTGCGCACGCTGGTGACCAGGGCCTCGTGCGCCGAGAGCATGGACCCCTGGCTGGCCAGCTCCACCTCTCCCCCGCCGGTGTAGGCGAACAGCCGCTGCAGCAGCACCTGCTCATGCGGCTCGGTGGCCTTGGAGAAGTCCACCAGCCGAACCCGCGTCGCGCCCGGCTCGGAGGCCAGCTTGACCGCGCCGCGCACCGCGAGGTCGACCAGGGTGGCGGTGGTCTCCTTGGTGTCGATGGCGCCGTCCACCAGCAGGCCGGCCTCGGCCACGCTGATCTGCGGCGGGCTGAAGGCCACCGGGATCTCGATGCGGCCCGTGGGCTTCTCGGCGACGCTCTGGCCCTGGGCCGGCAGCACGCCGGGGGGCAGGCCGACGTAGCGCAGGTCACGACCCTTGCGACGCCAGTAGCGCCAGCCCAGCAGCGGCGAGAGCACCAGGCTCAGCGCACCGGCGCCCAGACCCGCCTGCTGCACCAGCTGCTCGGTGCGGTCGGCACGGGTCACCAGGTCCGGCTGGGTGACCGAGACCTGGCCCTTGGCGATCCTGGCGCCGATGGTCATCACCTCACCGGCCTGCTTCACCGACTGGCGGTACTCACCGGTGCGGCCATTCACCCGGAAGCTGGTGCAGTCGTCGCGGGTCGGCGGCACACCCACATTGCAGTCGACGTCCTTCACCCCACCGGGCACGGTGGCGCTCACCTGGATGTTGCGCACCAGCGGGGTCTCGCCGCTGAGCGCGTCCCAGTAGAACTCGTCGTAGTCCTGCGAGCTGCGCATGGCGCCCTTGACGGTGTAGCTCAGCGTGTAGCTGGCCGTCGGCACTCGAACCGTCTCGGTGGGCGAACCGACGCGAACGGTCAGGTAGGCATTGCGGCCGTCCGTGTCGGTCTGGGTGGTGAACCGGCTGGGCGCGTCGGGGCTGGAGACGCGGATGTCGGTGATCTGGTAGACCGCGTCCGAGCGGTCGTCCCACTTCTCCCGTGTGACGAAGGAGCGGGTGATGCCGTGGCGGCCGACGGAACCGAAGCGGTAGACCAGTGTCTCGGTGACCCGCACGTCGCCAGTGGGCTGCACCGCGTAGTCGATCTTCCAGGAGTCCACCTGGTCGGAGGCGGCCCAGGCGGCCTGGGGGCTCAGCAGGCCGAGCACCGCGAGCACCAGGCCCAGCAGTGCGCCCAGGCGCAGACCTCGTGCCCGGCTCATCCGCGTCGACGCCGGTTGCGGTCGGCCAGTTCGCGCTGGACCTCCCGGTTCAGGTCGCGCTCACGGATGGTCTGGCGCTTGTCCCAGTCCTTCTTGCCGGTGCCCACGGCGATCTCCACCTTGGCGTAGCCGTCGCTGAAGTAGACGCTCAGCGGCACGATGGTGCGGCCCGAGTTGCCGATCTCGCGCTCCAGCTTGTCGATCTCGCGACGGTTCAGCAGCAGCTTGCGGTTGCGCCGGGTGGCGTGGTTGGTCCAGGTGCCGAAGGCGTACTCGGGGATGTGCGCATTGCGCAGCCAGACCTCGCCGTCGTCGATGGTGGCGAAGGCGTCCACCAGGGAGCAGCGGCCGTTGCGCAGGCTCTTCACCTCGGTGCCGGTGAGCACCATGCCGGCCTCGATCTTCTGGCCGATGTGGTAGTCGTGCAGCGCCTTCTTGTTCTGCGCCACCAGCTTGCGGCCCTTTTCGCGTGGCACCTGTGCTCCTGTGCTCGTGGACGGTGACGGGCCCCCGACAACGCGCGAGGCCCCGCACCAACCCTACTGCGTGGGCGGTACGGGGCCGAGCGCTTTTCTCCCGGGGCGAAGCCCGGGCCGTCCGGACGTCGGATCAGAAGTAGCTGCTGGGGTTCATCAGCTGACCGTTCTTCCAGACCATCAGGTGCAGGTGGCAGCCGGTGGAGTAGCCGGTGCTGCCGACGTAGCCGATGACCTGGCCCTGCTGGACCCGCTGGCCCACCGAGACCACGTAGTGGGTGGCGTGGTTGTAGCCGGTGGTGACATAGCTGCCGTTGACCATGCCGTGGTCGATCATCAGCCGGTTGCCGTAGCCGCCGTTGTAGTAGGCCTCGGAGACGACGCCGGAGCGAGCGGCGCGGATCGGGGCGCCGCAGGCAGCGCCGTAGTCCATGCCGTCGTGCAGCTTCCAGTAGTGCAGCACCGGGTGGAAGCGCTGGCCGAAGGGCGAGGTGAGCGGGCCGTTGACGGGGGCCGCGAAGCCACCCCCGCTGTAGCTCGGGCTCGGCGCCTGGACGCTGCGCTGCCGGCTCTCGCTGGACCTCGCCTGGCTGACGGCCTGCTGGGCCGCTGCCTGGGCCCGGCGAGCCCGGGCGCTCTTGGCCGCGGCATCGGCCTGGCGCCGCTGCTCGGCGATCCGGGCCTCGCGGGCCAGCCGGTCCGCCTCGGCGCGGGCACGGGCCGCCGCAGCGGCCTGGGCACGGGCCTCCGCCTGGGCCTTCGCGCGCGCCTCGGCGGCTGCCTTGGCGGCGGCAGCCTTCTGGGCGGCGATGCGGGCCTCGATGCGCTGCTGGACCGCTCGCGCCTCGCCGTCGAGCCCGGCCTGTCGCTTCTTCTCGTCGGCCAGCTTGCCGGCCACCGCATCGCGGGCCTGGGCATTGGCGCCCACCAGCTGCTGGACCGAGACCGCGGCCTGGTCGGCCTGCGCCTCGGCGCTGCGGGTGCGCTGCAGCTGGGCGGCCGCCTCGTCGCGCTGGGCGGAGACCTCGGCCTCGGCGCGGGTGCGGGCCTGCTTGGCCGCCTCCAGCTTGAGCTGGAGGGCCTGCAGCCGGTCCATCTGCGCCTGGGTCGCGTTGAAGATGGTGTGCGACCACTGCATCTTCTGGTTCACGTCACCGGTGTTCACCTCGCTGACGAAGGCGGCGATGCCCATCAGCTCGGTGTTCTGCTGGTGCGTCTCGCGCACGCTGGCGCCGATCAGGCGGGCCTCGGCGTCCACGGCCTTCTGGTTGTCCGCCACGGCCTTGCGGGCCGCGGCCAGCTTGGCGCGCGCCTCACGCAGGGAGGCGGCGAGCCGGGCGTCCTCGGCCTGGGCCTGGCTCCGGGCGGTCTGCGCCTGGGCCAGCGCCTCGCGGGCCTGGGAGAGCTGGGCCTCCGAACGCTGCAGGTTCTCGGCGGCCTGGTTCAGCTCGGCCGAGAAGTTCTCGACGTTGGAGGCTGCCGCCGCCTGCTCGGACTTGATGCGGTCACGCTCGTCGGTGAGGTCATCCGCATGGGCCGTGGGAAGGATCGACAGACCGAGGGCCACACAGGCCAGGCCGGTCAGGCCGTTCCGTACGAGACGGGGGGAAGTCGACACGCTCTTCTACCTCAAATCTGGTACCCGACGACCTGAGCCGGGGGCCTCAGATTCTCAGGTACTTCTTGGTCGCAATCAGCGTGGGCACTATAGACAGCACGATTCCGACCAGAGCAACCCAGGCCATGGCGATGGCCGCGTGCTGCCACGTGATCCAACGTAAAGCCTGAATCGAGACTTGAGCATTCTTCACGATGATCAGGTAGTACCCCGCGGCCAGGCTCGCCGCGGCCAGGCCGGCACCGACGACGCCGGCCACCAGGCTCTCCAGCAGGAAGGGCAGCATGATGTAGCTGTTCGAGGCGCCCACCAGACGCATGATGCCCAGCTCGCGGCGTCGGGCGAAGGCCGCCATCCGGATGGTGTTGGCGATCTGCAGGGCCGCGGCCAGCAGCAGCAGGGCGCTCATCCCGATCGTCGCCCACTTCAATGCATTGAGCCAGCTGAACAGCGGGTCGAGCACCTGGTGCAGGTCCTGGACGTTCTGCACGCCCGGCAGCACCTTGGCCTCGTCCACCACGGAGGCGTACTGGTTGGGATCGCGCAGCTTCACCCGGAAGGAGTCCTGCATCTGCTCCACGGTGAGCGACTCCAGGATCGGCGAGTCCTTGAAGGTCTCGCGGAAGTCGTCGTAGGCCATCTGCTTGGACTCGTAGTAGACCTGCTGCACCTCGGGGTTGGCCTCCAGGCGCTGCTTGACCAGCTCGCGCTGCGCCTCGGTGGTGTCCTTGCCGGCCTCGCACATGCCGCCCTGCGAGTCCTTGACGCACATGAAGACGCTGATCTCGATCTTGTCGTACCACTTGCCCTTGATCAGGTCGACCTGCTGCATGGTCATCAGACCGGCACCGAACAGGGTGAGGCTCACCCACATGGTGACGATCACGGCCAGGGTCATCGACAGGTTGCGACGAAGGCCGGAGCCGGCCTCGCGGAGTGTGTGACGCATTTGGGAAATCCTTTGCTGGGGTGGTCCGGGCTGCGAGCGGGGCTCAGCTGCCGTAGACGCCCTTGGTCTGGTCGCGGATGACCTCACCGGCGTCGAGCTCGATGACGCGGCGGCGCATCTGGTCGACGATGGTCGAGTCGTGGGTGGCCATGATCACCGTGGTGCCGGTCTTGTTGATCCGGTCCAGCAGCTTCATGATCCCGACGCTCGTGGCGGGGTCGAGGTTGCCGGTGGGCTCGTCGGCCAGCAGGATCTGGGGCCGGTTCACGAAGGCCCGGGCGATGGCGACGCGCTGCTGCTCGCCGCCGGACAGCTCCTCGGGCAGGCGCTTGCCCTTGCCGCCCAGACCCACCATCTCCAGGGTCTCGGGGACCACCTGGTTGATCTCTCGGGTGGGGCGCCCGATGACCTGCAGCGCGAAGGCGACGTTCTCGTGCACCGTCTTGCCGGGCAGCAGGCGGAAGTCCTGGAAGACCGCACCGATCTGGCGGCGCAGGGCCGGGACCTTCCAGGTGCGGAGCCGGTTCAGGTCCTTGCCGGCCACGTGGATGGCGCCCTGGGTGGGTCGGTACTCGCGCAGCACCAGCCGCGTGAAGGTGGACTTACCCGATCCGGACTGCCCCACCAGGAAGACGAACTCGCCCTTGTCGATCTGCACGTCGACGTTCTTCAGGGCGGCCTTGTCCTGGCCCGGGTAGATCTTGGTCACATGGTCGAAGGTGATCACGTCGGTTCCTCGGCCGTGGTTGGGGAAGACCTGAGACTTCTCAGGACGGCCGTGAAGGAGTCTAGGGTCCTGCCGCTATGACGCTGCGCAGACACTCGCGGGGCCAGCTGAAATTCAGCTGGCCCCGCGCGGGTCCACTCGGAGGGAGGATCAGCCCTCGTCCTGCATCCGCCAGCGGATGCCGGCGTCGATGAATCCGTCGATGTCACCGTCGAAGACGCCGTCGGTGTTGCCCACCTCGAAGTTGGTCCGCAGGTCCTTGACCATCTGGTACGGGTGCAGCACGTAGGAGCGCATCTGCGAGCCCCAGGAGTTGCCGCCGTCGCCCTTCAGCGCGTTCATCTCGGCCTCCTTGTCCAGGCGGGCCTTCTCCAGCAGGCGGGACTGCAGCACCCGCATGGCGGCCGCCTTGTTCTGCAGCTGGGACTTCTCGTTCTGGCAGCTCACCACGATGCCGGTGGGGATGTGGGTCAGGCGGACGGCGGAGTCGGTGGTGTTCACCGACTGGCCCCCGGGGCCCGAGGAGCGGAAGACGTCGACGCGCAGGTCGGCCTCCGGGATGTCTATGTGGTCGGCCTCCTCGGTGACCGGGAGCACCTCCACGCCGGCGAAGGAGGTCTGGCGACGGCCCTGGTTGTCGAAGGGCGAGATGCGCACCAGGCGATGGGTTCCCTGCTCCACCGAGAGGGTGCCGTAGGCGAAGGGGATCTTGACCTGGAAGGTGGCCGACTTGATGCCTGCCTCTTCGGCATAGGAGACGTCGAAGACCTCGACCGGGTACTTGTGGCGCTCGGCCCAGCGCGTGTACATGCGCAGCAGCATCTCGGCGAAGTCGGCGGCGTCGACGCCACCGGCCTCGGACCGGATGGTCACCATGGCCTCGCGCTCGTCGTACTCGCCGTTCAGCAGGGTGCGCACCTCGAGCGCCTCGATCTCCTTCTTGAGCTTGGAGATCTCGGTGTCCACCTCGGCGGCGGCGTCGGCGTCGTCCTCCTCCTCGGCCATCTCCATCATCAGCTGGACGTCGTCGAGGCGGGTGCGCAGGCCCTCGATGCGCTCGACGTCGGCCTGCAGCGCGGACAACCGGGAGGTGACCCGCTGGGCATTGGCCTGGTCGTCCCACAGGTCCGGGGCGGCCACCTGCTGCTCGAGGTCTGCGATCTCGGCCTTCTTGGCGTCGGGGTCGATCACGGCCTCGATGGACTTCAGGGAAGTCTCGAGCGTGGTGAGGGTGTCGGAATAGTCTGCGAGAGCCACGTCGAGTGAGTCTACAAGCACCACGCCCCTGCGCCCAGCGACGGCCGGCCGCCGCCAGCGGCGACAGTCGGTCGAGGGGCGTGGGAGGATCGTGGCGACGAAAGGAATGATCCATGGGAGCACTCAAGGACCAGCTGAAGGCCGACCTGGTGGTGGCCATGAAGGCCAAGGACGACGCCGCGAAGAGCAACCTGCGCATGGCGCTGGCCGCCCTGCACACCGAGGAGGTGGCCGGCGACGCCGCCCGTGAGCTGAGCGATGCCGAGGAGATCGGCGTGGTGACCAAGGAGGTCAACAAGCGCAAGGACTCCGCCGAGGCCTATGCCGCCGGTGGCCGCCCGGAGCTGGCCGCCAAGGAGAGCTCCGAGGCCGACTTCCTGGCCCGCTACCTGCCCGCCCCGCTCACCGAGGCCGAGGTGCAGCTACTGGTCGACGAGGAGGTGGCGGCCGCCGCGGCGGCCAGCGGCGAGAAGCCGACCATGAAGCAGATGGGCGCCATCATCAAGGCGGTCACCGCTCGCGCCGAGGGCCGCTCCGACGGTCGCACCATCTCCGGCATGGTGCGCTCCGCACTCGCCTGAGCTGCAGCTGGCCCGACGGCCCCCGGCTTCCCGGCCGGGGGCCGTCGTCATGCCACGACCCCCGAGGCTGGTTCGCCCTGGCCTACCCGGCGCTGCTGGCCATGGGCGTCGTGGGCGCGGCCCTGCTGGTGGAGCGGGCGATCGAGGCGGTGGGGCACGCTCCCCTGCTGCGGCTGCCGTCCGTGCTCTCCTCGCGGCTGCACAGCTGGGAGCTGGCCGGCCGCAGCTGAGCCGGGCGAGGTGGTGGGCGCAGAGGGACTCGAACCCCCGACTCCCTGCTTGTAAGGCAGGTGCTCTAACCAACTGAGCTATGCGCCCGTGGGGCCCAGCCATTCTCGCAGCTCGCGAGCCCAATGCACAGCAGGACCCGACGTGCGTCTGCGCATGCCTCTCAGCACCTGAGGCTACTCGGAAGATCTCCGAGCGGGGAGACCCGCCGTGTCGCGGATCGCCCTGCGGGTGGGATGCTTCGGTGGCCACCGGCTTGCGAAGCCAGCCCCCTCACGTGAGGATCTCGACATGAACGAGAACGTCCTGTCCCGCCGTTCCCTGCTGACCGCCTCCAGTCTCGGTCTGCTGGGGGCCGGTCTGGCACCGACGGCAGACGCCTCGACGCGCTGGCGCATGATGAGCGAGACGGTGGTCAGCCCGCCCCGCCCGGCCTGGGCGGTCATTCCACCGAGCTACCGCGGCCTGATGGGCACCAGCGGGCCCGACGGGATTCCCCTCCTGCCCCTGAAGGACGGGCGCAAGGTCATCCATCCAACGCAACTGGGCAATTTCCTGAACTCCCACCTGGAGTCCTACCAGCTGGACAAGGACCGGGGCCACCTGGCCTATGTCGGCCAGGTCACCGAGGCGCTGATGAAGCGTTCCGCACGTCGCCAGGGAGCGCGCTTTCTCGCCTACGAGTTCGACTGGCACTCGCGCCACGGAGTGCTCGCCGACCCCTGGTACTCGGCCTTCGGGCAGGCCAAGTTCCCGCGCATCTGCTACTGGATGTGGGAGTTCACCGGCCAGCGGAAGTGGCAGCAGTACATGCAGGAGGTGCTGCAGGCGTTCTGGATGCCACCGGTGCGGTCACGGCCGGCGGAGCCATGGATCGCGGGGACCGACGTGAACAACTGCCTGTGGCTCGAGGAGTACCCGGAGCCGGGCGGTGTGCCCTCGGGCGTCTTCAACGGCCACTTCTACGCCCTCTCCGAACTCGCCTACTTCACTCAGCTGTCCGGCGACGCCCGCACCAAGGACCTCGTCCAGGGCGCCGCGGCCACGCTTGACTTCTACCGGAACTACTGCCGGGTCCCGGGCTCGGCGTCGAACTACCACGCCTTCTCCCGCTCCCAGGTCACCAGCTACCACAACGTGAATGCCTCCGTGTACACCCAGCTCTACAACCACACGGGCGCCGAGCGCATCGCCAAGGTCGTCGACCAGATGGTCAACGACTGGCCGATCACGGGAGGTGCGGCGAGCCTGCAGGTCAACCCCACCCCGGTGCAGGTGATGAAGCTCGGCGCCACCGCCCCCGGCACCCCCCGCCTGTGGACCCCTCCCGCAGGAACCGTGCTCCGTTCCAGCACCAGGGCCCGTTGGCTGGGCTTCCCGGGCGTCTGGAGCCACATGAACAACGGGCCCTACACCGGATGGTTTGTTCGCGAGACCGCCGGCCGTGCCTTCCGGCTCGGTACGGCCACGGACCGCGTCGACTTCACCCGCTCCCGCGCCGTGGTCTTCGATGCAGGGCGCCAGATCCAGGGTTTCCGGATGGACACCGGTGGCCGGCGTGTGCTCGCCCGCACCCAGACCCTGTCGCGGTCGTCGATGGCCCATTCACGCAGCCGCGCGCTGATCGCCGGCCAGCACCACATCCTGATCGAGGACGGCGGATTTGCCGGCCTGTGGATCCCCGAGAACCAAGGAGTGCACTACCGATGAGGCCCAGAACCCTCCCGCTGCTGGCCTGTCTGGTGGCCCTCCCCCTGGCGGTTCCCGCCACAGCCCCGGCCCGGGCGCAGACCACCCCGAGGATCGACTCCCTCTCGGTCCGCAGCGCCGCACGCTCCTCCGAGGTCTGGGTGAGCCTCCAGGGGTCGGGCTTCACGGCGGACAGCACCGTCCGCTTCGGCTCGGTGACCTCGCCCTCGGTGCGCCTGCGCTCCGGCCAGGAGCTCCTGGTGCGCGTCCCCTCGCATCCCGCCGGGATCGTCGGCGTGACGGTGCAGACCTCGGCGGGCCGTTCGGTCGGCAGCCCTGCCCTGGCCTTCCGCTTCTTCGAACCGAGCGGGATCAACAGCAAGCACCAGTCACCCACCAGCGGGGCCCCGTCCCGGGTGAAGGCCACCGCCATCAGCTCGCTCGATGCGAACCTCAGGCTCTGCCTGACCGATGCCCTCGGGCTCCCCCAGGGCAGCGCCGTGACCGGCGCCGACCTCCAGCAGCTCACCTCGCTCAACTGCCAGGACCGCTCTATCCGATCCCTGGCAGGCCTCGAACAGGCTCGGAACCTGACCTCCCTGGACCTCTCCCGCAACCAGGTGGCCAGCCTTGAGCCGCTACGAGGAATCACCGGACTGCGGCGGCTGTGGATCCCCTCGAACCAGGTGACCTCGCTCCAACCCCTGGCGGGGCTGACCGGCCTGACCGAGCTGAGGGCCTCCAGCAATGCCCTGACCAGTCTGTCCGGGCTTCCGGCGCGTGCACTGGTGGACCTCGCCGTCGATGACAACCGCCTCACCACCCTGGAGGGCGTCGACGGGGCCTCCTCACTGGTCACCCTTGAGGCCTCGCTGAACCAGATCAGCAGCATCGGCCCCCTGGCGACCCTGCGGAGGCTCGGCGAGCTGCACCTGTGGGGCAACACGGTCTCGGCACTCACTCCGCTGGCGGGTTCGGGTCAGCTCGACACCCTCGACCTGACCGGCAACCGGGTCAGCAACCTGGCTGCGCTGCGCGGCCTCACCAACCTGCGCGAGCTCAGCCTCGAGTCCAACCAGGTGCAGGACGTGGGCCCGTTGGCCGCCCTGTCGCAGCTCCGCAGCCTCAACCTGAACCGCAATGCGGTGGACAGCGTCCGGCCGCTCGGCGGTCTGGTCAACCTGCGCTGGCTCTTCCTGCGAGAGAACCGCATCTCCGACCTGAGCCCGCTGTCCCGGGTGACGGCAGAAGCCATCGAGGCGCAGGGCCAGGTCATCCCGCTGCCCCTCAGCACCAGCGGCTGGTGGCCCCTGACCCTGCTCGACCGGCGTGGCGCCGCCCTCACGGTGAGCGGTGCCAGCCGGGGTCCTGGCATCATCACGTGGACCGGCACGGGTGCGCGGAGCGCGCGGTTCAACTCGGCCGACCAGACCTTCAGCGGAACGATCAGCCAGACGGTGCGCACGAACGCGGCGGAGCGCTTCGGCGACTCGACGGCGGACGGACGCGGTGACCTGTACTCGGCCACGGCGGGAGTGCTGCGCTTCTACCCGGGCACGACGACCACCCTCACCACGACCACCCGGCTGCCCGGCAGCTGGGGCCAGGTCACCTGGATCGGCCGGGTGCACGACCTCAACAGGGATCGGCAGTCCGACCTGTTGATGGTCGACTCCGGCGGGCGGATGTGGCAGCACCTGGTGCCCGGCCCCTCAGCCCTCGGGGGGCGCAAGCAGGTCGGCAACGGATGGACCACCATGTCCCTGGTGACGACTGCCGGCCACCTCACCGGTGGCGGGACGCAGTACCTCGTCGCCCGGGAGAACAGCACGGGCAGCCTCTGTCGCTACACGGTCACGGCCAGCGGCCTGTCCGCCAGGACCCGGATCGGGGTCGGGTTCGGCGGCATCCGCAAGCTCGCGGCCGTCGGCGACTGGAATGCGGACGGACGTGACGACCTGGTCGGCGTCCGGGCCGACGGACGGATGCAGCTGTTCACCAGCGCCGCGGACGGAACCCTGCGCTCTGGCCCGCAGGTGGGCCAGGGGTGGTCGTCGATGGCGTCCCTGGTCCGCGTGGGCGACATGTCCGGCGACGGGCGCCCCGACCTGGTCGCGCTCGCCTCCGACGGCCGGCTGTGGCTCTACCCGAACCTGGGCAACCGCTGGGGGATGCGGCGCCAGATCGGGGCGGGATGGCCCACGTCGCTGGTCATCGGCTGAGGTCCGCCACCGCCAGGACCCCAAATCCCCCGCCGCAAGGGATTGACCGGGTGGCAAGTTAGGGCCGCCTCAGCTTTCGAGCGGAATATTTGTCGGTGCTCTCTGGTTGTGTGTTCTTCGAAGGTGCCCATGGCAACCCGTCACGGGCCTGTCCAAAAAGGAGTGCAGATGACCGATCGCCACTTACCCCAGGAAGACACGCTCGGAGCGCTGCCCAGCGGCGCCCGACCCGACGGAGGATCCACCAAGTCCAACGGCGCCCCTGCCGTCAGCGACCGCAACTCGCTCAGCGTCGGCGCCAACGGCCCGCTGCTGCTGCACGACGTGCACCTGGTGGAGACCCTGGCCCACTTCAACCGCGCCAACGTCCCCGAGCGTCGTCCGCACGCCAAGGGCGCCGGCGCCTTCGGCACCTTCGAGACCACCCAGGACGTCAGCCAGTACACCAAGGCCGGCCTGTTCCAGAAGGGCGCCAAGACCAAGATGCTGGCGCGCTTCTCCACCGTCGCGGGCGAGCAGGGCTCCCCCGACACCTGGCGCGACGTGCGCGGCTTCGCGCTGAAGTTCTACACCGAAGAGGGCAACTACGACCTGGTGGGCAACAACACCCCCGTCTTCTTCGTGCGTGACCCGCTGAAGTTCTCGAGCTTCATCGCCTCGCAGAAGCGCCTGCCCGGCAACGGCCTGCGCGACAACAACATGCAGTGGGACTTCTGGAGCCTGAACCCGGAGACCGCCCACCAGGTCACCTACCTGATGGGCGACCGCGGCATCCCGAAGACCTGGCGCCACATGAACGGCTACGGCTCCCACACCTACATGTGGGTCAACGCGGCCGGCGAGCGCTTCTGGGTCAAGTACCACTTCCACAGCCAGCAGGGCGTCGAGGGCCTGACCGGCGACCAGGCCACCAAGATCGCCGGCGAGGACGCCGACTTCCACCGTCGCGACCTGTGGGAGTCCATCGAGCGCGGTGACTTCCCGCAGTGGAAGCTGTCGGTGCAGGTCATGCCCTACGAGGAGGCCAAGACCTACCGCTACAACCCCTTCGACCTCACCAAGATCTGGTCCCACAAGGACTACCCGCTGATCGAGGTCGGCACCCTGACGCTGGACCAGAACCCGGCCAACTTCTTCGCCCAGATCGAGCAGGCCGCCTTCTCCCCCTCGAACCTGGTGCCCGGCATCGGCTTCAGCCCCGACAAGATGCTGCTCGGCCGCGTCTTTGCCTACCCCGACCAGCAGCGCCACCGCATCGGCACCAACTACGACCAGCTGCCGGTCAACCGCCCGATCGTCGAGCGCAACTTCATCGGCATGCACGACGGCTACATGAACTTCGAGCAGTCCGAGAAGTCCGAGCAGGGCAAGATCCAGGCCGTCTACGCGCCCAACTCGATGGGTCGCAGCTACTCCGACGAGGTCGGCCCGGTGGAGGACGGCTGGGAGTCCGACGGCGAGATGGTGCGCCAGGCCTACACCCTGCGCGCCGAGGACGACGACTTCACCCAGCCCGGCATCCTGGTCCGCGAGGTCTGGAACGACGAGCAGCGCGAGGCCTTCGTCAACAATGTCGCCGGCCACCTGCTGGGCGGCGTCAAGGGCGAGGTCCTGCAGCGGGCCTTCGCCTACTGGAAGGCCGTCGACCCGGCCTGCGGCCAGAAGATCCAGGCCAAGGTGGAGGCCGGCTCCGGTGAGCCCAACCCCTACACCGAGCACGAGGCCGCCGACGCCCGCGCCGCCTCCGGCGAGACCATCGAAGAGAACAACACCAACGCCGCCAAGTGATCAGTTGACCACAGCAGCAGAACCGGGGCCGTCTCGCAGCAGCGGGGCGGCCCCGTTCGCGTCCGCTGAGCCGCAGCTGTGGACCGCACCCCACCAGACGCTCCCGCGCCCCCGCTGCGCCCACCCTGGTCCTACCCTTGTGCGGTGACCACGACCGCACCCACCCCGCACCAACGCCGCGATGGCTTCCTGCGCTGGTTCCTGCAGCGCGAGGAGAGCGCTCCGGCGGGCCTGGAGAACCCTGACGAGAAGGTCTCCCAGGCCCACGCCAAGCCGTGGTACTCCGTGATGTGCCTGACCGGCGTGGACTACTTCTCCACCCTGGGCTACCAGCCCGGCATCGCGGCCCTGGCCGCCGGCTCGCTGGCCCCGGTCGCGACCCTGGTGCTGGTGCTGATCACCCTGTTCGGCGCCCTGCCGATGTACCGCCGGGTGGCCAAGGAGAGCCCGCACGGGGACGGCTCGCTGTCCATGCTGGAGAAGCTGCTCACCTACTGGCCCTCCAAGGTGCTGGTGCTCAGCCTGATCGGCTTCGTCGCCACCGGCTTCATCATCACCATCACGCTGTCGGCGGCCGATGCGACGGCGCACCTGATCGAGAACCCCATGCTCAAGCACTACCTGGAGGGCCAGCAGGTGCTCATCACCCTGGTCCTGCTGGCGCTGCTGGCAGCGGTCTTCCTCAAGGGATTCAGCGAGGCCATCGGCGTGGCCGTCGTGCTGGTGCTCACCTACCTGGCGCTGTCGGTGGTGGTGGTCGTCAAGGGGCTGTCGCGGGTGGCCGCGCACCCCGAGCTCGTGGGCGAGTGGCGCGAGCTGATGCTCACCCAGCACCACAGCATCACCGGCATCGTGCTGGGCGCCATGCTGGTCTTCCCGGCCTTGGCCCTGGGCCTGTCCGGTTTCGAGACCGGCGTGGTGGTGATGCCCCTGGTCAAGGGAGATCCCGAGGACACCCGCGGCAACCCCGCCGGCCGGATCCGCAACACCCGCAAGCTGCTCACCACCGCCGCCTGCATCATGAGCGTGCTGCTGATCGGCTCCTCGCTGGCCACCACCCTGCTGATCCCCGCCGAGGCCTTCCAGCCCGGGGGCGAGGCCAACGGGCGTGCGCTGGCCTACCTGGCGCACACCATGCTGGGTGAGGGTTTCGGCACCGCCTACGACGCCGTGACCATCGCCATCCTGTGGTTCGCGGGCGCCTCGGCCATGGCCGGCATGCTCAACATCGTGCCGCGCTACCTGCCCCGCTTCGGCATGGCCCCGGAGTGGACCAAGGCCACCCGGCCGCTGGTGGTGGTGCTGTGGCTGGTCGCCTCCCTGGTCACCGTCCTGTTCCATGCCAGCGTCGACGCGCAGGCCGCCGCCTATGCCACCGGCGTGCTGGCCCTGATGACCTCTGCCGCGGTAGCCGTCGCCCTGACCGAGCTGCGCCGCAGGCACTGGGGTGCAGGGCTCTTCTTCAGCCTGATCAGCATGATCTTCATCTACACCTTCGTCACCAATGTGCTGACCCATCCGGGCGGCCTGTGGATCGCGCTGCTCTTCGTGGCCGGGATCATGGTGGTCTCGGTCTGGTCACGAGCCACCCGCTCCACCGAGCTGCGGGTGCCGTTGGTGCGCTTCGACGCGGGCGCCGAGCAGATGCTCACCGAGGCCATCGCCACCCAGCAGCCGGTCCGCTTCATCGCCCACAAGGGCCAGCGCTACGACGAGGCCGAGTACAACTACAAGGCGCTCGAGGTGCGGCTGGACAACCACATCCCCAATGAGGCCGGCGCCCTCTTCCTGGAGGCCCACACCACCGATGCCTCTGACTTCGAGGCGCCGGTGGACGTGACCAGTGCCGTCATCGGCCGGCACCGGGTGCTGCGAGCCAGTGGCACGGCGGTGCCCAACGTGCTGGCCGCCGTCCTGCTGGAGGTCAACCGTCGCACCTCCGAGCCGCCCCACTGCTACTTCGAGTGGTCCGAGAAGAGCCCGGTGGACAACATGATGCGCTTCTTCGTCTCCGGCCAGGGCGACACTCCCCCGATGGTGCACGAGATCCTGCGCAAGGCGGAGCCGGAGCCGCGCTGGCGGCCCCAGCTCCACGTCGGCGGCTGAACCGGGCGGTCCCCCGGCCAGCCAAGGTCTCAGCCCTGCAGCACCTGCTCGATGCGCTGCAGCTCCTCGTCGTCGAAGTCGAGGTGCTGCAGCGTGGCCAGGTTGTCCTCGAGCTGCTCCAGGCTGCTGGCGCTGACCAGGGTGGACGTGATGCGACGGTCGCGCAGCACCCACGCCAGCGCCATCTGGGCCAGGCTCTGCCCCCGCCCCCGGGCCAGCTCGTCCAGGGAACGGATCCGGGCCAGCATCGCCTCGCCCAGCCGCTCGGCCAGGGCCGGGGTGCGAGCGGCGCGCGAATCCTGCGGGATGCCCTGCAGGTAGCGGTCCGAGAGCAGCCCC
Organism: Luteococcus peritonei; assembly: GCF_039526385.1. NCBI lineage: Bacteria > Bacillati > Actinomycetota > Actinomycetes > Propionibacteriales > Propionibacteriaceae > Luteococcus > Luteococcus peritonei. The sequence continues at coordinate 161,693 of NZ_BAAAIX010000028.1, read as the reverse complement.
TGGTCCAGCGCGGAGAAGGCGATGATGCCCATCCCCTGCTGCTCGCACTCGTCCACCAGGCCGTCCTCCACCCAGCGGTCCAGCATCGAGTAGCGGGGCTGGTGGATCAGCAGCGGGGTGCCCAGGTCGCCGGCGATCCGGGCGGCAGCCGCGGTCTGCTGCGGGTCGTAGGAGGAGATGCCGACGTGGAGCGCCCGACCGCTGCGCACCGCCTGGTCGAGGGCCATCATGGTCTCCTCCAGCGGGGTCTCGGCATCGAACCGGTGGCTGTAGAAGATGTCGACGTAGTCCAGGCCCATCCGCTCCAGCGACTGGTCGAGGCTGGCCAGCAGGTACTTGCGGCTGCCACCACCCTGGCCGTAGGGGCCGGGCCACATGTCGTAGCCGGCCTTGGTGCTGATCACCAGCTCGTCGCGGTGGGGGCGCAGGTCGTCGGCGAACAGGCGGCCGAAGTTGAGCTCGGCCTGGCCATAGGGCGGGCCGTAGTTGTTGGCCAGGTCGATGTGGGTGATGCCGGCGTCGAAGGCCCGGCGGACCACGGCGCGCTGGGTCTCGCCGCTGGTCAGGTCGCCGAAGTTGTGCCACAGGCCCAGGCTGAGCACGGGCAGCTTGAGCCCCCAGCGCCCGCAGCGTCGGTACTCCATCTGGTCGTAGCGGTCGGGGGCCGGCAGGTATCCACTCATGGGCCCATCCTTCCGCAGCAGGGTGGCCGGGCGCGACGGGGATGGGCGGAAAATCGGTTGCCGACTGCCTGACGGCTCCCGCACCATGGACGGGTTGCCGGGAGGGGCGGCCAGGGAGCTGTGGCCCCGCCGGTCCCGCCATGTCGCCCGGCCACGGTGCTGCTCAAGGACAGCTCTGGTTCCGGGGGTTCGACTCCCCCACCCACGCCACCGCTCCGCCCACGCTCCGTGCCCGGCCCTGCGGCCGGCCCCGTCCAGGGGCCTGCCCCGCCGTGTCCGGACGGGCGGGGTGGTGGTCCTGACAAGCCCTGAAGGGGGTTGAAGACCATGAAGAAGAATCTGTGGACCGTCGATGTCGACGCTCGTGAGCAGGTGCTGGTGCACCGCCACGGCCGTCTGGTGGAGGTCTTCGGCCCCGGTCGGCACCGGCTGCGCCGCGGCATGCGCCTGACGCCGGTGGAGACCGGCCGCCAGGTGCTCGCGTTGGCCCCGCAGGAGGTTCCGTGCGCCGATGCGATGACCGTGCGCGCCACGGTCGCGGTGCGCTGGCACGTCGCGGACGCGCGGGCCTGGGTCGAGACGGCCCCCGAGCCCCTCGACGAGCTCTACCTGCAGGTCCAGGTGGCGCTGCGTGATCTGGCCGTCGCGCAGGGCGTCGAGCAGGTCGCCGGTGTGCTGCGCTCCCCCACGACGGCAGCCACGCTGCGTGAGGCCGTGGCTCCCGCGGTCGCGGACCTGGGCATCGCCGTGGACGAGGTGGTGGTCAAGGACATCGTGCTGCCCTCGGAGCTGCGTCTCGCAGCGCAGCGCGTGGTCGTCGCCCGTCACGAGGGTCTGGCGCGCCTGGAGGCGGCGCGGGCCGAGACCGCGGCACTGCGCTCGTTGGCCAACGGCGCGAAGCTGCTGGACGACCACCCGGCCTTGGCACGGCTGCGCCTGGCCGAGGCGTCCACGGGCGGCACCACCCTGGTGCTGCAGGAGGCGGCGCCGGGGATCGGCTGAGCGCAACAGGGTCCCGGGAGCCGTGCGGCTTCCGGGCCCTGCCGAGCGCGGACCGATCCCCCGATCCGGTCCGAGCCGTCCACCCTCCCGGGCGGTACGCTCCCAGTCTGTGCGCCCCACGAAGGGGCGACAAGCCTCCATCATCCTACCGTTTTCAATCAGTTCACAGCAGCCGGGCGGGCGCCGCCGCCATTCGTTGCCCACCACGCAAGAGCGGCGACGGCCCGGGACCGCGCCCCGCATCCTGTCCCCTGATCCGGTGACATCGTTCGTCGCCACGCGTCCGGGATGTGGGCGCGACAGCGCCAGGGAGCAAGACGGGATGAGGCACCGCCACCGTCGGCTTCTCTCAGCCCGCTCATGGCGACGGTTCTGGCCCGCCAGGAGGCCGGAGTAGGCTTGCCGACCGGCGGTCTTCCTGCCATCCCCCATTCCATCCCTCTGGAGTCAGCTGTGCGCAGCCTGTTGCAGATCCTCGCCGCGGTGAAGGAACTGAAGTGGTACTACATCGGCATCATCGTCTGCTCGGTGCTGACGGTCGTCACCGGTCTGGCCACCCCCTTCATCATCAAGGCCGCCACCGACGAGGTGGTGGCCAGCCTGCGCGGCAGCGGTGGCGGGGTGCGCGCGGTGCTCTGGCTGGCCGTGCTGCTGCTGGTGGCCGACCTGGCCAACACCCTGATCAGCAACCTGGGCGGCTACTTCGGTGACGTGATGGCCGCGCGGCTGCGCACCCGGCTGAGCGAGCGCTACTTCCACAAGCTGCTCACCCTGCCGCAGCGCTACTTCGACACCGCCCTGACCGGCACCGTGATCAGCCGGCTGAACCGCTCGATCACCGAGACCACGCAGTTCCTGCAGAGCGCCAGCAACAACTTCTTCCCGATGATCCTGCAACTGGTGGCCGCGCTGGCCATCACCGCCTGGTACTCACCGTGGATCAGCCTGCTGCTGCTGGTCATCTTCCCCACCTATGCCTGGCTGACCGCGCTCACCTCCAAGCGCTGGCAGCGGCTGGAGGGCGAGAAGAACACCCACGTCGACATCGCCAACGGCCGCTTCGCCGAGGTGATCGGCCAGATCCGCGTGGTGAAGTCCTTCGTGCAGGAGAGGCGCGAGCTGGACAGCTTCGACGAGCACTACGACGCCACGATCGCGCTCACCCGGGCCCAGTCCAGCTACTGGCACGCCATGGACGCCGCCCGTCGCGGCATCATGAACCTGGTCTTCTTCGGCATCTACGCCCTGATCTTCGTGCGCACCGTGCGCGGCGAGTTCAGCCTGGGCACCATGGTGCTGCTGATCCAGCTGGTCAACCTCGCCAAGCAGCCGGCGATGATGATGAGCTACCTGGTGGACACCGCCCAGCGCGCCATCGCCGGCAGCCGCGACTACTTTGCCGTGATGGCCGAGCAGCCCGAGCGCACCGAGCTCGTCGGGCCGCAGCTGGTGCGCCGCGAACTGCCCGCCGGGCAGCCGATGATCGAGTTCCGCGACGCCAGCTTCGGCTATGAGGACGGCGAGGACGTGCTGCACGACGTGAGCTTCCAGGTGGCGCAGGGCGAGCGGGTGGCCTTCGTGGGTGAGTCCGGCGGCGGCAAGACCACCCTGGTCAGCCTGATGCTGGGCCTCTACCCGCTGCGCCAGGGCACCGTCGAGCTGGCCGGGCACGACGTCAACCAGACCCCGCTGGAGCTGCTGCGCGGCAACGTGGGCGTGGTCTTCCAGGACGCCAGCCTGTTCAGCGGCACGATCCGGGAGAACATCGCCTATGCCAATCCCGGCGCCACCGACGAGCAGGTGGAGCAGGCCGCCAAGGAGGCCAATGCGCACTCCTTCATCATGGGCTTCGAGGGCGGCTACGACGCGCTGATCGGTGAGCGAGGGCTGAAGCTGTCCGGTGGGCAGAAGCAGCGCATCGCCGTGGCGCGCGCCATGCTGAAGGACGCGCCGATCCTGGTGCTCGACGAGGCCACCAGCGCCCTGGACTCCAAGAGCGAGCGTCTGGTGCAGGAGGGGCTGGACCGCCTGATGCAGGGCCGCACCAGCGTGATCATCGCGCACCGGCTCAGCACCATCGCCAGCGTCGACCGGATCATCACCCTGCGCGACGGGCGCGTGGACGAGATCGGCAGCCCCGAGCAGCTGGCCACCACCGGCGGCATCTACTCCGAGCTGCTGGCCCTGCAGACCGGCAGCAAACGCGACCGCAAGAAGCTCAAGAACTACGACATCCTGGGCTGAGGCCCACCTCGCCGTCCCCGCAGCCGCGGGGCGGGGGTGGGTTCACTTGACCTTGACGCTGCCCTTCGGGCGCACCAGCTTGATGCCCTGCCAGTCGGCGGCCAGGTTGGCGATGGTGGTCTGGGCCAGGCCGGCGGTCTGCACGCCCTCGGCGAGGTCGGCCGGCTCGATGTAGCCCTCGCGACCCACCTTGGGGGTGAGCAGCCAGATCACGCCGGTGTCGGACAGGTCGGTGAGCGAGTCCACCAGGCCGTCGACCACGTCGCCGTCGTCGGAGCGCCACCACAGCAGCACCATGTCCACGGCCTCCAGCGCGTCCTCGATGAGGTCGGCATCGATGGCGTCCATCACCTGGTTGCGCAGGTCCTCGTCGACATCGGTGTCCCACCCGATCTCCTGGACCACCATTGCCTCGGACAGAGCCATCGGAGCAATGCTCGAGGTCTCCTTGCGCTCCGGCTGAGCCGCCGTTACCACCGTCTTTTCCCACTTTCGCTGCCTGGACGCACACCGTGTGCGGCCGATCGTTGACAACAAGCCTGCCAGATCGCCGCGCACGGGTGCCACACGGCATGGCGGGAAATGGCCCAAAGACAGCGGCGCCCGCCCCCACGAAGGGGACGGGCGCCGCGTGCCGGGTCTGGATCAGGCGTCGCCGCCGGCATTGCCGGAGGTTCCCGCGGTGACGTCCAGCAGGTTGTACTTCTCGGCAGCCTGCAGCGGCCACTCGGCGGGCACCTCACCACGGTCGGCCAGCACCTGCAGGGTGCGCACCACCATGGAGGGGCCGTCGATGTGGAAGAAGCGACGGGCAGCCTGGCGGGTGTCGGAGAAGCCGAAGCCGTCGGCACCCAGGGTGGCGTAGTCACCGGGCACCCACTCGCGGATCTGGTCCTGCACCGCGCGCATGTAGTCGCTGGTGGCGACCACGGGGCCGGGGCGGTCGGCGAGCTTCTGGGTGACATAGGCCACCTTCCGCTCCTCCTGCGGGTGCAGGAAGTTGTGCTCGTCGCAGGCCAGGCCGTCGCGACGCAGCTCGCCCCAGCTGGTGACGCTCCACACGTCGGCCACCACGCCGAAGTCCTGCTTCAGCAGCTCCTGGGCCTCCAGGGCCCACGGGACACCGACGCCGGAGGCCAGCAGCTGGGCGCGGCGGGCATCCTCGCCGACTCCCTCGAAGCTGCCCTCCTGCAGCAGGTACATGCCCTTGACGATGCCCTCGGCGTCCACGTTCTCGGGCTGCTTGGGCATCACGATCGGCTCGTTGTAGACGGTCAGGTAGTAGATGACGTCCTCGGCCTTCTCGCCGTACATCCGCTCCAGGCCGTTCTTGACGATGTGCGCGATCTCGTAGGCATAGGCCGGGTCGTAGCTCACCACCGCCGGGTTGGTGGCTGCCAGCAGCGGGCTGTGCCCGTCCATGTGCTGGGTGCCCTCACCGGTCAGCGTGGTGCGGCCCGCGGTGGCGCCCACCAGGAAGCCGCGACCGAGCTGGTCGGCCACTGCCCACATGGAGTCGCCGGTGCGCTGGAAGCCGAACATCGAGTAGAAGATGTAGATCGGCACCATCGGTACGCCGTGGGTGGAGTACGAGGTGGCGGCGGCCGTGAAGGCGGCCATCGAGCCGGCCTCGTTGATGCCCAGGTGCAGGATCTGGCCGTTCTTCGCCTCGCGGTAGCTGAGCATCAGCTCGTGGTCCACCGGCGTGTAGTTCTGCCCGTGCGGGTTGTAGATCTTGATCGTCGGGAAGAACGAGTCCATGCCGAAGGTGCGGGCCTCGTCGGGGATGATCGGCACGACGTGGGGAGCGAACTCCTTGTCGCGCATCATGTCCTTGAGCAGGCGCACGAAGGCCATCGTGGTGGCGATCTGCTGGTTGCCCGAACCCTTCTTGACGCCGTCGTAGGCCTTGTCCTCAGGCAGCTTGATGGCCTTGGAGACCTTCGTGCGGCGCTCCGGCACGAAGCCGCCCAGCTCGCGACGACGCTCCATCATGTACTTGATGCGCTCGTCCTCGGGACCGGGGTTGATGTACGGCGGCTGGTAGGGGTTCTCCTCCAGCTCCTTGTCCGTGACCGGCATCTGCAGGCGGTCGCGGAAGCCCTTGAGGTCGTCCAGGGCCATCTTCTTCATCTGGTGGGTCGCATTGCGGCCCGCGAAGTGGGTGCCCAGGAAGTAGCCCTTGATGGTCTGGGCCAGGATCACGGTGGGGGCGCCGGTGAACTCGGTGGCGCTCTTGTAGGCCGCGTAGACCTTCTGGTAGTCGTGGCCGCCGCGCTTGAGGTTCCAGATCTCCTCGTCGCTCCAGTCCTTCACCATGGCCGCGGTGCGCGGGTCCTTGTTGAAGAAGTGCTCGCGCACGTAGGCACCGTCATTGGCCTTGAAGGTCTGGTAGTCGCCGTCAGGGGTCTGGTTCATCAGGTTGACGAGGGCGCCGTCGGTGTCGTTGGCCAGCAGCGGGTCCCAGCCACGGCCCCAGACCACCTTGATGACATTCCAGCCGGCGCCGCGGAAGAAGGCCTCCAGCTCCTGCATGATCTTGCCGTTGCCGCGCACCGGACCGTCCAGGCGCTGCAGGTTGCAGTTGACCACGAAGGTGAGGTTGTCGAGCTCCTCGTTCGCGGCCCACTGCAGCGCACCGCGCGACTCGACCTCGTCCATCTCGCCGTCGCCCAGGAAGGCCCAGACGTGCTGCTGCGAGGTGTCCTTGATGCCGCGGTTGTGCAGGTAGCGGTTGAACTGCGCCTGGTAGATCGCGTTCATCGGGCCCAGGCCCATGCTCACGGTCGGGAACTGCCAGAAGTCGGGCAGCTGGCGCGGGTGCGGGTAGGAGGGCAGCGCGCGGATTGTGCCGTCGACGACGTGGCTCTTCTCCTGGCGGAAGCCGTCCAGGTCGGTCTCGTCGAGGCGACCCTCGAGGAAGGCGCGGGCGTACATGCCGGGCGAGGCATGGCCCTGGAAGAAGACCTGGTCGCCGCCACCGGGGTGGTCCTGGCCGCGCCAGAAGTGGTTCAGGCCCACCTCGTAGAGGGTGGCCGCGGAGGCATAGGAGGCGATGTGGCCACCGACGCCGATGCCGGGACGCTGGGCGCGGTGCACCATCATGGCCGCATTCCAGCGCAGCAGGCGGCGGTAGCCGCGCTCCAGCTGCTCGTCGCCCGGGTAGGCGGGCTCCTTCGACGGCGGGATGGTGTTCACGTAGTCGGTGCTGGTCAGCGACGGGACGCCGATCTGACGCTCACGGGAGCGCTCCAGCAGCTTCAGCATCACGTAGCGGGCACGGTTGCGGCCCTCGGCGTCGATGATGCCGTCGAGGGACTCGAGCCACTCGGAGGTCTCCTCCGGATCCGTGTCCGGCAGGTTGGTCGGCAGGCCGTTGATGATCGGCCCGGGGTCCTCGCGTGGGATCACGCTGTCGTCCTTTCTCGATTGCTGGACGTGGGCATGCCACCGAGGTGGGTCACGTCGCGTTCCATCTTCCACCCGTACCGCTCATTTGTCACAGTTGGGGCGGTGAATTGACACTGGAAGTACCAGACTAATCATTGCTCTCCCAGGGCCACCGGCCGGGTGGGGTCACTGACCCAGTCCGACCACGAGCCCGCGTAGAGCACGAGGCCGCCGATCCCGGCCGCCGCAGCGCCGAGCTGCACCTGGCTCGCGGTGAGCCCGGAGCCGCAGCTGGTGACGTCGCCGGGCCGCAGCACCTCCAGGCGCTGGCGCAGCTCACCGGGCGGCAGGAAGCGGCCGTCGGACTGCTGCAGGGTGGTGGCGGGCAGGTTGAGCGCTCCGGGGATGTGGCCGGCCACCGGGTCGATCGGCTCACTCTCGCCGCGGAAGCGCTCCGCGGCGCGCACGTCCACTACATGCCTGCCCTGCTCCATCAGGCCGGGCAGCTCGTCGGCCGTGGCCAGCGGGAGCCGCCCCGGCTGCGCGACGACGTCTCCCGTCTCGGGGGCCGGGAGCTCGGTGGTGAGCTCTCCCCCGGCCGCGCGCCAGGCCTCCACCCCGCCGTCGAGCACCTGCACCCGCTCGTGGCCGTGGTGGCGCAGCAGCCACCACAGGCGGGCGGCGGCCAGCGAGTTGGCCTGGTCGCAGACCACCACGTGGGAGTCGGTCCGGACACCGCAGCGGCGCATGCTGGCCTGGAAGTCGGCGTGCGCGGGCAACGGGTGGCGCCCGCCCACACGGTCGGCGGCCACCGGGGCCGACAGCTCCTCGTCGACGTCCACGAAGACCGCCCCGGGCAGGTGCCCGGCCAGGTACTGCTCCCGACCCCAGCCCGGGCTGCCCAGCCGGTAGCGCACGTCGATCAGCACGAGATCCTGGCGGTCCAGCAGCTCGACGAGCTGGTCGGCCTGCAGCAGCGGCTCCATGGGCATCTCCTGGTCGAAGGGCAGGTCTAGTCGAAGGGCAGGGGCTCGGGGCTGGGCTCGGCGCCGGAGCGTGCCTTGGTCAGCTGCTGGCGGTGGTGCTTGCGGCAGAGCACCTCGTAGCGCACGGTGAGGGCCAGCTCCTGGTCGGCACCGGCGACGTCGCCGACCACCACCTGGGAGCCCTCCACCACCATCACGCCGTCCACCACGCGGGCATTGTGGGTGGCGCGCTGGCCGCACCAGCACAGCGGCTGCACCTGCAGCATCTCCACCCGGTCAGCCAGCTCCACCAGCCGCTTGGAGCCGGGGAACATCTCGGTGCGGAAGTCGGACAGGATGCCGAAGGCGAAGACGTCGATGCCCAGCTCGTCGACGATCCGCGCCAGGTCGTCGATCTGGCTGGCGACGAAGAACTGGGTCTCGTCACAGATGATGTAGTCCAGCTTGCGGCCGGTGGTGAGCAGGGCCACGACGTGCTCCCAGAAGCTGAAGTCGTCGTCCACCTCGGTGGCCGCCCGCGACAGGCCGATCCGGCTGGTGATGACCGCCTCGCCGGCCCGGTCGAAACGGGTGAAGAGCTGCCCCGCGCGGCCGTGCGAGCTCTGGGTGTAGTCCATCTGCAGGGCCAGGGTGGACTTGCCGCAGTCCATCGGTCCTGTGAAGAAGACCAGTTCCGCCATCGTCACCTCACCAGCTCGCCGGGTGGTCCACCAGCAGCGGCACCACCATCTCCGCGGACGTCAGCGAGCCGTGCTGGCCCACCAGTCCCAGCTCCCGCGGCAGGGCCCGGGTCATCACGGCCCAGTCCTCGCGCAGGGCCACCAGCACGTCGCCGAAGTGCTGCTCGACGCGGGGGTCCACCGGCCCGAACCAGCCCTCGGCCACGGCCTCGTCGCGCAACCGCACCACGGCCCGCTCCCCCAGCCGCTGCTGCCAGCGGCGCGCCACGGCCTCGGGGGCGTCGGTCCACAGCTGGCGCAGCCGTCCCTCGCCGGCCAGCAGGTCCACTCCGGCGCCGAGCTCCGGGTGGTCCTCCACCAGCACATGGCGCTCCGGCGGCACGTCGAGCATGCCGTGGTCGCCGGTGACGAGCAGGCAGACGTCGTCGGCCAGCGCCTCGCGCAGCGCGCCGGCGAAGGCGTCCACCCGGGCCAGGGTGTCGAGCCAGGCCTGGGAGCGCACTCCCTTGCCATGACCGGTGTGGTCCAGGCTGCGCTCGTAGACATAGGTGAGGCTCTGCGGCGCCCGGTCGCAGGCGCGCACCGCGGCCTGGATCCTGGCCTCGGCGTCCTGCTCGTCGACCGCCCAGAACTGCGGCCCACGCAGGGCCGCGGTGGTGAGCCCCGAGCCGGAGAAGCGGGCCGGGCCGATGGTGGTCACCGCGACACCGGCGGCGACGGCGCGCTCGAACATGGTCTCGCGGGGTTGGAAGGCCTCGGCGTCCTCCGGACCACCCTCCCAGGTGAGGGCATTCATGGCCTGGCGCCCGCCCGGCGCGCGGAAGCTGTAGCCGGCCATCCCGTGCTCACCGGGCACCAGCCCGGTGCCCAGGCAGGTCAGTGAGGTGGCGGTGGTGGAGGGCACCCCGGCGGTCAGCCGCAGCGCGTCGCCGAAGACCTCGGCGAAGTACTCGGTCTGGCCCAGGGCGGCCTGCAGCAGCTGGTGGCCCAGGCCATCGACCAGCAGCACCACCCAGCGTCGGGCCGAGGGCAGGCCGAGCCGGTCGTCGGTGCAGCCGGGAACGCCCAGGTGGGCGCCGACCGAGGGCAACAGGTCCGACAGGGTGGAGCGGCCGTAGCTGGGCAGCACCCAGTCAGCCGGGAGCGCGACGCTCATCGGCGGCGTCCGGTGGCGTGCTGCAGGACGGTGGCGAAGTCCACCAGGCGACGCACGCTGTGCGCCCCGTCGGCAGCCTCGCTCATCCGGATGGTGATGTCGTCGCCCACCAGGGTGCCGGTGTAGCCGTGGTCGGCCTCGCAGGTGGGGTCCTGGCAGCCGGCCGGCTCCAGGTCGAGCCGTCGCATGGTGCCCCAGCCGATGGTCAGCCAGCTCTCCACCACAGGGGCGGAAGGGTGGCTCTCCGGACTGGCCACCACCCGCGACAGCGCCACCGAGCCGACGCTGGACAGCGGCATCGCCTCGCTGGAGGTGACGGCACGGTCGGTGGGGGCCGGCTGGCCGAGACCATCGGTGGCGGGGCCGTCGTCGGTGTGGGTGATGAGCAGGCGGGTGGGCGTGGCCACCAGCACGGTCAGGTGGCGGTGGATCTCGTCGTTGGCGAAGGTGGCCTCGTGGTGCACCAGGTGCGCGTCGACCTGCTCGTCGCCCAGCGCCATCGCCACTGACTCGGCGACGAAGTCGGGGAAGTAGCCGCACGCGTCGATCTCCTGGCGCAGGGCGGTGGGCAGCACGAAGGACGGATTCACCCGCCCATGTTCCCATGTCGCTACAGTCATCGCATGTCCACCAAGCCCTTCGTGGGAGCCCGCGCCGAGGAATTCGTCATGCACCGGGTCAATGCACGCTTGCGCACCTCCGGCTGGCGCGAGAGCGTCATCCCCTACATGGGCTACGGAACCAATGACCACATCCGGGTGCTGGCGCGCGTGGTGCTGCGCCCCTCCGACCCGCAGACCCAGCTGGGGCAGGCCGCCGACAACTTCCTGGGTCAGCGCGGTTGGCGCAACTTCATGAGCGCCCCGGTGCCGCGGGCCGAGGTCTCCGTGTCGATGGCGGGCTCGCGGGTGGAGGTGCGTACCGACCGCTCCGGCTATCTGGACGTGCGGCTGCAGATCGACGGCCTCACCCCGGGCGAGCACCATGCCGAGCTGATCACCCCGGACGGCACCACCACCCGGCTTCCGGTGCTGGTCTCCTCCAGCGAGGAGACCTTCGGTCTGGTCAGCGACCTGGACGACACCGTGATCTCCACCTCGCTGCCGCGCCTGTTCATCGCGGCCTGGAACTCCTTCGTGGTCACCGAGGAGGGCCGCCGCGCGGTTCCCGGCATGGCCCGGATGTACCAGCGGATGCTCGCCGAGCACCCGGGCGCCCCGGTGATCTACGTCTCCACCGGCGCCTGGAACACCTACCCCTTCCTGAAGCGCTTCCTGGCCCGGCACGACTTCCCGCAGGGAGCCATGCTGCTCACCGACTGGGGCCCCACCAACACCGGCTGGTTCCGCTCCGGCCCGGAGCACAAGCGCACCTCGCTGCGCGAGCTGGCGCGTGACTTCCCCAATGTCCGCTGGGTGCTGGTGGGCGACGACGGCCAGCACGACCCCAGCCTGTACGGCGAGTTCGCCGAGCTGCAGCCCGACCGGGTGCGCGCCATCGCGCTGCGCGAGCTGTCCATGACCGAGCAGGTGCTGGCCCACGGCTCCACCACCGTGCTGGCCGATGACGACGACGTCACCTGGAGCCCGGACAAGGCCCCGGAGGTGCGCGCCCCCGACGGCGACCAGCTCTGGCCGCTGCTCAAGGCCGTCCTGGACGAGGACGAGCACCGGGCGGACGGCAAGGAAAAGAACTGACGCGAGGACGCGTGCTCCGCTAGCCTCGCCGCCATGCCGGAGTCACGCCCCACGATCCTCCCCCGTCGCCTGCGCACCGGAGACCAGGTGCGCGTCATCGCCCCGGCCGCCTCGCGTGCCTACGTGATGGGGCACGACAACACGCGCTGGGTGGACGAGCACTTCGCCGCACTCGGGCTGCAGGTCAGCCTGGGCGAGCACGTCGACGAGCTGGACGTCTTCGCCAGCTCCTCGATCGAGTCGCGGCTGGCGGACCTGCACGCGGCCTTCGCCGATCCCGAGGTGGCCTGCGTGATGACCGCCATCGGCGGCTTCAACAGCAACGAGCTGCTGCCCCACCTGGACTGGGAGCTGATCGCCGCCAATCCCAAGGTGCTGTGCGGCTATTCCGACATCACCGCGCTGCAGAACGCCATCTGGGCGCACACCGGGCTGGTCACCTACTCCGGGCCGCACTGGTCGAGCTTCGGGATGCGTGACCACTTCGAGCAGACCCTCGAGTGGTTCCGACAGGCGGTCTTCACCAGCGAGCTGATCGAGCTGCAACCCTCGCAGGCCTGGAGCGACGACGCCTGGTTCGCCGACCAGGACGACCGCCACCTGGAACCGAACCCCGGCTGGCGGGTGGTGCAGCCGGGCGAGGCGGCCGGGACCATCGTCGGCGGCAACCTGTGCACCCTCAACCTGCTGCAGGGCACCACACACATGCCCTCGCTGGACGGCGCGCTGCTCTTCCTGGAGGACGACGCGATCGTCGAGGGCGGGGAGTTCGCCCGCAACCTGACCAGCCTGCTCCAGCTGCCCGATGCCCACCTGGTCACCGGCCTGGTGCTGGGCCGCTTCCAGCGCGACTCCGAGGTGCTGGCCAGCCAGCTGGACGAGATGGTGCGCCGGCAGCCGGCACTGGCGGGCAAGCCGGTGCTGGCCGAGGTGGACCTGGGCCACACCTACCCGATGATCACCTTCCCGGTGGGCGGGCGTGCCGAGCTCTGCTGCCCCGCCGACGGAAGCCCCGCGCGGCTGGTCCTGACGCAGCACTGAGCGGCCCGCACGGCGTGGCTGTGCGGGCAGCCGCGCCCGATCGGCGACAATGTGGGGTCTGCGTGGAGCGATCCGCGCCCTGTCACACAGCGAGGAGCAGCAAGCCTTGGCCGCACGGAAGCCCACCGACAGTCCCGACGAGGACTTCACCGAGCGCATCACCGACGTCGACGTCACGTCGGAGATGGAGACCAGCTTCCTCGAGTACGCCTACTCGGTGATCTACTCCCGCGCCCTGCCCGACGCGCGCGACGGCCTCAAGCCGGTGCAGCGTCGCATCCTGTACTCGATGGACGACATGGGCATCCGGCCCGACAAGTCGCACGTGAAGTCCGCCCGCGTGGTGGGCGAGGTGATGGGCAAGCTGCACCCGCACGGCGACACCGCCATCTACGACGCCCTGGTGCGCACCGCCCAGTCCTGGTCGATGCGGCTCCCGCTCACCGACGGGCACGGCAACTTCGGCTCGCTGGACGCCGGCCCCGCCGCCATGCGCTACACCGAGTGCCGGATGGCCCCGGCGGCGCTGGCCATGACCCAGGGCCTCGACGAGGACACCGTCGACTTCCGGCCCAACTACGACGGCAAGGCCGAGGAGCCCTCGGTGCTGCCCTCGGCCTTCCCCAACCTGCTGGTCAACGGCGCCACCGGCATCGCGGTGGGCATGGCCACCAACATGCCACCCCACAACCTGGTGGAGGTGGTGCAGGGCCTGCGACACCTGATCAAGCACCCCGAGGCCGAGCTCGACGAGCTGATGCGCTTCATCCCCGGCCCCGACCTGCCCACCGGCGGCAAGATCATCGGCCTGGACGGCATCACCGATGCCTATGCCACAGGCCGCGGCTCGTTCAAGATCCGCGCCACCGCGCGCATCGAGCAGGTCTCCCCGCGTCGCAAGGGCATCGTGGTCACCGAGCTGCCCTATGCGGTGGGCCCGGAGAAGATCATCGAGCAGGTCAAGAGCCTGGTGCAGTCCAAGAAGATGACCGGCATCGCCGACATCAAGGACCTGTCCGACCTGACCCACCAGACCCGTCTGGTGATCGAGGTCAAGAACGGCACCAATCCCGAGGCGATCCTGCAGCAGCTCTACAAGAGCACCAAGCTGGAGGACTCCTTCAGCATCAACAATGTCGCGCTCGTCGAGGGCCAGCCGCGCACCCTGGGCCTCAAGGAGCTGATGGAGGTCTACCTGGACCACCGCTTCGACGTCACCCTGCGACGCACCCAGTTCCGTCTGGGCAAGGCCAAGGACCGGCTGCACATCGTCGAGGGCCGCCTGATCGCCATCCTCGACATCGACGACGTGATCGCCATCATCCGCAATTCCGACGACGTGGCCCAGGCCCGCGAGAAGCTGATGACGGTCTTCGAGCTCACCGAGGTGCAGGCCAACGACATCCTGGACATCCCGCTGCGCCGGCTGACGAAGTTCAGCGTGCTGGAGCTGGAGAAGGAGCGCAACGAACTGCACGCCACCATCGCGGCGCTCACCGAGATCGTCGAGGACCGCAACGTGCTCTCCCGCCTGGTCAGCGACGAGCTGGCCGAGGTGGCCAAGACCTACGGCGACCCGCGCCGCACCGTGCTGCTGGCCTCCTCCGGCGAGGTCTCGCAGACCGCCGCCCCGCTGGAGATCCCCGACACCCCCGCCTGGGTGATGCTCTCCTCCACCGGCCTGCTGGCCCGGATGGACACCGACTCCGACATCGCCGTCGGCGGCCGCCGGGCCCAGCACGACGTGATCACCAGCGCCATCAAGGTGAGCACCCGCGCCGACTTCGGCGTCATCACCAACCACGGCCGCCTGATCCGGGCCCGCGCCATCGAGCTGCCGACCGTGGTGCAGACCAATGACTCGCCCAACCTCAAGGGCGGCTCACGGGCCCGTGAGCTCTACCCGCTGGAGAAGGGCGAGAAGCCGCTGGCGCTGACCACCCTGCGCCCCGACTCCCCCGGCCTGGCGCTGGGCACCCGCAAGGGCGTCGTGAAACGGGTCCGCCCCGAGGTGCTGGGCAAGGACTCGTGGGAGGTGATCAGCCTGGATGCCGGCGACGAGCTGGTGGGCGCCACCGAACTCACCACCGAGGACTGCGAGCTGGTCTTCCTCACCAGCGAGGCTTCCCTGCTGCACTTCGCGGCCGACCTGGTTCGGCCGCAGGGCCGCTCCGGCTGCGGCGTGGCGGGCGTGAAGCTGCCGGCCGGTGCCCGCGCCGTCTGGTTCGGCGCCAGCCCGCGCACCGATGCCGTCGTGGTGACCGTCTCCGGCTCCTCGGAGGCCATCCCCGGCACCGAGGCGGGTTCGGTGAAGGTGACCTCCTTCGACGAGTACCCGGCCAAGGGCCGGGCCACCGGCGGCGTGCGCTGCCACCGCTTCCTGAAGGGCGAGGATGCCCTGGTGCTCGGCTGGGTGGGCCCGAAGCCCGCCGTGGCCGCAGCCACCAGCGGCTCGGCCATCGAGCTGCCGCCGGCCACCGGCCGACGCGACGGCTCCGGCACGCCGGCCCTGCAGCCGATCGCCGCCATCAGCACCCGCGAGCTGGGCTGGGGCCGTACCGAGGGCCCGCTGCCCGTCGATCACGACCCGGAGGCGCCGGTGGCCGAGGCCGAGCACGACGATCCGGTGCCCGAGCTGCCGGACAGCTCCGACGACCAGGGCATGGACACCCTGATCTGAGCTGTGGCCCCGGGGGGGTCAGTCCTCCAGGCCGTGGCGCAGCACCTCGTCGAGCAGGGCCCGGGTGCGCTGCTTGAGCTGCTTGGTGCTGGTGCGGCGGGCGCGGCCGTCCTGGGCGCGCACCAGCGGCAACTTGCGGCGCAGCACCTCCACCTGGCGTCGCCACTCCCCTGCCGTGGCCAGCTGGTCCGGGTCCTCGCCGAGCTGGGCGGCGGCCTGCTCGATGGAGTCGAGCTGCTGCTCGATGCGGGCCAACGGGTCCCGCGCGCTGGCGGCCTCGCCCACCCGGGCCACCAGCTTCTGCGCGTTCTCCTTCACCCGCGGGTCACGGGCCACCTGGGAGGCGAGCGTGCTGGCCACCCCGGCGATCGCCTTGGTCACCGCATCGGTCTGGGCCTGGTCGAGCTTCCTAGTGGCCATGGCTTCCTCTCGTGGTTCGGTCGGGACAAGCACCATTGTGCCTGTGAGATGCGCGACAGCTCGCGCTGGACAGGTGACAGGAGCTGTCGTGGCGGCGCTATTTTTCTGCCATGAGCAACTTCAAGGACCTGTTGCAGGCCAACGAGCGTTATGCCGAGCAGTTCACCGACGGTGGCTTCGACGGCATCGCCAAGGCGGGCGTGGCCGTCATCACCTGCATGGACTCCCGCATCGAGCCGCTGGGCATGCTCGGGCTGAAGCTGGGCGATGCCAAGATCCTGCGCACCCCCGGCGGACGGATCACCCCCGACGCGCTGACCGGTTGCATCCTGGGCGTCCACCTGCTGAACGTGGACCGGATCATGGTGGTCCCCCACACCCGCTGCGCCATGGCCTCCGGCACCGATGCCGAGATCGCCGACAAGATCGTCGAGTCCTCCAAGCTGGACCTGCGCGGCATGGTGATCGGCGCCAACCCGGACCAGCAGTCCACGCTGGACTACGACGTGCGGCTGCTGCGCTCGCACCCGGCCCTGCGCGGTCGCTGCACCGTGGGTGGCTTCATCTACGACGTGGACACCGGCAGGCTCGAGCAGGTGCACTGACAGCAGTCACCGGCTGGCCCCGCCGCAACCGCTGTCGGGGCCAGCAGCCCACTGCCTGTGACGGTCACGAGAGGACGCGGTCGTGGGTGACACCACGGATCCGCAGCGGGGCGAAGAGCGCCAGGCCCAGCAGGAGCGTGACGACGATGCCCATGATCCCCCAGCGCACCCCGAACAGTGCCGTGAACAGCCCGATCAGGGCCGGGGCGATGAAGCTCACCACCCGTCCGACGGTGGCGTAGAGGCCGAAGGTCTCGTTCTCCTCACCGGCGGGGATGATCCGGGTCAGCAGGGTGCGGCTGGCTGACTGCACCGGCCCCACCAGGAAGCTGATCAGCATGCCGCCCGCCCAGAAGACCGGGCGGCTGTTGGCCACCACGATGGCCAGTCCGATCGCGACGATGGCCACCAGGCTGCCCAGGATCACCGGGCGCGGACCCAGCCGGTCGTCGAGACGACCGAAGAGCCAGGTGCCGGCGGCAGCGGAGACACTGGCGGCGAGGCCGAAGTAGATCACCTGCGCCGAACTGAAGCCGTAGGCGCTGGCGGCGATGACACCGGCGAAGCTGAAGACGGCATTGAGCCCGTCGCGGTAGACGGCGGCCGCCAGCAGGAAGTGCAGCAGCCCACGCTCGTCGCGCCACATCCTCATCACCCGCCGGCCGATGTCGCGGTAGGCGGCGCCGACGCTGAACGGCTCGCCGGGGCGGGGTTCGCCGTCGGGGCCGAGCAGCAGCACCGGGACCGAGAAGCAGAGCATGAACAGGGCGCAGAAGAGCGCCACGCAGCGCACGTTGAAGGCCTCGCTGGTGGGCAGGCCCAGCATCCCGCCGTCGAGGATGAAACCGAAGAGCGCCACCGCCAGGCAGACCACCCCGCCCAGGTAGCCCAGCGCCCAGGCGGTGCCGGAGATGCGCCCCACGGTGCGCGGCGTGGAGATGTGCGGCAGCATCCCGTTGTAGAAGACGCCGGCGATGTCCTGCACCACGCTGGCCAGCGAGAGCAGCCCGGCGCCGAGGAAGAGGTAGGAGTCCTGCGGCTTCACGAAGAAGCAGGCCGCCATGCAGGTCACGGTCAGCAGCGTGGCGCCCGCCAGCAGGGCGCGACGACGGCGGACCCGGTCTCCCCAGGCACCCATCAGGGGCGCCAGCAGGGCCAGACAGATGCCGGCGGCGGTCTGGAAGTTGGACCAGACCACCTGGCCACGGGCCGGGTCGTCGGCGACGGTGCTGGTGACGTAGACCGAGTAGACGAAGCTCAGCATCACCGTATTGAAGGCATTGCCGCCGAAGTCGTAGGCGCTCCAGGCGGCCACCACCCGGCGCGGGGCGGCGGTCTCGTCCAGCGCGGCGCGTCGGCTCGGGGCATCGTTGCTCACGCGAGCACCGTAGCGGCCGACCTGGCCAGCCGGTCCTCGCCACTCGGAACCCGTCGGGTGAACTCTGGGTGTCTCGACGACGGTTCAGGCGTCGATCTGCTCCGCGTCGACCATGTAGGCGCCCTCGACGATGAACTCCTTGCGCGGGGCCACCTCATTGCCCATCAGCATCTCGAAGACCTTCTCCGCGGCCTCGGCGTCGTCGACGGTGATGCGTCGCAGCAGCCGGTGCCGGGGATCCATGGTGGTCTCCTTGAGCTGGTCCGCGTCCATCTCGCCCAGGCCCTTGTAGCGCTGCGGCTCCTTGAAGTTGACACCCTTCTTGGTGAGCTCCGCGAGCTTTCGCTGGTACTCCGCGTCGGAGTAGGTGTAGATGTAGCGGTCCTGCCCCTTGCGGGGATTGGTCAGCTCGAATCGGTGAAGCGGCGGCACCGCCGAGTAGACCCGGCCGGCCTCCACCATCGGGCGCATGTAGCGGAAGAAGAGGGTGGCCAGCAGGCAGCGGATGTGCGCGCCGTCGGAGTCGGCATCGGCCATGAAGATGACCTTGCCGTAGCGGGCCTGGTCCACGTCGAAGGTCCGCCCGGAGCCGGCACCCACCACCTGGATGATGGAGGCGCACTCGGCATTCTTGAGCATGTCGCCGACGCTGGCCTTCTGCACGTTGAGGATCTTGCCGCGGATCGGCAGCAACGCCTGGTACTCGGAATTGCGGGCCCGCCCGGCGGTGCCCAGCGCCGAGTCACCCTCGACGATGAACAGCTCGCTCTTCTCGCCGTCGGCGGAGCGGCAGTCCTTCAGCTTGGGCGGCAGGGTGGAGCTCTCCAGCGCATTCTTGCGACGCTGGTTCTCCTTGTGGGCCCGCGCGGCCACGCGGGTGCGGGAGGCACCGATCACCTTCTCCATCACGCGACGGGCCTGGGCCTTCTGCGCCGGCTTGGAGGAGTTCAGGAAGTCGCCCAGCTCACGCTCCACCACCCGCTGCACGATCCGGGTGGCGGGCGGGGTGCCCAGCACCTCCTTGGTCTGGCCCTCGAACTGCGGCTCGGCCAGCCGCACCGTGACCACCGCGGTGAGGCCCTCGAGGGTGTCATCCTTGATCACCTCGTCGCCGGCCTTCATCAGCCGGGTGCCCTCCATGGCCTTGGTGAAGGTCCTGGTCAGCGCCCGCTCGAAACCCTGAACGTGGGTGCCGCCCTTGGGGGTGGCGATGATGTTGACGAAGCTCTTGACGGTGGTGTCGTAGGTATTGCTCCAGCGCAGCGCGATGTCCACGGCCAGGTTGCGCTCCACGTCCTGCGGGGTCATGGAGCCGGTGGCCGCATCCAGCATCGGCACGGTCTCGACGAAGGTGTCCTCGCCCTGCAGGCGCAGCACGTCGGTGACCGACTCGCCGTGGGACAGGAAGTCGCAGAACTCGCTGATGCCGCCCTCGTGGTGGAAGACCTCGGTCTCCTCGACGCCGCTGCGGGCGTCGGTGACGGTGAACTTCAGTCCCGGCACCAGGAAGGAGGACTGGCGGGCGCGGGCCAGCAGCGAGTCGACGTTGAGCTGGGCGTCCTTGAGGAAGATCTGGCGGTCGGGCCAGTAGCGCACCCGCGAACCGGTGACGCCCTTGCGCACCTTGCCCACCTCGCGCAGGCCGGAGGCGGGGGTGAAGGGGGCATCGGGGCCGTCGCCGTCGAAGACACCCGGCGTGCCGCGCCGGAAGCTCATCGCATGGGTCTTGCCGTTGCGGTCCACCTCGACGTCGAGCCGCGAGCTGAGCGCATTCACCACCGAGGCGCCGACGCCGTGCAGGCCGCCGGTGGCGTTGTAGGCGCCGCCGCCGAACTTGCCGCCGGCGTGCAGCTTGGTGAAGATCACCTCGACGCCGCTCAGCCCGGTGCGGGGCTCGATGTCCACCGGCATGCCACGGGCGTGGTCGTCCACCTGCACCGAGCCGTCGGCGTTCAGGTGGATCTCGATGCTGTCACCGGAGCCGCCGAGCGCCTCGTCGATGGCATTGTCGATGATCTCCCACAGGCAGTGCATCAGCCCCTTGGTGTCGGTGGAACCGATGTACATGGCGGGGCGCTTGCGGACCGCCTCGAGGCCCTCCAGCACCAGCAGGTGCTTGGCCTCGTAGTCACGGCCCTGGGCGGGCTTGGCGGCGGTGGTGGTCTTGGCATTCGGCACCCGAGAAGGGTACTCGCCGCCTCCGACAGTTTCGCTGCTCCACGCCGGGCGCCGCCCCAGGGTGGCACCACCGTGCTGAGGTTGTGCTGTCGTCGAGCGACCACGCTTCAGCCCACGGCTGACAGGCCCCTACGACGGCTAGGGTGGGAACAAAGCAGGGATGCACCACGTTGGACCTTGTGTGACACCGCGGAGAATCCTCCGCCTGAACGAAAGAGGGCCCACACATGACCACTTCAGTCATCGAGGACCGCCAGCTGGACGCGACCGACCGTTGCGACCGTTGCGGCGCCCAGGCCTACCTGCGCGTCATCCTCGCCTCCGGCGGCGAGCTGCTCTTCTGCGCCCACCACGCTCGCGCCCACCAGGACAAGCTGCAGCAGGTGGCGCTCAAGATCCAGGACGAGACCTCCCGGATCAGCTGACCCCGTAGACCTCGACCAAGGGCCCGCACCATCCGGTGCGGGCCCTTGCGCATGCCCACGAAGCTGGAGGCCAGCGCGGCGCACCGCGTCCTGGCGCGGGCAAAGCTGAAGCCTTCCCCAACCGGTGGATCCAGAAGGATCTCCTTATATAACGTCGTGTGCATGGATGATCGCACCGAGCCGTCGGCCGAGGAACTGGGGGCACGGCTGTTCCGTGCCCTGGGCTCCCCGATCCGGCTGCAGATGCTGCGGGCGATCGCCCAGGAGGACCGTTGCGTCCATGCCCTCGTGGACCTGACGGGCGCCTCGCAGCCGCTCGTCTCGCAGCACCTGCGGGTGCTGCGCCAGGCGAACCTGCTGCAGGCGCGCAAGGTGGGCCGGGAGATGCACTACCGCCTGGCCGACCAGCACATCGCACACATCGTCGCGGACGCCATGGCGCACGCGGCCGAGCACCGCCCCCCGAACTGACCAGGAGAAGACCATGTCCCACACCCTCGCCGAAGAGCACACCCACAACCACGGCGCCGACTGCGGCCACCAGGCCGTGCAGCACCTGGGTCACACCGACTACCTGCACGACGGCCATGCCCACCGCGTGCACGACGACCACTACGACGAGTGCGCCAGCTGCGAGTGCGGCAAGTGCGACGGCCTGTGCGCCACCTGCAGCGCCGAGGGCTGCACCTGCGCCAGCTGCGGCCACCAGGACTGCGCCTGCGCCAACTGCAGCGACACCTGCGCCACCTGCTCCTGCACCGACTGCAGCTGCGAGAACTGCCAGCACGCCTGAGCGCTCCCCCTCGAGGCCCGTCCCCTGCCGGGGGCGGGCCTCGCCGTCTGCCGTCCCACGCTGTGGTGCTGGTCGGACCCCTGACGGGCTGCTTGCTAGCCTGCCAAGCCCGTCACCAACCACCGAAAGGCGTGCCATGCAGACCACCGCACCGGGACGCGACGGGATGCTGCTCTTCGCACTCACCCCTCCCCGGCAGTCCACCTCCCCGGAGCGGGCCGCGCAGATCGCCGACGCCACCCTGGCCCGGCTGGAGCAGGTCTCGCCGGACGCGGTGCTGCTCTACGACATCACCGACGAGGCCGACCGCACCGACGAGGAGCGCCCCTTCCCCTTCCTGCCCACCATGGATCCGGGCGTCTACTGGGAGCGCCACTTCGACGACTGCCGCTTCCCCGTCGTGGTCTACCGGGCAGTGGGCCACCACGCTGAGCCCGTGCTGCGCGACTGGCTGGGCCGGCAGGACGCCTCGCGGGTGCGCACCGTCTTCGTCGGCGGTTCCAGCAGCGATCGGGCGATGGCCACCACGCTCCCCCGGGCCTATGAGCTGCTGCGCGAGGTGAACCCCGATCTGCCGCTGGGCGGTGTCGCGATCCCCGAGCGCCACACCAGCAAGCGCAGCGAGCACCACAAGCTGCTGCGCAAGCAGCAGGCCGGCTGCTCCTTCTTCGTCACCCAGATCGTCTACGACGTCAACGCCGCCAAGAACATGGTCTCTGACTATCGGGTGGCCTGCGCCGAGGCGGGCGTGCAGATGGTGCCGGTGGTCTTCACCTTCTCCGTGGCCGGGTCACTGAAGACCCTGGAGTTCATGCGCTGGCTGGGTGTCGAGGTGCCGCACTGGATCGAGAACGACATGGCCTCGGCCGCCGACCCGCTGGCCATCTCGCTGCGCCATGCCCTGGGCGCGGTCAACGACATCGTCGGCTACTGCCGCCTGATGGGCATCCCCTTCGGCATCAACGTGGAGAGCGTCTCCTCGCGCAAGGTGGAGATCGACGCCGCGGTGGAGCTGGCCGGCCAGGTGGACGCCCTGCTGCGCGAGGGCTGAGCACGCACCAGGGGCCTCACCGCGTCAGCGGTGAGGGCCCCTCGTCGTGTGCTCAGCGGGTGGTGAGCCCCATCCGGGAGACGTCGCGCAGGGTGTCGATGCGGGTCTGCACGTCGTAGGTGGTGGCCGCCAGCATCAGCTCCTGCACGCCGGTGCGCTCCACCAGACGCTGCAGGTCGTCGGCCACCTCACCGGGGGTGCCCACGAACTTGGTGGCGGGCAGGTGGCCCAGCATCTGCTCGTCGAGCGGCGAGATGCCACGCTCGGCAGCGGTCTCGGGGCTGACCACCGGGGTGAGCCGGTTGGTGCGCAGCGCCAGGGCCATCTGCTTGGCGGGGCCGGCGAGGTAGTCGGCCTGCTGCGGCGTCTCGGCGGTGATGACCGAGGTGCAGATCATGGCATGGGGCTCGGCGAGCACCGGGGAGGGCTCGAAGCGGTTGCGGTAGGACTCCATCACGGCCACCTCGTCCATCTGGCCGAAGTGGTGCGCATAGCAGTAGCGCAGGCCGAGCATGCCGGCGAGCTGGGCGGAGTAGCCCGAGCTGCCCAGCAGCCAGACCTCGGGATGGGTCTCCCCCTTCGGTGTGGCCGACAGCTGGGCCGACATCGGGTTCTCCAGCCGGTTGTCGCCCAGCCAGCTCATCAGCTCCAGCACGTGCTGCGGGAACTCCTCGACGCCCAGGCTGTCGGTGGAGCGTCGCAGCGCGGCGGCGGTGCGCTGGTCGGTGCCGGGAGCGCGTCCCAGGCCCAGGTCGACACGGTTCGGGTAGAGGCCCTCCAGCAGGGCGAACTGCTCGGCCACCACGTAGGGGGCGTGGTTGGGCAGCATCACGCCGCCCGAACCGATCCGGATCCGCTGGGTGTGCGCGCCCAGGGCGGCCAGGATCACCGGCGGGTTGGTGGAGGCCACGGCCGGCATGTTGTGGTGCTCGGCCACCCAGAAGCGGTTGTAGCCGAGCTCGTCGGCAGCCTTGGCCAGGCTGATGCTGCGCTGCAGCGCCTGCGCCGTGGTGGTCTGCTCGGTGACGGTGACGAGGTCGAGGACGGACAGCGGGATCGGTGTGCTCACACCCATCCCAACCGCCCGCCCCCTCCCGCTATTCCGGCCAGGCGCGCGTGGAGCGCTCAGGCCAGGATGCTGTGCGGCGCCCGCTCGGCCTGGCGCACCGGGCCGGGCGCGGTGCCGTCCCCGAAGGGCCGCCCGCCCAGCGACTCGCGTCCGTGCTCGGTCAGCCAGCCGGCCAGGTCAGGACCCTTGGGCACGATCGACAGCGGGTTCAGGTCCGTGTGCACCACGTAGTAGTGGGCCTTGATCTGCTCGAAGTCGACGGTGTCGCCGAAGCCGGGGGTCTGGAACAGGTCGCGGGCATAGGCCCACAGCACCGGCATCTCGGTGAGCTTGTTGCGGTTGCACTTGAAGTGGCCGTGGTAGACCGCGTCGAAGCGCACCAGCGTGGTGAACAGCCGCACGTCGACCTCGGTGATGCTCTCCCCCATCAGGTACCGACGGGTGGCCAGCCGCTCCTCCAGCCAGTCCATGGCGGTCCACAACCGGTCGTAGGCCGCGTCATAGGCCTCCTGGCTACCTGCGAAGCCGCAGCGGTAGACGCCATTGTTCACCTCGGTGAAGATGCGCCGCATCACCTGGTCCATCTCCTCGCGCAGCGCCTCCGGGTAGAGGTCCGGAGCGCCCTCGCGGTGGAAGTCGGTCCACTCGGTGGACAGGTCCAGGGTGATCTGGGCGAAGTCATTGGTCACCACGGCGCCGGTGGTCTCGTCGACGACGGCGGGCACGGTGATGCCGCGCGAGTACTGGGGGTCGCGCTTGAGGTAGGCGTCCTTGATGCGCGGAATCCGCAGCACCGGGTCCAGGCCGTCGGGGTCCAGGTCGAAGGTCCACGAGTCGGCGTCGTGGGTGGGGCCGGGCAGGCCGAGGCTGATCGCATCCTCCAGGCCCAGCAGGCGTCGCACGATGATGGTGCGGTTGGCCCAGGGGCAGGCGCGGGCCGCCACCAAGCGGAAGCGGCCGGGCTCCACCGCGACGGCGTCCTCGCCCGGCTCGACGGTGCGCTTGATCCGGGTGGTGATGTAGCGGGTGTCGCGCTGGTAGTCCTTGCCCTTGCTGGAGTAGACGCCGCCCTTGGCGTGCTCCTCGAGCTCGGTGGTCGTCGTGCTCGTGTCCGGGTTGTTGTCCATTCAACTAATCTACCACCTGCGCTCAGCGGCCACCCAGCCTGCGCTCAGTCCGCTCCAAGACGAGCCTCATAGAATTGTTCGCGATGCGTACCACGACCAGCTGGATCCTCGATCGCCTCTGGCCGACCCGCCCCTCCGGCTGGTCGGCCTCCTTCGCACGCATCGTGCCGGTGGTGGGCAACATGGCGCGCCTGGCCATCGCCTCGACGCTGGCCTACCTGCTCACCCGCTGGCTGGTGCACGGCCCGATCGACCTCACCGCAGCGCTCACCGCACTGCTGGTGATGCAGGCCTCCGCCGCCGGCTCCTTCAAGAAGGGTGCGCTGCGCGTCGTCGCGGTGAGCAGCGGCGTCGGGATGGCCCTGCTGGCCACCGGCTGGCTCGGCATGCACTGGTGGAGCCTGGGTCTGGTGATCTTCGCCGCGCTGCTGCTGGCCCGCATGATGCGGCTGGGCGACTCGGCGCTGGAGATGCCCATCTCCGCCATGCTGATCCTGGGATCCACCCGCTTCGACGTGGCCGCCGAGACCCGGGTGATCTCCACCCTGATCGGCGCCCTGGTCGGTGTCGTCTTCCCGCTGCTGCTGCCGCCCGCGGTCCCCTACCGCTCCGCCTCCGCCTCCGTGCGGCGGGTGGCCGGCAGCAGCCGCGACGTGCTCTTCCGCGCCGCCGACGCCATGCAGACCGGTGACATCACCAAGCCGATGGTGGCCCGGTGGCTGGTGGACGCACGACGTATCACCGGCCAGATCGGCAAGGCCCACGAACAGGTGGAGGACCTGTCCGACGTGCGCCGCTTCAACTCGCGCGCCGTGGGGACCGCCGATGTCTCCCCCATCCTCACCAGTGGTCTGTACACGCTCGAGAACTGCCTGCTCAGCCTGCGCGCCATCTTCATGCTGATGGAGCGCCAGGCGCCCCCGGTGGCCGAGCACCCGGCCAACTTCCGCGCCGATGCGGACCGCGGCTTCTCGGTGCGGATCCAGGGCGGTGTGGCCGAGGTGCTGCGCCGGCTGGGCGACTGCATCGAGGCCTTCGGCACCATGGTGGAGGCCGAGGCGAACGGCAACGAGTCCAAGGCCCACGAGGTCTTCGCCGTGAACTACCGCCAGCTGCGCAATGCCCGCGCCGAGCTGGCCAGCCTGATGGCCGAGGCCGACGAGAACAGCCAGGAGTGGCTGCTGCGCGGCGGCATCCTGTCCGCCCTCGACCAGGTGCTGCAGATGCTTGACGTCGACGCCCGGGTGCGGGTGCGCCAGCGCTGGAAGGCCTCCCAGCTGGGACGCCGCCTGCCGCAGGGCCAGATCGGGCCCCGCACCACCGTGATGGACCGTGCCCGCCATGCCCGGCTGCGCGCCCGCCAGCTGCGTCGCCCCGAACCGACGCCCACCACCGCAGACTTCCTGGGCGACGAGGAGGCCACCCAGGTGATCCCGATCATCCGGGCCGAGGACCCCCCGCCCCCGGCAGCGGGCTCCGGTGGCGGTGGCGGGCTGTTCGGGCGACGGATCGCGCGACGCTGAGCCCAGTGCTCAGGACTGGCGGCGCACCATCCGCAGTTCCTCGACACCGAGGTCCTCACGCATCCGCCGCCCGCCGTCTGGCTCGAAGCCGTGCTTGCGGTAGAAGGCGATGGCCCGTTCGTTGCCGGCCAGCACCCACAGGTAGCAGTCCATGTCACCGATGGCCATCTCCATCAGCCGCTCGGCCGCACCGGTGCCCTTCACCTCGTCGGTGAGGTAGAGCATCGCCAGCTCCAGGATCTCGGGGGCGTCGGCCTCACGGGCCGGGCAGGCACTGGCCACCCCCACCACGCGCTGGTCCCGTGAGTCCATCAGGATCCAGAACCAGGTGCCCTCCTGACTGGACAACGCCCAGTCCATGGTGCGCCGGGCGATCGCACCCTCGTGGTTGCGCTGCTCGATGTGCTCCTGGTGCACCAGGCCGGCGTAGGTCTCCCGCCAGGCCTGCGCCTGGGCCCGCACCGCGCCCTCCAGCTCGGCCGGGTGCTCGGCCCGCTTGATCAGGTAGGGGGTGCGCTCGGCCATGGTTCTCCTTCGTGGTGGGTGCGGCAGCAGGATATCCAGCCGGGACGCGACGACGCCCGCCGGAGTCTCTCCGGCGGGCGTCGTCAGGTCTGCTCAGTCCAGGTAGTCGCGCAGCACCTGGGAGCGCGACGGGTGGCGCAGCTTGCTCATCGTCTTCGACTCGATCTGGCGGATCCGCTCGCGGGTCACGCCGTAGACCTTGCCGATCTCGTCGAGCGTCTTGGGCTGGCCGTCGGTCAGGCCGAAGCGCATCGAGACCACGCCGGCCTCGCGCTCGCTCAGGGTGTCCAGGACGTCGTGCAGCTGCTCCTGCAGCAGGGTGAAGTTCACCGCATCGGCCGGGACCACGGCCTCCGAGTCCTCGATCAGGTCACCGAACTCGCTGTCGCCGTCCTCGCCCAGCGGGGTGTGCAGGGAGATCGGCTCGCGGCCGTACTTCTGGACCTCGACGACCTTCTCGGGCGTCATGTCCAGCTCCTTGGCCAGCTCCTCCGGCGTGGGCTCACGGCCCAGGTCCTGCAGCATCTGGCGCTGCACGCGGGCCAGCTTGTTGATGACCTCCACCATGTGCACCGGGATGCGGATGGTTCGGGCCTGGTCGGCCATGGCGCGGGTGATGGCCTGCTTGATCCACCAGGTGGCGTAGGTGGAGAACTTGTAGCCCTTGGAGTAGTCGAACTTCTCCACGGCGCGGATCAGGCCCAGGTTGCCCTCCTGGATCAGGTCCAGGAAGAGCATGCCGCGGCCGGTGTAGCGCTTGGCCAGCGAGACCACCAGACGCAGGTTGGCCTCCAGCAGGTGGTTCTTGGCGCGCCGACCGTCCTCGACGATCCACTCGTAGTCCTCGAGATCCGCCTGCTTGATCTTGGCATCGGCGTCGTTGAGCTGCTCCTCGGCGAACAGGCCCGCCTCGATCCGCTTGGCCAGCTCAACCTCCATCTCGGCGTTCAGCAGCGCGACCTTGCCGATCTGCTTCAGGTAGTCCTTGACCGGGTCGGCGGTGGCGCCGGCCACCATGACCTGCTGCTCGGGCTCGTCGGTGTCGTCGGCATCGGAGACCACGAAGGCCTGGGTCTCCTCGACCAGCTCCTTCTCCTCCTTGGCCGTCTCCTCGGGCTTGAACTCGGCCTCGTCGACATCGTCCAGCGAGCGCTTCTTGCCGCCGACGGTCAGCACCACGTCGTCGCCCTCGCGCTTGACCTGGACCTCCACGTCCTCGCCGTCGGCACCGTCGATGGTGACGACCTCGGTCTCGTCCAGCTCCACCTCGTCGGCCAGGTCCTGCTTGGCGCGGGTGGTCTTGCGGGCCGTGGCCTTGGTGGCGGTCTTGCGGGCGGTGGTCTTCTTCGCCGGAGCCGACGCGTCAGCGGCCGGCTTGGCGGCAGCCTTGCGCGGAGCCGCCTTCTTGGCGGCAGCCTTGCGCGGAGCCGCCTTCTTGGCGGCAGCCTTGGTGCCCGTCTTCGGGGCGGTGCTCTCGGCGACCTCGGCCAGCTCGGCGGTCTCGGTCTTGGGGGAACGGGGCGTCACAAAGGATCCTCTCGGGAGTCCTGCAGATGGTGGTACGCCCATCCAGCAGGCGCACCGGTGGTGCAGTTGGAACAAGGGCGTGCTCAGGCCGGTGAAAGTCAAGAGTACTCCCGCAGTCATTTTGGCACGCCTCGGGGCTGAGCCCAAACGCCCGCCCACCCGGGGCCGCCGGAAGGGCGGCAACTGAACTGTGAACCCCGCCGACCATGGGCCTGGACCATTTCGGCGCGCCTAGGCTTGCGCCATGCCCATGCCTGATCCCGCGCTCGCCCCGGTCGCGCCCACCTTCCCCATCACCCGCAGCTTCCACGGCGACGAGGTCATCGACGACTACGAGTGGCTGCGCGACAAGCAGGACCCCCGCGTGATCAGCCACCTGGAGGCCGAGAACGCCTGGACCGAGCGGTGCACCGAGCACCTGGCCGGGCTGCGCCAAGAGATCTTCGACGACATCTCGGTGCGCACCCAGCAGACCGACCTCAGCGTGCCCGCCCGCGCCACCCACGAGACGGCCGAGGGCCGCCGGGCCTGGTGGTACTACACCCGCACCGTCGAGGGCAGCGACTACCCGATCCACTGCCGGGTGGCCGACACCACCGGCGAGCGCCCCGACCTCTCCTCGGCCGTCGCCGGCGAGCAGGTACTGCTCGACGGCAACCGCGAGGCGGAGGGCCACGACTTCTTCCAGCTCGGAGCCTTCAGCGTCAGTCCCGACGGCCGGCTGCTGGCCTGGAGCGTCGACCACGCCGGCGACGAGCGCTACGACCTCTACCTGCGCGACCTGGCCACCGGCACCGACACCGGTCCCCTGCTGCAGGGCATCGCCGCCGGGATCGCCTGGGCCGGCAACGACTTCCTCTTCTACTCCCGCGTCGACGAGGCCTGGCGCCCCTTCCAGGTCTGGCGCCATGAGCTGGGCGGCACCGGCGAGGACGCCCTGGTGCTGCAGGAGGATGACGAGCGCTTCTGGCTGGGCGTCGAGGAGTCGCGCGACCGCAGCCACCTGGTCTTCACCGCCGGCACCAAGCTCACCAGCGAGTGGTGGCTGCTGCCGACCGCCGACCCCACCGGAGTCCCCCGCTCCGTCGCCGGGCGCACCGAGGGGCTCGACTACTCCGTCGAGCTGGCCGGTGACCAGTTGCTGGTGCTGCACAACCGCGACTGCATCGACTTCAGCCTGGCCAGCGCCCCGCTGGACGCCACCAGCCCCGAGCAGTGGACCACCGTGGTCGAGGGCCAGCAGGGAACCCGGTTGGAGGGGGTGGAGGCCTACCAGGGCCATGCCGTGCTCAGCGGCCGCCGCGAAGGCCTGTCCGCCGTCGCCCTGCTGCACCGCCAGGGCGAGGGATGGGGCCAACCGCAGTGGGTGGCCTTCGACGAGCCGGTGCACGACGTCTGGCCCGCCAGCGAGGCCGACTGGGACAGCCCCAGCGTCCGGCTGCACTACACCTCGCTGGTGACCCCGGCCAGCATCCTGGAGTGCCGGCTGGCCGACGGGAGCACCAGCTGGCTGAAGCGCACCCCCGTGCTGGACCACCCGGTTCACGGCCCCTACGAGCCCACCGACTACGTGCAAGAGCGGATCTGGGCGCCCGCGGCCGACGGCACCCTGGTGCCGATCAGCCTCGTGCACCACAAGGACGTCGTCCCCGACGGGAGCGCCCCCTGCCTGCTCTACGGCTACGGCTCCTACGAGGTCTCCATCCCGCCCTTCTTCTCCGTCGCACGGCTCTCGCTGCTGCAGCGCGGCATTGTCTTCGCCATCGCCCACATCCGTGGCGGCGGCGAGATGGGCCGCGCCTGGTACGACCAGGGCAAGGAGCTGACCAAGAAGAACACCTTCACCGACTTCGTGGATTGCGCCCGCCACCTGGTGGAGCTGGGCTGGACCTCCCCTGACCGGCTGGCGGCCCGCGGCCGCAGCGCCGGCGGCCTGCTGATGGGTGCCGTCACGAACCTGGCGCCCGAGCTCTTCCGCGCCGTCAACGCCGGGGTGCCCTTCGTGGACGCGCTGACCACCATCCTGAACCCGGACCTGCCGCTCACCGCGGTGGAGTGGGAGGAATGGGGCAATCCGATCACGGATGCCGAGGTCTACGCCTACATGAAGTCCTACACGCCCTACGAGAACATCTCCGGCGGCCGCTATCCCGCCATCCTGGCCACCACCAGCCTCAACGACACCCGGGTCTTCTTCACCGAGCCGGCCAAGTGGGTCGCGAAGCTGCGCCAGAGCGTCGAGCCCAGCGCCGAGCGCCCCATCCTGCTCAAGACCGAGATGGTGGCCGGCCACGGCGGTGTCTCCGGGCGCTACGGCTCCTGGCGCGAAGAGGCCTTCGAGCTGGCCTGGATCATCGAGCAAATTGATCCGACCCTGCAAGCAGGTCGGGAGCAGATCGACCCGACCCTGCCAGCAGGTCGGGGGTAGATCGCACCCGAACCATCTGGACCACCGCACCGACCGCCCGGCCTCAGGGGAAACCCTGAGCCGGGCGGTCGTCGTGCTACGACCTGGGGCCGATCTTGTCCGCTCACAGCGTGAAAGTTGTTTTGGGGGGCCTCGTCGTGGATCGAATCGGGAACTTCGTGCGTTGTCACGGGTGAACACGGCGAAAGGGAGTCCGATGGATTCAAGTACACGCATGCGAAGCACCGAGGGCATCGACGGCAAGGACTCCGTCGGTCTGTACCTCGAGGCCATCGCGCGCACCCCGCTGCTGAGCGCCGAGGACGAGGTGCACCTGGCTCGCACCATCGAGGTGGGGTTGTACGCGCAGGCGCTGCTGGACGGCGAGGTGAAGACCCGCAAGAAGGTCAGCACCGAGGAGCTCGAGCACATCGTGGCCGAGGGCGAGGCCGCCATGCAGCGCTTCGTGCAGGCCAACCTGCGGCTGGTGGTCTCCGTGGCGCGCAAGTACGGCCGGGCGCAGATGCCGCTGCTCGACCTGGTGCAGGAGGGCAACACCGGCCTGATCCGCGCGGTGGAGAAGTTCGACTACACCAAGGGCTTCAAGTTCTCCACCTATGCCACCTGGTGGGTGCGCCAGGCGATCAGCCGCGGCATCGCCCAGCAGGGCCGGATCGTGCGCCTGCCGGTGCACGTCGCCGAGCAGGTGAACCAGGTCAATGCGGTGCGCCGCAACCTGGAGCGCCAGTTGGGCCGCGACCCCGAGGTGGCCGAGATCGCGCAGGAGCTGGGCCTCGAGGAGGAGCGCGTGGTGGAGCTGATCCGCTTCAGCCGCGAGCACGTCAGCCTCGATGCGCCGGTCGAGGAGTCGGGTGACACCTCGCTGGGCGACCTGATCGCCAAGGAGACCGCCCCCGGCCCCGACGAGATGGTGCTCGACGCCGAGGAGCGCCAGGTGCTGGAGGACATGCTCGCTGGGCTCGACGAGCGATCCGCCGACGTGGTGCGCCGCCGCTACGGCCTGTCCGACGGTCGCCAGGCCAAGCTGGCCGACATCGGCGCCGTCTGGGGCATCACGGCCGAGCGGGTGCGCCAGATCGAGCGCACCGCCCTGGCCCAGTTGCGCGACGCCGCCTGAGCCGGCCCCCGTCGAACGAACGCCGTCGTCCCTGTGGGGCGGCGGCGATCGTCATTCCCGGCAGCTGCTGGTCTGGCAGCGAGCGGCGCTCAGGCCAGGTCGAGCAGGTCCACCCGCGCCGTCAGCAGGTCCACGACCGCCAGCCGACCGGCCAGGCCGGTCCCCACGCCGGTGAGCAGCTTGACCGCCTCCGCGGCCTGCCAGGCACCGGCCAGTGCCGGGGTGGCGCCCAGCACGTCGGGTGGGCTGGCGGCATCCTCGGTGGTGCCCACGACGTCCTCCCAGGCCCGTCCGCCGGGCAGGAAGACCGAGAGCACCGCGGTCCAGCCGTCCACCGCCGCCCAGACCCAGGGCACCCTGGCCGCCGCGCAGGAGGCACTGATCGCGCGACGCGAGGCCAGCCGGTCGGTGCAGTCCAGTACCACGTCGTGTCGGCCCACCAGCTCGACGTCCTGCGGGGTGAGGCGCTGCGACAGGGCGGTGATGGTGCTCTGCGGGGCCAGGGCGCGCATCCGCTGCGCTGCCCGCTCCACCTTCGAGGCGCCGAGGTCCTCGGCGGTGAACAGGGTCTGACGGTTCAGGTTCGAGGGGGCCAGCACGTCGTCGTCCATCAACGTGATGCGACCCACCCCGGAGGCCACCAGGGCGGGGATGGCCCCGGCCCCCAGGCCGCCGCAGCCCACCACCAGCGCGGAGGCACCGGCCAGGCGGGCTTGGCCGTCCGCTCCCAGGATCCGCCGTTGCCGGCCCCAGGTCTCATCGGCAGGGTCGGGTCGTCGTTCGGGCTGCTCAGTGCTCACCGAGACCCACCCACTCGTCACTGCCATCGGTGAAGACCTGGAACTTCCACACCGGCACCCGCTGCTTGATCCGGTCCACCAACGCGCCGCAGGCGGCGAAGGCCTCGGCCCGGTGCCCGGAGGCGCAGGCCGCCACCAGGGCGACGTCGCCCACCTCCAGCCGACCCACGCGGTGGGTGGCCACGGCACGCACGCCGAAGTCAGCCTCCACCTCGGCCAGCACCTCGGCCATCACCGTGCCGGCATCCGGGTGGGCGCTGTACTCCAGCCGGGTGACGCCGCGGCCGCCGTCGTGGTCGCGCACCACCCCTTCGAAGAGCACGCAGGCGCCGCGGGCGTCGTCGAGCACGGCCTCACGGGCCGCTGCCAGGTCGAGCGGTTGGTCCAGGATCAGCTGGGTCATGGGGCACAGGCTAGCGCCGGTCTGGAAGGATCGGGGTCATGGAGCACCTCGCCTGGCAGCGCACCGTCGAGCAGCACCGTGAGGCGGTGCTCTGCATGGTGCCTCCTCCCGCGGTGGTGCGGCGCGCCCTGGACGAGGCGCTCGGCCTGGTGCTGGCCGTCGGTGCGACCGCACCGGCGGACCTGCCCGGCACCCGCGCCTCGGCGATGGACGGCTTCGCCGTGCGCCATGCCGACCTGGTGCAGGGCGGCACGCTGCCGGTGACGTTGGACGTCCCCGCCGGCGCCCGGCCCGGCGAAGGCCCCGGCCCCGGCAGTGCGGCGCGGATCATGACCGGCGCACCCGTGCCCACCGGCGCGGACACCGTGGTGGCGGTGGAGTACACCGACATCCCGCGCGGCCCGGTGCCGCTGCCGCACCAGGTCCGCATCCACCGGGTCCCGCCCCTGGGCGACGCGATCCGTGCCGCCGGCTCCGACGTGGCGGCCGGGAGCGTGGTGGTGGCCGCAGGGAGCGTGCTCGACGCCACCGCGATCTCCGCCCTGGCCGCCACCGGCCATGCCGAGGTCTCGGTGCGCCCCGCGCCCCGGGTGCGGGTGGTCTCCACCGGCGCCGAGCTGCGCTCCCCCGGCCAGCCGCTGGCCGCCGGCCAGCTGCACGACTCCAACTCCTTCCTGATGGCCGCCCTGGCCCGCAGCCTGGGCCACCAGGTGGACCGGGTGAGCCTGCAGCACGACGACGCGGAGGCGCTCACCGCCGAATTGCCGCGACTACTGCACGGCACCGACATCCTGGTCTTCAGCGGCGGCGCCAGCGCCGGGGCCTTCGAGGTGGTGCGCCAGGCGCTCGGCGGCCGCGGGATCGGCTTCGGGCACGTGGCCATGCAGCCGGGCAAGCCGCAGGGACTGGGCGTGCTGGACGGTGTGCCGGTCTTCTGCCTGCCGGGCAACCCGGTGGCCTGCGCGGTCTCCTTCCTGGCCTTCGTGCGGCCCTGGCTGGACGCCGCCGCCGGGCGAGGTGGGCAGCAGCACCGCGTGCAGCTCGGCCAGGAGCTGGGCGGCAAACCGGGGCGCACCCGCTTCGTCGGGGCCGTGCTGCGCGAGGGCCGGGGCGTGCCCGCCGCCGCACGCCAGTCGCACCAGGTGACGCGTCTGGCGGGCCTGGACGGTTTCCTCGTGGTGCCCGCCGAGCGGGAGTCCGTGGCGGCCGGCGAGGAACTGGGATGGTTGCCGCTCCCCTGAGGGTGTGCAATGACACGGCCCTGTCCGCGTACACTCGACCCCATGCCTGCACTCGTCGATCGCTTCGGCCGCGTCGCCACCGACCTGCGCCTCAGCGTGACCGACGTGTGCAACCTGCGCTGCAGCTACTGCCTGCCCGCCACCGACGTGCACTGGTTGCCCCGCAGCACCATCCTGGCCGCCGACGAGCTGGCCCGGCTGGCCCACATCGGAATCAGCCGGCTGGGCATCACCAAGATCCGGCTGACCGGCGGCGAGCCTCTCACCCGGCCCGATCTGGAGCAGGTGGTGGCCGCGATCGCAGGGCCCCACCCGCAGGTGGAGCTCGCACTGACCACCAATGGCATCGGCCTGGCCGAGCGCGCCCCGGCCCTGGCCGAGGCCGGGATCCAGCGGGTCAACATCTCGCTGGACACCGCCCATGCCGAGACCTACCGCACCATGACCCGTCGCGAGGGCCACGAGCGGGTGCTGGACGGCATCCGCGCCGCCGCCGCGGCGGGACTCGGCCCGATCAAGGTGAACACCGTGCTGCTCAAGGGCCTCAACGACCACGAGGTGGTCGACCTGGTGGAGATGTGCGCCGCCCTGGGCACCGAGCTGCGCTTCATCGAGCAGATGCCGATCGGTGCCACCCGCGACTGGGCCGCGGAGAACCTGATCACCGCCGCCGACATCCGCGCCCAGATCGAGCAGCGCTACCGGCTGGTGCCGCGCGCCGACCGCGGCGCCTCCCCCGCCCAGCGCTGGGAGGTGATGGACGGCGAGCAGCGCCTCACCACCGTCGGCATCATCGCCTCGGTCACCGAACCCTTCTGCGGCGCCTGTGACCGGACCCGGATCAGCGCCGACGGCCAGCTGCGCTCCTGCCTGTTCAGCCAGGGCGAGACCGACCTGCGCACCCCGATGCGCGAGGGCGCCGACGACGAGCAGCTCGCGCAGCTCTGGCTGGACGCCATGTGGGCCAAGCCCCGCGCCCACGGCAGCGACGCGGGAGGCTTCGGCCCTGCGGGCTTCGAGGGCGGCTTCACCCAGCCGGAACGACCCATGAACGCGATCGGAGGATGACCATGACCCAGGTGCGATGGTTCGCCGGGGCGGCTGCCGCCGCCGGCACGGACCGCAGCGAGGTGGACCACCAGCCGCAGGGCACGGTGGCGGCCGTGCTCGCCACCGTCTGCCCGGGGGCTGCCGAGGTGCTGCCCCGCTGCACCTTCCTGGCCGACGGCGCCCGGGTGGGCGGCGACGAGCCGTGGCCCGAGAACGCCGCGACGCTGGACGTGCTGCCGCCCTTCGCCGGAGGATAGGCCGCATGGCACTGCGCACCCTGGTCCTGACCGTCTCCGCCGCCGCCCTGGCCGATCCGTCCGAGGACCGGGCGGCTCCCCTGCTCGCCGACGCGCTGGAGGCTGCCGGGCTGGCGGTGCAGCGCAGCGTCGTGGCCCCCGAGGATGCCCAGACCGCCCTGCAGCGCGCCGTGGCCGAGCACGACCTGGTGCTGACCTGCGGCGGCTCCGGGATGCGTCCCGGCGACCGGCTCCCCCAGCTGGTCAGGTCACTCGGCGAGGACTTCAGCGAGGTGCCCGGGGTGATGGAGCAGGTCCGACGCCTCGGTGCCGAGAAGGCGCCCGCAGCCCTGCTCTCCCGTGGCCTGGCCGGGGTGGTCGAGCAGGCAGGCCACCGCTGCTTCGTGCTGAACGCCCCCAGTTCACGTGGCGGGGCCAAGGACGTCGGGGCGGTGCTCACCGGACTGCTGCCGGACCTGGAGCGCGAGCTGCTGGGCGCCGAGCGCCACTGAGGACGCGCCCCTGAGGGCCCTGACCGGGTCCTGCCCCTGCCTCAACGCGGCAGGACGACCACCTGGTGGCGGGTCAGCCGGCCGTCGGCCAGCTCCAGCAGCCCGTAGGTGAAGTGCGGCTGGCGTCGCTTGTCGGTGGGCGAGCCCGGGTTGAACAGGTGGACCGCCCCGTCGGGCTCGTCGAGCGGGATGTGCGAGTGGCCGAAGACCACCAGGTCGGCCTGGGGGAAGCGTCGACGCATCCGCCGGTCGCGTCCCTGCTTGGCACCGGCGTCGTGGATCATCGCCACCCGGACGCCCTCCAGCTCCAGTTCCAGGGTCTCGGTGGCGCCCCAGGCGGCGATCGCGGGTCCGTCATTGTTGCCCATCACCACCCGTACCGGGGCGTGCCAGGCGAGCGCGTCGAGCACCTCGGGGGTGCAGACATCGCCCGCATGCAGCACCAGGTCTGCGGAACCGAGTGGTTCCAGCAGACCTGGTGGCAGTGTCTTCCAGTGGCGCGGGGCGTGGGTGTCGGAGATGACCAGGACACGCATGCCCGCCAGACTACAGCTCAGTCCTCGCGCTTCTCCTTCAGCATGAGGGTGAGCAGCAGGCCGAGCACCGCGGTGCCCACCAGGGCCCACAGGCCCTTGGCGTAGGAGTGCGTGGCGGCATCGTAGGTGGCGGCCATCACCAGCGGCGGGAAGTAGCCGCCGAGGCCACCGGCCGCCGCGACGGTGCCGGAGACGGCACCCACCTTGTCCTTGGGGGCGATCCGCGGCACCCAGCCGAAGATCGAGCCCTGGCCCAGGCCCAGGCAGGCGGCCATCACCAGGAAGGTGATGCCGGAGGCGGCGCCCTCCTCGGGCTGGGTGGAGGCGACGAAGGCGGTGATCGCCACGCCGGCCAGCGCGGCCAGGGAGACGACCTTGGGGCCGATCCGGTCGGCCAGCATGCCGCCGAAGGGACGGGCCACCACGGCGGCGATCACGAAGGAACCCATCCGGTTGGCCGCCGCCACCGCGTCGAGGTGCGGGTAGACGGTGGTCAGGTACTTGGGCAGGAAGGTGCTGAAGGCCACGAAGCCACCGAAGACGATGGCGTACAGGAAGCACATCTCCCAGGTGACGGCCAGCTTCAACGCCGCGGCGATACGGGGCACCAGAGGCTGGTGCTGGGGTGCCCAGGCGGGCGACTCCTTCATGCAGAACCAGACCAGGGCGGCCATCGCCACCAGCACGCCGGCGATGATGTAGTGCGCGGTGGAGTAGCCCACGGCCTTGACCAGGCGCGGGGTGACGAAGGCGGCCACGGCGGTGCCGATCATGCCCATGCCGAAGACGCCGTTGGCGAAGCCACGCTGCTTGGCGGCATACCAGGCGCTGGAGAAGGGGATGCCGACGGCGAAGATGGTGCCGGCCACGCCCAGGTAGAAGCCGGAGGCGATCAGCAGCGGGTAGTTCTTGGTCTGCCCCGCGATGGAGACCAGCACGACGGCCGGGGCCGCCAGCAGCAGGATGGCCGCGAACATCTTGCGGCCTCCCAGGCGGTCGGTCAGGGCCCCCACCAGGATGCGGCCCAGCGAGCCGACGATCACCGGGGTGGCCAGCATCATGGCGATCTGGCTCTCGCTCAGCCCCATGGAACTGGCATAGGTCTTCTGCATCGGGGCGATCGACATCCACGCCCAGAAGCCGGTGGCGGAGGCCAGCGTGGCCAGGATGACCTGGCCGAGCTGGCCGCGCAGCTCCGAGGTGGCGGCGGGTGCCGGGGAAGGTGTGCTCATCGACGAATCTTTCTGTCAGGGGTACCGATGGGGTCCCAGCCACGACGCTGGCCGCTGCCCTGCGAGGAGGGGGTGGGCTGGCCGTCACGGCTTCGGTAGACGATGTAGGGACGGAAGAGGTAGTGCAGCGGCGCGGTGAAGGCGTGCACCAGGCGGGTGAAGGGCCAGATGGCGAAGAGCAGCAGCGCCACCACCACGTGCAGCTGGAAGGGCAGCGTGGCGTGGGTCATCGCCTCCACGTCGGGCTGGAAGGTGAACAGCGAGCGGAACCAGGGGCTCACGGTCTCGCGGTAGTTGTGCTCCGAGCCGTCGGGGGCATGGCCGCCGAACAGGGTGGCCAGCGTGCCGAGGATGATGGCGGCCGCCAGGAAGAGGTACATCACCTTGTCATTGCCGGTGGTGGCATGGAAGACCTCACCGGTGGTGCGACGACGGTAGATCAGCATGACCAGGCCGATGATGGTGGCCGCGGCCGCCACCAGGCCGCCACCCAGGGCGAACAGGTGGTAGTGGTGCTGGCTGATGCCCACCGCGTCGGTCCAGCTCTTGGGGATCACCAGGCCCATGAAGTGGCCGACGAGCACCATCAGGATGCCGAAGTGGAACAGGGGCGAGGCGATCTTGAGGATCTTGCTCTCATAGAGCTGGGAGCTGCGCGTGGTCCAGCCGAACTGGTCGTTGCGGTAGCGGTAGATCGTGCCCACGATCAGCAGGGTGATGCAGGCATAGGGCAGCATGCCCCACAGGAACGTGTCCATCACTGGTCCTTCCACGAGCGCAGGTGCGAGCCTGCGAGCACCGATGCGCGCGAGCGGCGCGGGGGGTCACAGAGGGGTCGTCCCCCCTGCTGGAGGCAGGTGTCCATCACTGGTCCTTCCAGGAGCGCAGGGGTGTGCCTGCGGGCTCGAGTTCCACGAACTGGGGGCCGGTGGCGGGATCGCCGCCCATGCCGAGCCGGTCGAAGCCGGCTCCGCCGTAGCCGTCCAGGCCCACCGTCTCGACGGGTATGGCGGCATCCACCATCTGCTGCACCTCGGCCCGCGAGCTGGGCGAGGCGCCGGGCAGGGTGGCGCAGATGGCCTGCAGGATCCCGGCCTGCGGCAGCTCGTCGGTCTCCAGCTGCATCCGCAGCAGCTCGAGGCTGGGACGGTAGCGCACCAGCAGCTCGTGCCCGCGCTGCGGGTCGCCGAGCGCCGCGAACTCCAGCACCAACGGCAGGTGGTCGGGCAGCTCGCCGTCCAGGCGCACCAGCAGACCGGAGTCCCGGTAGACCTGCTTGATGCCGGCCAGCACCTCTCCCCTGCGACGGGTGTCACCGTCGGTCCAGTAGGACAGGTGCAGGGCGTGACGACGCGAGATGTCGAACTCCTGCACGTGGAAGGACTGCGCCTCGGCCAGCGAGCGGTCCTCCAGGTGCGCCAGGGTGGGCGCGAAGTGCCCCGCCCAGCGGGTGCCGGCCAGCGCCTCGCGCAGCACCGGCAACCGCTCCAGCAGCTGCTCGTCGGGATAGCTGAGCAGCAGCGAGGCGGCCTGGTAGCAGACCTGGACCTCGTCGAGGCCCACCTGTTCGCTCATTTCCTGGTCACCGGCGAGTTGTCGACCCCCGGCATGCCGTCGGCCGAGGGCATCAGCGGCGGAGGCTGGGTGTCGGCATCGGCGGCGGCCTGGCGGGCCTTGATCGACTGGTAGGTCTCGATGGCCACCGGGACCGGGCCGCGCGAGGAGGAGCCGAAGGGACCCTCCTCGTTCATGCCGGGGCCGCCGTCGAAGTCCAGCGAGCAGCCCATCTCCTCCAGGTTGTGCGCCTGCTCGATGTGGGCCTTCGGGATCACGTAGCGCTCGTCGTACTTGGCGATGGCCAGCAGCCGGTACATCTGCTCCATGGCCTCCGGCGTCATGCCCACCGCGGCGGCCAGTTCGGCGTCGCGGGTCTTGTTGATGGTCACGCCGCGCATGTAGGAGCGCATCGCCGCCAGCTTCTGCAGCACCTCGGTGACCACCTGGGTGTCACCCGCGGTGAACAGCTCGGCGAGGTAGTCCACCGGGATGCGCAGCGCGTCGATGGCACCGAACAGGTTGCCGGGGGCCTCCGCGTCGTGGCCCTGCTCGCGCAGCAGGTCGACCACCGGGGACAGCGGCGGGATGTACCAGACCATCGGCATGGTGCGGTACTCCGGGTGCAGCGGCAGGGCCACCTTGAAGTGCTTGATCAGCGCGTAGACCGGCGACTTCTGGGCCGCGGTGATCCAGTCCGAGGGGATGCCGGCGTCACGGGCGGCCTGCAGGACGGTGGGGTCCTGCGGGTCCAGCATGACGTCGAGCTGGGCCTGGTACAGGTCCTGGTCGTCCTTCACGCTGGCGGCCCTGGTCACGGCATCCGCGTCGTACAGGATGATGCCGATGTAGCGCAGCCGGCCCACGCAGGTCTCGGAGCAGACCGTCGGGATGCCCGCCTCGAGGCGCGGGTAGCAGAAGGTGCACTTCTCCGCCTTGCCCGAGCGGTGGTTGAAGTAGATCTTCTTGTAGGGGCAGCCGGTGATGCACTGGCGCCAGCCGCGGCAGCGGTCCTGGTCCACCAGCACGATGCCGTCCTCGCTGCGCTTGTAGATGGCGCCCGAGGGGCAGGAGGCCATGCAGGAGGGGTTCAGGCAGTGCTCGCAGATCCGGGGCAGGAAGAACATGAAGCTCTTCTCGTACTCGAACTTGATCTTGTCCTGCGCCTCCTGGCGCATCTTGGCGATCATCGGGTCGTCGAAGCCGGCGGCATAGGTGCCGCCCAGCGAGTCGTCCCAGTTGGCCGAGTAGGTGATCTTCGTGTCCTTGCCGGTGATCAGGCTCTTGGGCCGGGCCACCGGGAAGTCGTCACCCAGCGGGGCATTGGTGAGGGTCTCGTAGTCGTAGGTCCACGGCTCGTAGTAGTCCTCCAGACCCGGCTGCACCGGGGAGGCGAAGATGCTGAGCAGCTTCTTGAACCGTCCGCCGGAGCGCAGCTTGAGGCCGCCGGTGGGTGTGCGCACCCAGCCGCCCTGCCACTTGTCCTGGTCCTCGTAGCGACGCGGGTAGCCCTGGCCGGGCCGGGTCTCCACGTTGTTGAACCAGACGTACTCGGTGCCGGCCCGGTTGGTCCATGCCTGCTTGCAGGTGACCGAACAGGTGTGGCAGCCGATGCACTTGTCCAGGTTCATGACCATCGCAACCTGTGCCATGACTCGCATCAGTACTGAACCTCCTGGGACCGCTTGCGGATGGTCGAGATGATGTCTCGGTTCACGCCGGTGGGTCCGATGTAGTTGAACGCATAGGCCTGGTGGGCGTAGCCGCCGATCAGGTGCGTGGGCTTGAGCAGGATCCGGGTGACGGAGTTGTGGATGCCGCCTCGGCGTCCGGTGGCCTCCGACTTGGGCACGTCGATAGTGCGCTCCTGGGCGTGCTGCACGTAGGCGATGCCGGCGGGCAGCTTGTGGCTCACCACGGCGCGGGCGACGAAGACGCCGTTCGCATTGGTGCACTCCACCCATTCGTTGTCGGCGACGTCGATCGCCTGCGCGTCCTCCACGCTCAGCCAGGCCTGTGGGCCGCCACGGCCCAGCGAGAGCATGAACAGGTTGTCCTGGTACTCGGAGTGGATCGACCACTTGTTGTGCACCGTCAGGTAGCGCAGCGTGATGGCCTTCTCCCCCCGCTCGCCGATCTCCGGCTCGCCGTAGGCGCGACGCATGTCGAGCGGCGGGCGGTAGATGGGCAGCTGCTCGCCGGCGTCGATCATCCAGTCGTGGTCCAGGAAGAAGTGCATCCGGCCGCTCAGGGTGTGCCAGGGCTTCAGCCGCTCGGTGTTGATGGTGAAGGCCGCATAGCGCCGTCCACCGGTCTCCGAGCCGGACCACTCCGGCGAGGTGATCACCGGCTGCGGGGCCTGCTGGGTCTGGGCGAAGGTGATGATCTTCTCCTCCTGGCCCTCGGAGAAGTCGGCCAGTTTCACGCCGGTGCGCTTCTCCAGGGTGCGGAAGCCCTGCGTGGCCAGCTCACCGTTGGTGGTGCCCGAGAAGGTCAGGATCGCCTCGGCCATCCGCTGGTCGGTGTCGATGGCCGGACGTCCGGCCGCCGCCCCCGAGTCGAAGACGCCGTGCAGCTTGGCCAGCCGGTCCACGGCGTGCTTCACGTCGTAGGTGATGTTCTTCGTGGTGAAGCCCAGCCGGTCGGCCAGCGGACCCACGGAGAGCAGCTTGTCGGCGATCGCGGTGTAGTCGCGCTCCACCACCATCAGCGCCGGCATGTTCTTGCCCGGCACGGCCGGCACGTCGGTGCCCTTCCAGTCCGGCACGTGGCCGCCGGGCTGCGCCAGCTCACCGGGGGTGTCGTGCTGCATGGGCACCGCGACGATGTCCTTGCGCACGCCCAGGTGCTTGGCCGCCAGCCGGCTGATGGCCTGCGCCAGCGCCTTGAAGGTCTCGAAGTCGCTGCGGGCCTCCCACGGCGGGTCAATGGCCGGGGTGAAGGCGTGGACATAGGGGTGCATGTCGGTGGATGAGATGTCGTACTTCTCGTACCAGGTGGCGGCCGGGAAGACGATGTCCGAGAGCAGGGTGGAGCTGGTCATGCGGAAGTCGCTGGTGATCAGCAGGTCGAGCTTGCCCTCGGGGGCCTCGTCGCGCCAGGCGATGCTGCG
The DNA here is from genome assembly GCF_039526385.1 of Luteococcus peritonei. Lineage (NCBI taxonomy): Bacteria > Bacillati > Actinomycetota > Actinomycetes > Propionibacteriales > Propionibacteriaceae > Luteococcus > Luteococcus peritonei. The sequence continues at coordinate 119,292 of NZ_BAAAIX010000028.1, read as the reverse complement.
CGGCCGGTTCTCCACGGCATCGCCATGGCCGTTCTCCATCACGTTGTTGTGGGTGCCCAGCAGGTGCTTGAGGAAGTACTCCTCGCCCTTGGCCGAGCTGCCGAACAGGTTGGAGCGCCACAGGATCAGGTTGCGGGGCCAGTTCTGCGGGGCGTCGATGTCCTCGATCGCGGACTTCAGGCGGCCCTCCTTCAGCTCCGTGGCGATCCAGGTCTGCACGTCGGGCGCCTCGCCCCGCTCCACCGCGGCACTGGCCTCGTCGGCCAGGTCGAGCGGATTGCGGTCGAACTGCGGGTACATCGGCATCCAGCCCAGCCGAGCAGCAGTGGCCATCGCATCGGCGGCGTGCAGGCCGTCGAGGCTGCCGGTGCTCAGCGGCGAGGTGATCGCGTCCGCGCTGAAGCCGTCGGTGCGCCACTGGTCGGTGTGCATGTACCAGTAGCCGGTGCCGATCATGGTGCGCGGCGGGCGGCTCCAGTCCAGGGCATTGGCCATGTTGAACCAGCCCGTCATCGGGCGGCACTTCTCCTGGCCGACGTAGTGCGCCCAGCCGCCGCCGTTGCGGCCGATGCAGCCGGTCAGCATGAGCAGGGCCATGATCGCGCGATAGGTGACGTCGGCGTGGTACCAGTGGCAGATGCCGGCGCCGATGATGATCATCGTGCGGCCCTCGCTGTCCTCCGAGTTCTTGGCGAACTCGCGGGCGATGCGGATGCAGGCATCGGCCGGGACCGAGGTGATCTCCGCCTGCCAGGCCGGGGTGTAGGGGCTCTCGACATCGTCATAGCCGGCGGCCCAACGTCCGGGCAGGCCGTCACGGCCCACGCCGTACTGCGCCAGCATCAGGTCGAGCACGGTGGTGTAGCGCTGGCCGTCGATCTCGACGACGGGCACGCCGCGGTAAATCACCGAGCCGGTGCCGCGCGGGTCCTCGAAGCAGGGCAGGGCCAGCTCGACGCTCTGGTGGCCCTCCACCTCCATCATGGACAGCGCGGGCTCGATGTCACCGAGCTCCAGGTTCCAGCTGCCCTCGTCGCTCTCGTTGTGGCGGAAGCCCATCGAGCCGTTGGGCACGGCAGGCCGGCCGGCGGCCTTGTCCCAGACGACGGTCTTGAAGTTGGCATCGGCACGCTCGCGCTCGGCGGGCAGGTCGCTGGCCAGCAGGAACTTGGAGGCGGTCAGGCCCTCGCCGTTCGGGTGGTCCTCGACGCGCACCAGCATGGTGAGGTCGGTGTACTGCTTCACGTAGTCGGTGAAGAAGGGCACCTGGCGATCGACGTAGTTCTCCTTGAGGATGACGTGGCCCATGGCCATCGCCAGCGCGGCATCGGTGCCGGCCTGGGCGGGCAGCCACTCGTCTGCGAACTTGACGTTGTCGGCATAGTCCGGGGCCACGGTGACCACCTTGGTGCCGCGGTAGCGCACCTCGGCCATCCAGTGGGCGTCGGGGGTACGGGTGACCGGGACGTTGGAGCCCCACATCATCAGGTAGGTGGCGTCCCACCAGTCACCGGACTCGGGCACGTCGGTCTGGTCGCCGAAGACCTGCGGGCTGGCCACCGGCAGGTCGGCGTACCAGTCGTAGAAGGAGGTCATGGCGCCACCCAGCAGGTGGGTGAAACGGGTGCCGATGGCATGGCTGACCTGGCTCATGGCCGGGATCGGGCTGAAGGAGACGATCCGGTCCGGGCCGTAGTTCTTGATGGTGTTGACATAGCTGGCGGCGCTGATCTCCAGCGCCTCCTCCCAGCTGATCCGCACCAGGCCGCCCTTGCCGCGGGCCTTCTGGTAGCGGGCGCGCTTCTCGGGATCGGTGGACACCTCGCGGAAGGCCTCGACCGGGTCACCCAGCCGGGAGCGCGCCTCGCGGTACATCTCCACCAGGGCGGCCCGCGCATAGGGGTAGCGCACCCGGGTGGGCGAGTAGGTGTACCAGCTGAAGGCGGCGCCGCGGGGGCAGCCGCGGGGCTCGTACTCGGGACGGTCGGCTCCGGTGGTCGGGTAGTCCGTCTGCTGCGACTCCCAGGTGATGATGCCGTCCTTGACGTAGACCTTCCACGAGCACGAACCGGTGCAGTTCACGCCGTGGGTGGAGCGGACCACCTTGTCATGGCTCCACCGGTCACGGTAGAAGACGTCGCCCTTGCGGCCTCCCTCACGGAAGACCGCGCGGCCGTCGTCGCTCTCGTCCCACTTGGTGAAGAAGCGACCGAACTTCAGCAGGGCGTTCGAGGCGGCCCCGTCAGTGCGCGCGGTGTCAGTCATGGGGCCATCCTGTCAGGCCGGTCCGACGAAATGTAGTTGACACGGAATCCGCAAGGATAATTTGACCTAATATCGCCACATGGACGTGATGGGAATCGTGCTGGCAGGCGGTGGCTCGGTGCGGATGGGCCAGCCCAAGCAGGGTCTGGAGCTGGCGGGCCGCAGCCTGCTGCAGCGCACCGTGGACGCCTGCCTGGACCAGGGGTGCAGCCGGGTGGCGGTGCTGGCGCCCGCCGCGCAGGCGGGCGGCTGGGTGGCTGCCGACGAGCGGGTCCTGGTGACCCTGGAGGATCCGCCCGACGGTGGCCCGGTGGCCGGGATCGTCGCCGGGCTGGAGGCCCTCTCCCCCGCCGACGACGACCAGGTCTGGGTGCTGGCCTGCGACCTGCCGCGCGTCGACGAGCTGATGGCCGCGCTGCAGGCGATGGAGCTTCCCGACGAGCTGGCCTGGGTGCCGGTGGACGAGGAGGGCTGGCCGCAGTTCCTGGCCGCCCGCTATCCGGTTGCGGCGCTGCGACGGACCGTGGCCGAGAACCCCGGCCGGGACATCGCCGCCCGGCGGCTGCTGCGTGCCATCCCCAAGGTGCCCGTCTCATTGCCGGGCGAGCTGCTCACCGACGTGGACTCCCCGCAGCAGGCCCGCGCCGCCGGGATCGAGCTGGACCGCCCGCGGGACTGAGGCCCGCGGGCGGTCGGCGCTCCGGAAACGGCTCACGCAGCCGATCCCGGTCAGCGCAGCAGCTGGCGGTTCACGATGGCCCCGGCCGCCGCATGGGCCCCACACTGGCCCGCGTACTCATCGTCGGGTTGGACCGCACAGACGTGGTCCTCACCCCCGGTGCGGACCACCAGGATCGAGAGCCGGTTGCCGGTGATGGCCACCGTGACGTCCTCGAAGCTGCCCCGACCGGTGCGCCGGTCCCACTGCTCCGCCTGCAGGCCCACCGCATTGATGGGCTCCACGCCGCCGGCCAGGCTCCGTGGCGGCAGCACCATCAGGGTCTGCGCCTGGGAGCCGGTGGTGATGGTGCGCGGATTGTGCGTGGCGCAGTCGGAGAACCAGCGCAGCACCTCGGTACGCGCCCGGTCCGCCCGGGCCACCGAGCTGAAGCCGAGCACCGCATGGGTGGTCCGGATGCCAGGGTAGTCGCGCACCAGGAGGCTGCGCTCCCCCAGCGTCAGGCCCTGCTGGCAGACGGTCCATCGGCTGCCCCACGTGCCGGCCGGGCGATCCACCGCCCTGCCCACCGACGAGCCGACCCGCGGGATCTGGCGCAGGTCCGCGGGCAGCGCCAGGTTGGCGCGCGTCGGTGCCGGGAGCGCCACGGGACGACTCGCCGCCCGCACGCTGGCGGTCTGGAGGGTTTCGACCTTCAGCCCCTGCTGCTCGGCACGGGCCTGGTCCAGCGGCACCAGAGTTGCCCCTGCCACCGCGGCGGCCCCGATGGCGAGTGCGGCCAGGCGCAGCGAACGGGTGGGGCGGGGCCCACGGGACGTCGAGAGCTGCTGGTTCATGACTTCCTCCTCGGTGCAGAAGTGGCCGGTCCTTCCGGCCACCTGCACCCATCCCCTACGCAGCAACTGTCGGGAAGGTTGAGCAGATCCAGCAGATTTTTCTTGCTGGGCAGGGATCCGCTCTCACCTGGCGAGGCGCCGGGCGAGGTCGGGGACGACCGCGAACTGCCCGCACTGGCCGGTCACCTCGTCATCGGCCCGCAGGGCGCACAGGAATCCCTCCTGGCCCTCGACGCGCTGCACCAGCCAGGTGAGCCGGTTGCCGCTCTGCACCACCACGCCGAGCTCGTGGCGGACGGTGCCGTTCGGCAGCGGCCCCTGGCTGGCCTCGACGACGGTTGCGCCGGCGGGCTGCGGCAGTCCTGCCGGGGTGGGCAGGCGCTCCCCCAGCCAGGCTCCCGGGCGTGGGGTGGGGCTGGTGCCGGCACACATCGAGTACCACCGCACGATCTGGTCCCGGGCGGCAGTGGCCTGGGCGGGGTTGTCGAAACCCACCGCGGCCACCAGCAGCTCCGCACCCGGGTACTCGCGCACCTGCAGCGAGCTGGTGTCCAGCTCGGGGCGTGCCCGGCACAGCGAGACCTGATCGGCGCCCCACTGGCCCGAGGGATGGTCGACCGCAGTTCCCAGGGGCAGCCGCGGTGTGGCCAGCGGAGCCAGCTCCGCGGCCGTCGGAAGCTGGGCCGTCGAGACCGGGCCCAAGGGGCTGGGCGTGGCGTGTGAAGGCGTGGCCAGGGTGGCCGGCTCGGGTGAGGGCACCTGCTGCTGGATGGCGCGTCCGGTGACCACACCGGCCACCAGCATCACGGCGGCCGTGGCACCGGCTGCCGTCCGACGGCGGCGTCGGCGACGCGTGGCCGCGGCGACCACGCGCTGCGCGAGCTCATCGGTCTCGACCGGCTCGACCCGCTGCAGCAGGGAACGCAGCTCCTGCTCGTCGAGGGGACTCATGCTGACCTCCCGGTCGTGGCGGCCTCCGGGCCGCGCAGCTGCGCCAGGGCCCGGGAGCAGGTGGACTTGACGGTACCGACGCTGACGCCGAGCTCACGGGCCACCTCGGCCTCGGGAAGGTCGGCGTAGTAGCGCAGGACGACCATGGCGCGCTCCCGCGCGGAGAGCCGGCCGAGCTGGCGCACGATCTGGTCGCGGGCATCCACGGCCTCGTAGCCCTCTGCCGAGGCGGGGCTGGCGTCACGATCGGCCTCGTGACCGGCCACCACCTCGTAGCGCCGGCGCCGCCAGCGATCGGTGGCGAGGTTCACCATGGTGCGACGCGCATAGGCGAAGGCCGTGGCACGGTCCACCCGGTCCCAGGCCCCGTAGACCTTCAGCAGGGTGTCCTGGACCAGGTCCTCGGCCGCCCCGCGGTCACGCACCAGCATCACCGCGAGCCGCCCCAGCCACTCGCCTTCCGTCTCGACGAAGACCGTGAAGTCCGCGTCGCTCGCCGTCCGATCCATGCCCAGCCCCTACGCACACGGGCCCGGAAAGGTTGAGTGCCCGCTCAGTTCCGCTCCACCACGCGGATCAGGCCCTCCTGGCTGCAGGAGGCCACCAGGGCGTCACCCTGCAGCAGGCGGCCGGTGGAGAAGCCGAGGGCGTGGCTGGCCGACGGGGAGACCTGGTCGTAGCAGATCCATTCGTCGCAGCGCACCGCGCGGTGGAACCACATCGAGTGGTCGATGCTGGCCACCTGCATCTGCTCGGACAGGAAGGCCACCTCGTGGGGAACGGTGGAGACGCTGAGCAGGGTCATGTCCGACAGGTAGGCCAGCACCGCCTGGTGCAGGCGCGGATCGTCGGGCAGCCGCTCGCTGGTGCGCACCCAGACCCGCATGTGCGCGCCGTGGGCGCCCGCGGCGATCTGGTGCGAGCGGCCCGAGTCGCCGGCGAAGCGCACCTCGAGCGCGTCCCATTCCTTCCACAGCGGCGAGGTGTGACCGAAGCGCTGGGCCATCACCTCGAACAGGGTTGGGCAGTCCTCTGGGGCGGGCACTCCGGGCGGCATCGGGTCGGAGTGGTCCAGGCCCGGCTCCAGCTCGTGGAAGGAGCAGTTCATGGCGAAGATCGTCTTGCCGTTCTGCCGGGCCACCACGCGCCGCGAGCTGAAGGCCGAGCCGTCCCGCAGCACCTCGACGTCGTAGATGATCGGCTTGTCGGCATTGCCCGGGCGCAGGAAGTAGGCGTTCAGCGAGTGGCAGGTGCGCTCCGGGACCGTGCGGTAGGCGGCCACCAGCGACTGGGCCAGCACCTGGCCGCCGAAGGTGCGCTGCAGCTGGGTCCGGGGCTGCGGGCCACGGTAGAGGCCCACCTCGATCTCCTCGAGGTCCAGCAGGTCGACGAGTTCGGCGGTGTTCTGGGGCACGAGGACAGCTTGCCACCTTTCAGTGGGTCAGGGCCACGCCGACCCACGCGATGGAGGCCACCCAGAGCGTGGTCAGCGCCCCCAGCAGGAAGGGTCGCGGGCCGACGCCCGCCAGCGCCGTGATCCGCACGCCCATGCCCAGGCCGAACATCGCGGCGGCCAGCAGGGCGGTCTGCACCAGCTTGGCCCCGGCCAGCGCGTCGTGCGGCAGCAGGTGCAGCGAGGCCACCACCACCATGGCCAGGAAGCCCAGCACGAACAGCGGCACCAGCGGCGGGCGGTGGCCCTGGTCCTGCTCGGCGGCGACATGACGACGACGCAACCACCAGCCGATGGCGATGGTCAGCGGCGCCAGCATCAGCACCCGGGCGAGCTTCACCACGACGGCCACCTTCAGCGCCTCGGGACCAATGGCGGCCCCGGCAGCCACCACCTGGGCCACCTCGTGGATCGAGCCACCGGCCCACAGCCCGGCGGTGTACTGGCCCATCCCGAGCAGGTCGGCCAGCAACGGCACCAGCGGGATCATGCCGGTGCCGAAGAGGACCACCAGCGCGATCGCGGTGGCCACGTCGCGCTCCTCGGCCTCGATCACCGAGTCCACCCCGGCGACGGCGGCCGCCCCGCAGATGGAGAAGCCGGAGGCGATCAGCAGGCTCAGCTTCTGGTTCAGTCCCAGCATCCGGCCCACCAGCAGGCCACCGGCGACGCCCAGCGTCACGACGGCCACCACCACCAGCACCATGCCCGCCCCCAGTGCGACGATGTCGCCGAGCACCAGTTGCAGGCCGAGCAGCACGATGCCGGCGCGCAGCAGCTTCTTGCTGGCGAAGGCGACGCCGGGCCCCCAGGAGGGCCGCGGCTCGACCGTGTTGGCGAGCAGCGCGCCGAGCAGGATGGCCACCAGCAGGGCGCTCACCTCGGGCAGCGCGCGGTTGGCCAGCACGGCCAGCGCGGCGCCGCCGCAGCAGAGCAGGAGTCCGGGCAGGTACTTGTCCACTCCCCCATCCTCTGCCCTGGCCCTGGTCGGGCCCAAGCCGGGGTCAGGCGGCGTCGGCGATCGCCTTGCGGATCCGCTTCGGGGAGACGCTGACCGCGGTGCGCAGCTGCTGCGCGAACTGCTGCACCCGCAGCTCCTCGATCAGGAAACCGATCTCCTCGACGGCGGCCGGGAGCGGGCCTGGCGGCTGCTGATTGCACAGCTCGGCGTAGTCGGCCTCCAGCTCGTCGACCAGCAGGGCACCCTGCCGGTCACGCGACGGATTGCTGGCCGCCGCGGCCAGCCGCACCGTGATCGCCTTCACATAGCGCGGCAGGTGGCCATACCAGGGGTCCGCCGTGGCGGAGATGAAGTTGGTGAAGACCAGGTTGTCGAGCTGGGCGGTGACGTCCTCGCGCACCTCGCCGGCGGGGAAGGAGCCGATCGCCAGTCGCGCCTCGGCGGCATGACGCAGGGCGGCCGCCGCGGTGGCGACGACGGTCCGCATGGCGTCGGCCTGCTCCTGGCGCACGTGCAGGGCGAGCTGCTGCCAGGCCTGCTCGTCGCGCACCTGCTCCAGCGTCGTGCCCTGCTGCGCAGCCCAGGCCTGGGCCTGCTGCTCGGCGGTCTTCAGCCGGGCGTCGGCCATCAGCGCGGGAACGCTGGCATAGGGCGAGTTGCCCAGCGCCAGCTTGTCGGCATTGGGCAGGTGCGAGACCACCCACTTGGTGGGATCGGGCAGGGTGAGCACCAGCAGGCGTCGCAGGCCCTTGATGTGGGACTGGCGGGCCCGTTCCGGGGTGTCCAGCACCACGACGCCCACGCTGGAGCCCTCGTCGGACAGCGCCGGGTAGCCGACCGCCCTGGCGCCGTTGCGCTCCACCACCAGGGTCTGGTCGATGCTGCCCATGTCCCAGCTGGTGCGGCCGGTGACGGCCTGGCGGGCGGAGGCCTTGGTGAGCGTCTGACTCACCTTGCGGGCCAGGTCCTGGCGCAGGTCGTCGAAGTCCTTGCTGCGCCGGGTCTCGCGACCGTTCTCGGTGATCCGGAAGGCCACCGTGAGGTGCTCGGGCACCTGGTCCGGATTCCACTGCGCGGGCTCGACGGTGACGCTGGTGAGCTGGCGCAGGGCCCGGCCCAGCTCGTCGCAGAAGCGACGGCTGTGGTCGGCGCCGTTGCCCACCGCCTGCTGCTCGTCCAGCCAGTCCAGGGCCTTGCGGGCCCAGTTGGGGGCGGGCACGAAGCTGGTGCGCACCGCCTTGGGCAGGGATCGGATCAGCTCGGTGGCCAGCTCGTGGCGAAGGCCCGGCACCTGCCAGCTGAAGGGCTCCGGGGAGACCTGGTTCAGCTGGGCCAGCGGGATGGTGACCGAGACGCCGTCATGGCCCGAGCCCGGGTCGAAGACGTAGTCGACGTCCAGCGTGATGCTGCCCCCGGCGATGGAGGGCACGGTCCAGGTGTCGGGGAAGTCGTCGGCGTCCACCTGCTCGGCCTCGGGGGCCAGCAGGTCGTCGATGGCCAGGTCCAGCAGCCGCTTGTCGCGCTGCTGGCGCCACCAGGCGTCGAAATGGTTCTGGCTGACCACCTCGGCCGGGATGCGCGCCGCATAGAAGGCGAAGATGGACTGGTCGTCGACGGTGATGTCGCGGCGCCGGCTGCGCTCCTCCAGCTCCTCGGCCTGCTCGCGCACCTTCTGGTTGGCGTGGAAGAAGTGGTGGCGGGTGCGCCACTGCCCCTCCACCAGGGCGGAGCGGATGAAGATCTCGCGCGCCACCACCGGGTCGATACGGGCATAGCTCACCGGGCGCTCGGCGATGATCGGCACGCCGTAGAGGCTGACCTTCTCGTAGGCCACCACCGAGCCGGAATTGCTCGACCAGTGCGGCTCGGAGTAGCTGCGCTTGAGGATCTCGCCGGCCACCGCCTCCACCTGCTCGGCGGTGATCGCGGCCACGGTGCGGGCCCACAGCCGGCTGGTCTCCACCAGCTCGACGGCCATCACCAGCGGCGGCGGGTTCTTGGCCAGCGCGGAGCCGGGGTTGATGGCGAAGCGGGCCCCGCGGGCGCCCAGGTATTCACGCGGCCCGGGGCGGCGTCGCTTCTGGCCGGGTACCGGCTTGGACTGCTCGCGCAGGTCGGCCAGGCCGACATGGCCCAGCAGGCCGGACAGGACCGCGGTGAGCACCGCCTCGTCGGGCGCGGGCTCGCGATTGCGCTCCAGCCCGATCTCCTTGCTGATCTCGCGCAGCTGGGTGTGCAGGTCCTCCCACTCGCGCACCCGCAGGAAGTTGATGAACTCGTCGCGACACATCCGGCGGAAGGCATTGCCGCTGAGCGCCTTGCGCTGGCTGCGCAGGTAGTCCCACAGCCGCAGCAGGGCCATGATGTCCCCGCCACTGTCGGGGGCGGTGTCGGGCTTCTCGACGCGGCTGTTGGTGTGCGCGGTGTGGCGGGCCGGCTGGGCGTCCGTCTGCGCGGGTGCCGCAGGAGTGGCCTGCAGCGGGGTCCAGAAGCGACGGTGCAGCTGGTCGGCCTGCTCGCGCTTCTCCGCCGGCCGTTCCCGCACGTCGGGGATGGCCAGGCCCGCCACCAGCACCTGGACCTCGCGCAGGCAGCCCTGCTTCTCCGCCTCGACGAGCATCCGGGCCAGGCGCGGGTCCAGCGGGATCCGGGCCAGCCGGTGACCCACCTTGGTGAGGCGGGGATGGTTGTGGTTGCCAGGCTTGAGGGCGCCCAGCTCGTCGAGCAGCCGCAGGCCGTCGGTGATCTGGGAACGGTCGGGGGCCTCCACGAAGGGGAAGGAGCCGATGTCGCCCAGGCCGGCCTGGGCCATCTGCAGGATGACGCTGGCCAGGTTGGTGCGCAGGATCTCCGGCTCGGTGAACTCCGGGCGCGCCAGGAAGTCCTCCTCGCTGTAGAGCCGGATGGCGATGCCGGGCGCCACGCGGCCGCAGCGGCCGGCGCGCTGGTTGGCGCTGGCCTGGCTGACCGGTTCGATGGGCAGCCGCTGCACCTTGGTGCGGGCCGAGTAGCGCGAGATGCGGGCGGTGCCGGGGTCCACCACGTACCGGATGCCGGGCACGGTGATGGAGGTCTCGGCCACATTGGTGGCCAGCACGATGCGTCGTCCGGTGTGCGAGGTGAAGACGCGGTGCTGCTCGGCGGCGGACAACCGGGCGAAGAGCGGCAGCACCTCGGTGTCGCGCAGCTTGAGGCCGTTGATGGCCTCGGCGGCGTCGCGGATCTCGCGCTCACCGGACAGGAAGACCAGGACGTCGCCCATGCCCTCCTTGGCCAGCTCGGTGACCGCGCTGCAGATGCCGTCGATCATGTCGGCGGAGTCGCCCTCCTGGCCGTCGGCGGCCAGCGGGCGGTAGCGCATCTCCACCGGATAGGTGCGGCCGGAGACCTCGATCACCGGGGCCGGGCTGCCGTCGGGGGCTGCGAAGTGCTCCGCGAAGCGGGCGGTGTCGATGGTGGCGGAGGTGACGATCACCTTCAGCTCGGGGCGTCGCGGCAGCAGCTGCTTGAGGTAGCCCAGCAGGAAGTCGATGTTGAGGCTGCGCTCGTGGGCCTCGTCGATGATGATCGTGTCGTACTTCTTGAGGTCGCGGTCGTGGGTGATCTCGGCCAGCAGCACGCCGTCGGTCATCACCTTGACGCGGGTGTCACGTCCGGCCTTGCGGGTGAAGCGCACCTGGTAGCCCACCAGTTCGCCCAGCGGGGTGTCGATCTCCTCGGCGATCCGCTCGGCGACGGTGCGCGCGGCGATCCGACGCGGCTGGGTGTGGGCGATCCGCCGGCGCCCCAGGCGCAGCGCGATCTTGGGCAGCTGGGTGGTCTTGCCCGAGCCGGTCTCGCCGGCCACCACGACCACCTGGTGGTTGGCGATCAGCTCCGCGATCTCGTCGGCGTGCTCGGCGATCGGCAGCGCCGGGTCGAAGTCCAGCCGCGGCTCGCCGGGAGCGCGCTGGCCTGTCTCGCTCCCCTGCTCCGGCGCGGCCGTGGCGACGGGTGGGGTCTCGACGGCGGGGCTCTCGCTGGCTTCGGCGCCGGAGGCGGGCGCGGGCATCTCACTCATGACCGTCCCAGCCTAGTTGCGGGCGCAAACCGGTTTCGCCGCCTTCACGGCCCGTGTCCACCGCGCCGGCACCATGGGCCACGGTCCGTGTCCATTGACCCCGGAGCACGGGCGGCGCACGCTTGTGCCATGGGGATCCGGGGAAGACGCGGAGCAGCCCTGGCGCTGCTCGCGGCGGGGCTGTGCGTCCTGTCATCGGCCATCGACCGGTGGCTGCCGTGCTTGGGCTGGGGTGACGCCACTGCCGCCTGCTGGTCGCGACAGGACGACAGCTGCGACGCCTACCTTGGCACCATCCATCCGATCGCCTGGCAGACCGCAGCACTGCTGGCGGGATATGGCCTGCTGGCCCTGGCGCTGCTCTGGCTCGGGATCGCGGCGGACTCACGCGCCCGCCTGGCCTGCGCCGCCCTGCTGGCCGTCGCGCCCCTGGCAACACTGTCCGCCCTGGCCGGCTGGTCCGGCATCCTGACGCCCGTCCTGGTGTCAGCGGGCATCGTCGTGGCCCCTGCCACCTACGTCCTGGTGGGCGGCACCGGCAGGCGGCAGATCCGACCCCTCCTGTTCACGGGCGCGATCCTGTCGACCAACCTGCTGGTGGACCTGACCTTCTGGGCGCCGGCCATCGCCGGGCAGTCGTCCTGGGACACGACGCCCGGCACCTGGGTCGCCACCGGACTGGCCTGCCTGGTTGCTGCCGCCACCCTCACGTGGCCCCCAGGGATGACGTGGCGCATCTCGACCCGGGCCACCGCCACAGCCACAGCCGAGGCCTCCGTGGCCCGTCGGCCGGGCCAGCCGGCTACTTGACCAGCGCCACGGGGCAGCGGCCGTGGGCCAGCACCGCGCGCATCACGCCACCCATGCCGAAGCCCAGCATCCGCGGCTTCGGGACGCCCAGCACCAGCAGGTCGACGGTCTCGGAAAGGTTGACCAGCTCGTCCACCGGCACGCCCCGGGTGATCAGCACCTCGCACTCGACACCCGGGTACTGCTGGCGCAGCGGGGCGATGATCTGCTCGATGCCGGCCTGGGCGGCCTCGTGCAGCTGGTCGCCGGCGACGGTGGTCTGCACCGGCTTGGCGACGTGCACCACCTGCAGCGCGGCATCACGGCTGTCGGCCTGACGGAAGGCCCACTCCAGCGTGGTGACCGAGTGGCTCTGCGCGTCGACGCCCACCGCAATGCGGTGCCGGTCACCAGTGTGGCCGGGATTGGCGGCATTGGAGATGACCACCACCGGGCAGTGGGCACCCGAGGCCACCGCGATGGAGGTGGAGCCGATGAACATCCGCTCCAGGCCGCTCACCGAGCGTCGCCCCACCACCAGCAGGTCGGCACCCTCCGAGAGCCTGGTGAGCACGGCGGCTCCGTTGCCCAGCACCACTTCGGGATGCACCTGGTCGTCGCCCAGCCCCACCTCGTGGGCGGCCTCGACGGCGGTCTGGTTGGCCTGCTCGCCGGCCTCCTGCAGGGCGGAGGGGTCGTAGACCACGCCCCAGGCTCCGGCCAGCACCGCATCGTCCACCGCGTGCACCAAGTGCAGCACCCCGCCCAGCCGTCGGGCTCGACGGGCGCCGTAGCGGACCGCGCGCAGGCCGTCCTCGGAACCGTCGACACCCACCAGGATGCGCGGGCGGGTCTCGCTGGCGAACCATTCCGGCTGATTGCTCATGCTGCACACTCCCCTGCCTCGGGCCGGGGTTCGCGACGCCTGAGCGCCGTCGGGACCCGGCGAACTCCTTGGGGACATTGTTCCGCCCCGGAGCGCCGATGTCAGCGTCCGGGGCGGAACTTTCGCGGTGTGGTCAGGCTTTCCACATGGCGGGCGAGGGTGCGGCTACTGGTCGCCGGAGACCGCGCGACCGCTCAGCCGCTCCAGCGAGAGTCCCAGCAGCACCCGGCGCACGCCCGGGACGAAGGGCGTGGGCGGGGCCACCTCGCCGTCCAGCTCACCGGGGGTGAGCTTGGCGAGGGCGCCGCGCACCAGCACGCTCCAGCCGTTGGAGCACTCGGCGTCGAACTCGTCCACCTCGAAGGCCACCTCGGTGCCCTCGGCCAGCTTGGCGAGCTGGGTGCCCGAGGCGGTGCGCAGCACGACGCGGTCGCCGTCCACGGAATAGGCCAGGGGCAGCACGGTCAGGCCGTCGGGTCCCTGGAAGGCCACCCGTCCCACCGTCGCGGAGCGCAACAGCTGGGTGCACTCGGCGGCATCCAGGTTCTCGAAGTGTCCGTCACCCATGGAGATTCCTCTCGTCGCAGATGGTCAGGAAGCCTCGTCCTCACCATTGATCTGCTGATCGTAACCGAACTTCCAGTCGCGAACCTCGGGCATGTCCTCCAGGTGCTCGACGATGTGGCTCTCGTGCTTGTCGAGCATCTGCTGGCACCACTGCTTCAGCTCGCTGGCGCCGGGAGGGGTCACCTTGGCGTTGTTGATGGCATCCATCACCAGGTGGTAGCGGCTGATCCGGTTGCGGACCACCATGTCGAAGGGCGTGGTGGTGGTGCCCTCCTCGATGAAGCCGCGCACCCGGAAGCGGTCGGCATCCGGCCGGCCGTGCACCAGCTGGTGGATGGCCCCCGGGTAGCCGTGGAAGGCGAAGACCACGTCCTTGCTGTTGGTGAACAGCTCGGCGAAGAAGGTCTCGTCCATGCCGTGCGGGTGGTCCTTGGGACGGATCAGGGTCATCAGGTCCACCACGTTGACCACGCGGGTCTTGAGCTGCGGCAGCTTGTTGCGCAGGATCTCGGCCGCCGCGACCGTCTCCATGGTGGGGATGTCACCGGCGCAGGCCAGCACGATGTCCGGCTCGCCGGCATGGGCGTCGTTGCCGGCCCAGTCCCAGATGCCAGCACCCTTGGCGCAGTGCTCGACGGCCTCATCCATGGTCAACCACTGCGGCTGCGGCTGCTTGTCGATCACCACCAGGTTCACGTAGCTGCGCGAGCGGAAGACGTGGTCGGCGACGCTGAGCAGGCAGTTGGCGTCCGGCGGCAGGTAGACGCGGGCCACCTCGCCACGCTGGGTGAGCACGTTCTGGATCAGGCCCGGGCCCTGGTGGCTGAAGCCGTTGTGGTCATTGCGCCAGCAGGTGGAGGTGAGCAGGATGTTCAGGCTGGGGATCTTGGCCCGCCAGTCCAAGTCGTTGGCCTCGTCCAACCACTTGGAGTGCTGGATGGTCTGCGAGGCGCTGACCATCGCGAAGGACTCGTAGGTGGCGAACATGCCGTGGCGGCCGGTGAGGTTGTAGGCCTCCAGCCAGCCGTGGCAGTTGTGCTCGCTGAGCACCTCCATCACGCGGCCGTCGCGGCTGAGCTTCTGGTCGGTCTCCCGCGGCGGCTCCATGAAGGCGCGGTCCGAGACCTCGAAGACGGCTCCCAGACGGTTCGAGTTGGTCTCGTCGGGCGAGAAGAGCCGGAAGTTGTCCGGATTGCGACGGTAGATCTCCGCGATGAACTCGCCCAGCTTGCGGGTGGACTCGGCGCGGTCCACGGCACGCTCGGTGATCTCGACGCCCATCTCCCGGAAGTCGGGCAGGTCCAGGTCCTTGGTGAGCAGTCCGCCGTTGGCGTGCGGGCTGGCGCTCATCCGCAGGTCACCCTCGGGATTGTTGGCGCGCACCGCGTCGGTGAAGCGGCCCTGGTCGTCGAAGAGTTCCTCGGGACGGTAGCTCTTCAGCCACTGCTCGAGCAGCGCCAGGTGGTCGGGGTCGTCCTTCACGCCGGACAGCGGCACCTGGTGCGCCTTCCAGGAGCCCTCCACCTGCTCGCCGTCCACCTCGTGCGGGCCGGTCCAGCCCTTGGGGTGGCGGAAGATGATCATCGGCCAGACCGGGCGGCGCCCGTCCCAGTCCTCGCGACGGGCTGCCTCCTGGATGCCGGTGATCTTCTCGTAGGCGGTGGCCAGCGCCTCGCTGAACAGGCGGTGGGCCTGCTCGTGCGGGGTGTCGGTGTCGATCTCGACGGTGATCACCTCGTAGCCGTGGCCCTCGAGCAGCTTGCGCACCTCGGCCTCGTCCTTGCGGCCCAGCACGGTGGGGCCGGCGATCTTGTTCTCGTTGAGGTGCAGGATCGGCAGCACGGCGCCGTCACGGGCGGGGTTGATGAAGCTGACGCCCTTCCAGGATCCCTCCAGGGGGCCGGTCTCGGCCTCGCCGTCGCCCACCACGGCGACGGTCAGCAGGTCGGGATTGTCCATCACGGAGCCGAAGGCGTGCACCAGGGCGTAGCCCAGCTCGCCACCCTCGTGGATCGAGCCCGGCGTGGTCACCGAGACATGGCTGGGGATGCCGCCCGGCGCGGAGAACTGGCGACAGAGGCGTCGCACGCCCTCGGAGTCCTGGGTGACCTTGGGGAACTTCTCGGTGTAGGTGTCCTCCAGGTAGGAGGCGGCCACCAGCGCCGGACCACCGTGACCGGGGCCGGTGATGAAGAGCGACTCCTGGCCGGTGTGGCGGATCAGCCGCGAGACGTGGGCGTAGAGGAAGCCCAGGCCGGGGCTGGTGCCCCAGTGGCCCAGCAGACGGGGCTTGATGTGCTCCGCCTTCAGCGGCTCGTCGAGCAGGGCATTGTCCATCAGGTAGATCTGGGCCACCGTCAGGTAGTTGTCGGCACGCCACCAGGCGTCGACCGCGGCGAGCTCTTGGTCAGTGATCTGCGGAAGCTTCGACATGCAGCCAACCTAACGCGAGCCACCGACACTTCCGGAAGCCTCGTCACCCGATGTTCACCCTCGGCCGAGCCGAGCCGAGCCGGGCCGACCGGGCGTCGGGCTACTCGTCCTCGTCGAAGGTGGTGCGGCCGCGCAGCTTGGCGGCCAGCTCGCCGTCCAGCAGGTCGGCGATCTGGCTCATCACCCGCACCCCCTCGTGCAGGTGGGCGGGCACGAAGGGCTGGGCCAGCAGGCTCATCGAGACGTAGACCCGGTCGCGGTGCAGGGCGAAGCGCCCGAAGCGGCTCTCGCTGTTCAGGTCGTTGAGCACCTCGACGGCGCGGCTGCGGCCCTCGACGTCGTGCACCAGGGCGCTGAAGAGCAGGATCTCGCTGTAGTCCGGCACGGTGCGCACGAAGACCATGGTGGAGCCGACACGGATGGCGATGTCGCCCTCCTGGTCGCGGATCGGCGCATGGCCGAACATGCGCGTCAGCTCCTCGTCGATCCAGCGGTCCAGCTCCTCGCGGGAGCCGGGCATCACCGCCAGCACCCCTTCCTGGGCAGGCACCTGCTCCAGCAGCGGGCCCTGGTCGCTCTCCTGCGGCTGCAGCACCTCCGCCAGCTGGTCTGGGGCCAGGAAGACCGGGTGCTGGACGCCGAAGACGTCGCGCAGGGTGGCCACCGCCAGGTCGGCCAGCTCGGTGGACTCGTCCTGCACGTGCTCGGCCCAGTACTTCGCGCTGGGGTGCTCGCCGTCGGCGTTGGGCGGGTTCCAGCCCAGGGCCTCCAACTGCTCGAGCTGGTCGACGCCGAGCTGGAAGCGCTCCCCCAGCCCGGCATTGCCGGAGGCCTCGGCGGTGACCAGGGGCTGCTCGTCGGGCCGGGAGCGCACCCCGCAGGTGAAGCTGACGTGGGGCGAGGGCTCCTCATCGGTGGACATGGTGCCGATCCGCAGCGAGGCGCCGTCCTCGATCACCGAGACCACCTCGGCCAGCCGTTCCCCGAACAGGGCCCAGGCCTGGGCGGTGCTGGCGTCGAAGTCGAAGTCCGGGCGCAGTTCGTCGGTCATCACTCATCCTCACCGGGCCGTTCCGGGCGGCCCGCAGCCAACCTAGTACAGGTCTCAGCCGATCAGCACGGCCATGGTCATGATGGTGCCGATCGAGGCGATCGAGGTGATGAAGACGACGTCGCGGGCCAGCGCCACCGACTGCTGGTAGCGCACCGCGTGGGAGAAGATGTTCTGCGCGGTGGGCAGCCCGGCCAGCACCATCACGGCCAGGGTGGTGGTGGCGTCCAGGCCGAAGAGCCGGGCCAGGCCGAGGGCGAGCAGCGGCTGCACCACCAGCTTGAGGGTGCTGGCCAGCACGGTCTCGGGCAGCTGCGGTCCCTTCCCGGGCAGGGCGCCGAGGCGCAGCGAGACGCCGAAGGCCAGCAGCATGGTGGGCACGGCCAGGTTGCCCAGCATGGTCAGCGGCTGCAGCAGCACCGTGGGGATGCTCCATCCCGCCAGGTTGATGCCCAGGCCTGCCAAGGTGCCCAGCGTCATCGGGTTGCGCAGCGGCATCAGCAGGTTCTGCAGCCAGGTGGTGGTGCCCCCCGCGCCCCGGGCCACCTCGATGTCCAGGAAGGCCAGGCCGAGCGGTTGCAGCACCCCCACCTGCACCAGCAGCAGGGGCGCGATCCAGGTCACGTCGTGCAGCACATAGGCCGCGATCGGCAGGCCCATGTTGCCGGCATTGACGTAGCAGGAGCAGAAGGTGCCGATGATGCGGTGACCCATGCCGATGCGTGAGCCGTCGGCCTCGCGCAGCACCGTGACGCTGGCCAGCAGGTAGAGCAGGCCGGTGGCCAGCGTGGCCAGCACGGTGACCACCAGGTTCTCGGCGAAGATCCGCTTCAGGTCCGCGGTGGACATCATGGTGACCATCAGCGCGGGGTTGCCGGCGAAGAAGCTGACCTTGCTCAGCATCAGCTGCGAGGAGGAGTCCAGCACCTTGCGGTGCGCCAGCAACCAGCCCACGCCCACCACGAACCAGATCGCGACGAAACCGGACAGGACGCTGAGCACCTGCGCATCCTACGGGCCCGCCGCACCGGCCGGGGCGGCCTGCCAGTGGGCAACACTCCCCCGGCACGACGACGGCCGCCGCCCCGGGCTGGGACGGCGGCCGCCCGGTGGGTGGGCTGGACCGGCGCTCAGTCCTGCGGCGCCGGGCGCGCGTCGGGTGCCGCGACCACCGGAGCAGGAGCAGCCGGGGCCGCTGGAGCCGGTGCTGCCGGCGCCTGGCCGGTCAGTCGACCCAGCAGCGGACCCACGATGTCCATCGGCAGCGGGAAGACCACCGTCGAGTTCTGGTCCGCCCCCAGCTCCAGCAGGGTCTGCAGGTAGCGCAGCTGCAGCGAGGCCGGGCTCTGGGAGAGCGTGTCGGCCGCCTGCTTGAGCTCGCCGGAGGCCTGCAGCTCGCCCCGGGCATTGATCACCTTGGCGCGACGCTCCCGCTCGGCCTCCGCCTCACGCGCCATGGCGCGCTGCATCTGCTCGGGGATCTCGACGTCCTTGATCTCCACCACGCCCACGTCGACGCCCCAGGGGCGGGTCTGCAGCTCGATGATGGTGCGCAGGTCCTTGTTCAGCTCCTCGCGGTGGGCGAGCAGGGTGTCCAGGTCTGCCCGGCCCAGGATGGAGCGCAGGGTGGTCTGCGCGATCTGGCTGGTGGCCACCGCATAGTTCTCCACTTCCATCACCGCCCTCACCGGGTCGACGACGTTGAACAGCACCACTGCGTTGACCCGAGCCGGGACGTTGTCCTTGGTGATCACCTCCTGCGGCGGGATGGTGAGGGTGACCACGCGCTGGTCCACCCGCTGCAGCTGCTCCAGGCCGGGCAGCACGACGTGCAGGCCGGGCCGGTAGAGCGGGCGCAGCCGGCCGAGCCGGAAGACCACACCGCGCTCGTACTCGCTGATGACCTTGATGCTGGTGGCGATGAAGGCGGCCACCAGGACCACCACGGCCAGCACGATGGCGATCCACGGGTTCATGCTCTTGTCTCCTTCGATTGACGGGCTCGCTTGTCGGGGCGGGCGGACACACTGCGGGCGTGCCGGTCGATCAGGGTCTCCAGGTCCACCGGTTCCCGGTCGGCGCCCGGCCGCAGCACGGGGTCGGCCAACGGCACCGAGCCGCCGGCCAGCGGGACGTGCTCGGGATAGTCCACGGGCTCGTTCCACAGGTGGCGGGCCAGCGGCACCGCCGAGGCCAGGGCCAGCACCAGCACGGCCCCCAGCAGCAGGGCCTCCAGCAGGGAGCTGGCCAGGCAGAGCTGCACCAGGGCGATGACCACCGCCAGGACCCCGACGGCCAGGGCGATGCCGCTGTGGAAGCGGCCGGTCTCCGAGTGCGGCCAGGGGTCCACCGCGCGGGTGAGCTCGCGGGGGCCCGGCGTCGGCGAGCAGCTCGCCTTCGCCGGGCACCGGCCGCAGATGGCGTGCTGGCCCTGGTAGCGCACCACCCGCTTGTCCGGGTCGAAGGCCACCGGCCACAGCCACTGGTCCTCGTGGCACTTCCAGGCGCCGGAGTCCTCGTGGTAGACGAAGTTCCCGGTGCGCCACTCCGCCGAGCGCTTGGCGCTGCGCCGGCTGACCACGTCGAAGAGCCAGCTCACCACCACCAGGCCCACGCTGTAGCAGGCGAAGAGCCAGGCCTGCAGCGAGATCTCGCTCATCAGCGCGCGGCCTGGTCCAGCCGGTCGAACAGCGGGTCCTGCTCGAACTCGTGGGTGGTGGCCCCGTGGCGCCAGTGGCGCACGCCCTGGAAGGTGATCCACAGGAAGGGCAGGCAGCCGCCCACCAGGAAGAGCACGTCACCGGGCAGCCGCAGCCACTCGATCAGCGCATTGCTGGGCGTGGTGATGTAGCCGAGCGATCGGGCCTCGTAGTAGCCGGTGCCCACCGAGTGGTAGAGCTGGGTGACGCCCAGCGGCAGCAGCGAGCCGAAGACCATCCAGGCCAGGCCGATGTTGAGGCTCCAGAAGGACCACTTCGCCGCCCGGGCCGGCCACTTCTCGTCGGGGATGAAGTAGCGCACCGCGAACATCGCCAGGCCGATCGCGAGCATGCCGTAGACGCCCATCATGGCGCCGTGGGCATGGTTCGCGGTCAGCGCCGTGCCGATCTGGTAGTAGCTGACGATCGGCAGGTTGATCAGGAAGCCGAAGACGCCGGCACCCAGGAAGTTCCAGAAGCCCACGCTCACCAGGAACATCACGGCCCAGCGGTGCGGGAAGGGATTGCCCCGGCCGGCCTCGTCGCGGGCACC
The DNA here is from genome assembly GCF_039526385.1 of Luteococcus peritonei. NCBI lineage: Bacteria > Bacillati > Actinomycetota > Actinomycetes > Propionibacteriales > Propionibacteriaceae > Luteococcus > Luteococcus peritonei. The sequence goes on along the minus strand of NZ_BAAAIX010000028.1, from coordinate 99,109 downwards.
GAGCTGCATGAAGGCCCACGCCTCGACGGTCAGGAAGGTCAGCGGGATGACCTCGGCGGCCGAGAAGAAGGCACCCAGCGCCATGTGCTCCACCGGGGTGCCGGAGAAGTACAGGTGGTGCATGGTGCCGATCACGCCGCCCATCGAGTACAGGATGGCGTCCATGAAGATGATGCCCAGGGCGATCTTCTCGCGCACCACGCCCAGCAGCACGAAGACATAGGCGACCATCACGGTGGTGAACAGCTCCAGGAAGTCCTCCACCCACAGGTGCACCACCCAGAAGCGCCAGAAGTCGGCGACGCTGAGGTGGGTCTCCGGGCGGGCCAGCAGGCCCACCGCGTAGAAGGCCGGGATGGTCAGCGCGGAGAAGAAGAAGAGCCAGGGCATGTTGCCCTTGTGCTCGTGGCGCAGCCGGCTGCGGATGCCGCGGTAGACGATGCCGATCCAGATGAACATGCCGGCGGTCAGCAGCACCTGGTAGACCAGCGGCAGGTCGAGCCACTCCCACTGCTGGGCGAACAGCGGGCCCTTGGCCCAGGGGACACCGTGGATGCTGAGCGCCTCACTGACCAGCGATCCCACCACGACGAAGACCACAGCGCCCAGCAGGATCCAGGTGAGCAGGTTCTGCTTCTTCGGCTCGCGACGGGCAATCAGCGGCACCAGGAAGATGCCGGCCGCCAGGAAGGAGCCCGCCGTCCAGAACAGGGAGAGCTGCAGGTGCCAGGTGCGGGCCAGGTTGAAGGGCAGCCACTGCGCCATGTCGATGCCGAAGAAGCTGGTGAGGTCGGCGCGGTAGTGCTCGGTGAGGGCACCCAGCAGGGCCTGCACCAGGAAGAGGGCGGCGATCACGAAGAAGAACCAGGCGGTCACCCGCTGGGCCGGGGTGAGGGCCACCTGTCCGGGCTGGCGGTAGCTGACCGCGGGCACCTCCTCGGAGTGCCAGCCGATCTTGCGGCTCCAGCGGCCATAGATGGCGAACAGGATGCCGGTGCCGCCGATCAGCACCACCAGGCTCATGGCGGACCAGACGATCATGTCCGCCGTCGGACTGTTGTCGACGCGCGACTCGGCCGGCCAGTTGTTGGTGTAGGAGTAGCTGTGGCCGGGACGCTCCGCGGCGGAGGCCCAGGCGGTCCAGCTGAAGAAGCTGGTCAGCGCCTTGATCTCGGTGGGATCGGTGATGAAGTCGGCGCTCAGCCCGTTGGCCTTGGCGTCCTTGCCGAAGTAGTCGGTGTAGTGCTGGGTGAGCTGCTGGTAGGCCTTTGCCTGCTCCGCGGTGAAGGTGATCCGGCCGCTGGCCTCGTCGTAGCGGTTGGTGCGGAAGTCGTCGACGACACGCTGGCGCGAGTCCTTCACCCCCTGGGCGGCGAACTGCTCGGCCACCAGGTCGGTGGAACGGCGCAGGTAGTCGGCGGTGAAGTCCGGGCCCAGTTAGGCGCCGTGGCCCACGATCGAGCCGTACTGCTGCAGGCCGCGACGCGTGAAGACCTCCTGGCCCTTGTAGATGTCGGCCCTGGTGTAGAGGGTGGTCCCGTCCGAGGCGACCACGCTGGTCGGCATCGGCATGGAGTCGGTGTAGGTGCGGTAGGCGAGCAGGCCCATCACGAAGGAGCCGAAGAGCATGACCAGTGCGACGGCCTGCACCCAGCCCTTGCCCACCATCATGGTGGCCTTCTTGAGGGGTGGTTGTTCCAGTGGGGTTGACATCTGGCTCCTCATCCAATGTTTGACACGGCTTATCCCGTTCAATTTCGCACGCTAGCACTTCCGTGCTCTTGTTAGCGTTGGAGCCATGAAGATGACCCAGGAGATGGAGAAGCTGTTCAACGACCAGATCACCCTCGAGCTGGAGGCCTCCACGGTCTACCGCCAGCTCGCGATCGAGGTCGACGCCCAGGACCTGCCGGGCATGGCCGCCTGGCTGCGCCACCAGGCCGACGAGGAGATCGTCCACGCCAACAAGTTCATCGACCACCTGCTGGACCGCGACAACCACCCGCGCATCGGCACCATCGCCGCCCCCGAGATGGCGGCGAGCATGACCCCGCTCGATGTCTTCACCGCAGCCCTCGAGCACGAGCAGAAGGTCTCCGAGGCGATCCGCAACCTCTACCGCGAGGGAGATGCCGCCGGAGACCTCGACTCCCGCCCGCTGCTCAGCTGGTTCATCGAGGAGCAGATCGAGGAGGAGAGCACGGTCAGCGAGATCGTCGGGCGGATCAAGCTGATCGACGACGACGGCCCCGGCCTGCTGCGCCTGGACCAGGAGCTGGGCCAGCGCCCCGCCGAGAGCACGGAGAACACCGGCGCCTGAGTCGGACACGACCCGCACCCTGCGCGGGCATCACGGGCGGACGACCCAGCCGGCCCTAGGCTGGCGGCCATGCCGCCCACCAGCACCACCACGGAGCGCGAGCTGCTGATCGATGCGGCTCGCGCTCTGTCCGTATGTCTGGTGGTCCTCTTCCATGCCGGCCTGTGGCGCGTCTCCCACGGACCGCAGGGCTGGACCGCCCGCACCATGGAGCTGGGGCCGGTGGGCTGGTACGGCAGCTGGCTGCTGATGGTGATGCCGGTCTTCTTCGTGGCCGGCGGATATGCCCACGCCGTCGTGGTGGACAAGATGCACCGGCGTGGCACCGGCCTGGCCCACTACTGGGCCAACCGGGGACGGCGTCTGGTGGGCCCCACCACCGAGTTCGTCACCATCTTCGCCGTGCCCGCCACCATTGCCGCCTGGACCGGCCACCTGGACCAGGCCGTCTTCGTCAGCCACAACCTCACCAAGCTGCTCTGGTTCCTGGTCACCTACCTGCTCATCGTGCTGCTGGCCCCGGCCCTGGTGGCCGCGCACGACCGCTTCGGTCACCTGGCCACGGCCGCCCTGTTCGCGGCGGCCACCGCGGTGGACCTGTGGGCCATCCGCACCGACAACCTGGACCTGCGCTACTGGAACCTGGCCTTCGCCTGGCTGGCCTGCCACCAGATCGGCATCGCCCACCAGCGCGGCTTCCTGCGCCGCGGGCCGCTGTGGCAGCCGCTGGCCGCGATCGCCGTCGGGGTGGCGATGATCGTGCTGCTGCTGCACTCCGGCTGGCCGGTGCCGGCCCTGGGCATGGGCTCGCGGTGGGTCTCCAACCTGCAGCCGCCCACGGTGGCGATGGCCTGGCTCGCCCTGGCGCAGACCGGCGTGCTGGGCCTGCTCTCGCACCGCGACCACCCAGTGCTGCGCCGGCCCCGCGTGAACCGGGCCATGACGGTGGTCAACGCCCTGCTGATGACCATCTACCTGTGGCACATGCCGTGCGTGGTGGCCGCCTTCGGCGTCGGCATCGGGCTGGGCATGCTGTGGCCCTCACTGGCCGGCGTCTTCACCTTCCCGCTGTTCACGCTGGTGGTGGCCCTGGTGCTGCTGGCCGTGGTGGTGCCGCTGGTGGCCCGGCTGGACGCGGCACTCATCCCGCCGCTCGGTGAGCGTCAGAACGGTCCGGTCGCGGCGGCCGCCCTGGTGCTGCTCACTGTCTCGATGGTCGGTCTGTGGCGCCACGGCCTGGTGGTGCACCCCTCCCAGCCGCGGTCCTCGCTGGGTGTGCTGGGCACCTGGCTGGGCTCGGCCCTGCTCGCCTGGGCAGCACGACGCCCGGCCCTCACCACGGGCAGAGCGACCTGGGCTTTGTCTGGGGCCTGGTCCACGGTCTGACGCAGGTTGGTTCCACTGCGGTCTTCCCCCTGGTGATCTCGCTCGTCTTCGGCGTCGTCCACCTCGTCCTGCGACGGCGATTCGCCGCCACCTGGGCGCTGCTGTGCCAGGGCTTCGTGCTCCAAGGGCCGGGAGGCCTCAGGCCACCTGGAGAGTGGTCAGGCAGGTGGGGCTGTCGGCCGTGGTGGAGAAGGGGACGGTGCCGGTGCGCCCGTCGAGGGTGACGGTGACCTTGCCGGAGATGTCGCGCGGCAGCCAGAAGCCGACGAAGCCGTTGGAGTGGGTGGTGGCATCGGTGTCCACGAGGGTGGCGCCCTGGGCGTCGGTGATCGTGACGTGGACCGGCTTGCCGGTCTGCTCGCCCTGGCAGCCGGACAGGCTGTGGGCGAAGCACTCGTGGGTCTGGTCCACGTACGGCGCGATGGACAGGTAGAACTTGCCGTTGCGGATCGGGAGCTCGCGCTCCCCCTGCTCGTCGGCCAGCACCAGCTTGTCGTAGCGCACCGAGGCCTTCATGTCGACGGGTCGCGGCGTGCTCGAGGCCTCCATCGCCTCGATCACGGCCACCGCGTCGCTCTGGTCCACGCCGAGCTGCTGCAGCCAACCGCCGCCGGCGGGGCTGGCCGCCGATGCGGCAGCCGAGGGCGCGGTGGTGGACTCCGCAGCCGGCGTCGAGGAGGAGCAGGCGCTGAGCAGCAGACATCCAACGGCCAGCAGGGCGAGGGGGCGGCGGGTCATCGAGATCTCCTTCTCAGCAGGCGAACGGGAATTGACCCCTAGACTACCGAGCCAATTCCCGCTGGCCGGGACCGGGTCCGTTCCTCGGCACAGCACTCCCCCGGCATGCGACCGGCGGCGCACCCGCGAGGGATGCGCCGCCGGTCAGGAGCGTGCCGTGGATCAGCTGCAGCCGCTGGTGGAGCCGCAGCCCTCGCAGACGTAGCAGGAACCGGAGGGACGCATCTTGGTGCCGCAGGTCAGGCAGAGCGGCGCGTCGATGGCGTGGCCGGTGACGTTCTCCATCATCTCCGTGGTGGTGTGCGCACCCGCGGTGACGTCCTGGCTCTCCTGGTTCGCCGGGCTGACCTGGATCAGCGAGGGCTGCACCGGGCCGCGCTCGTCCACCCGCAGGTCGTCGGCCGCGTCGTTCTTGAGCGATTCGGACTCGGGCATGTCGGCCTCGTCCTCCTCGCTCAGGTAGGAGCCGGTCTCCACGTAGCGGGCGCGCTCGGCGGAGGTGAAGATGCCCAGCTCGCTGCGCTCGTCGAAGGACAGGTAGTCCAGCGCCAGACGGCGGAAGATGTAGTCCATGATCGACTGGGCGATACGGATGTCCGGGTCGTCGGTCATGCCGGCCGGCTCGAACTTCTGGTTGGTGAACTTCTGGACGTAGGTCTCCAGCGGCACGCCGTACTGCAGCGCGATGGAGATCGCGATCGAGAAGGCGTCCATCACGCCGGCCAGGGTGGAGCCCTGCTTGCCGAGCTTGAGGAAGACCTCACCGAGCTCCCCGTTGGCGTACTCGCTGGAGGTCATGTAGCCCTCGGCGCCACCCACGGTGAAGCTGGTGGTGCGGCCCACACGGGACTTGGGCAGGCGCTGGCGACGCGGGCGGTACTCGACGCGCACCTCGGGAGCAACGGCCTCGGGCGCCTTCTCCTCCTTCTTCTTGGCGTCGGACAGCGGCTGGCCCACCTTGCAGTTGTCGCGGTAGACGGCCAGGGCCTTGAGGCCCATCCGCCAGCCCTGCAGGTAGACGTCGGCGATCTCCTCGACAGTGGCGCTCTCCGGCAGGTTGACCGTCTTGGAGATGGCACCCGACAGGAAGGGCTGCACCGCGGCCATCATGCGCACGTGGCCCATCGGCTTGATGGCGCGCGCGCCCATGGCGCAGTCGAAGACCTCGTAGTCGGCGGTGCGCAGGTGCGGCGCGCCGATCACGTGGCCGTGCTCGGCGATGTAGGACACCACGGCATCGGCCTGCTCGCGGGTGTAGCCCAGGTTCTTCAGGGCCCGCGGGATGGTCTGGTTGACGATCTGCATGGAGCCGCCGCCGACCAGCTTCTTGAACTTGACCAGGCTGAAGTCGGGCTCCACGCCGGTGGTGTCGCAGTCCATCATGAAGCCGATGGTGCCGGTGGGGGCCAGCACGGAGGCCTGGGCGTTGCGGTAGCCGTTCTCGATGCCCAGCTGGACCACCTGGTCCCACTGCTCGCCGGCAGCCTTGGCCACCAGCTGGTCGTTGCCGCCCAGCGGACGCAGTGCGTCGTTGGCGGACTGGTGCTTGCGCATCACCTTCTTGTGCGCGTCGGCATTCTCCTCGAAGCCGTTGTACGGGCCCACCACTGCGGCGAGCTCGGCGGAGCGACGGTAGGAGGTGCCGGTCATCAGCGAGGTGATGGCGGCGGCCAGCTGGCGGCCACCCTCGGAGTCGTAGCCCTTGCCGAGCGCCATCAGCAGGGCGCCCAGGTTGGCGTAGCCGATGCCGAGCTGGCGGAAGTTGCGGGTGGTCTCGCCGATGGACTCGGTCGGGAAGTCGGCGAAGCAGATGCTGATGTCCATCGCGGTGATGATCAGCTCGACGGCCTTGGTGAAGCGCTCCACGTCGAAGACGTCGTCCTCGGCCAGGAACTTCAGCAGGTTGAGGCTGGCCAGGTTGCAGGACGAGTTGTCCAGGCTCATGTACTCGCTGCAGGGGTTCGAGGCGGTGATCGGACCGGTCACCGGGTTGGTGTGCCAGGCATTGATGGTGTCGTCGTACTGGATGCCCGGATCGGCGCACTCCCAGGCGGCCTTGGCGATCTTGTTGAACAGCTCGGTGGCCTTGACCTCCTCGATCACCGAACCATCGGTGCGCGAGCGCAGCCCGAACAGCGAGTCGGACTCGACGGCCTGCATGAACTCGTCGCTGACACGCACCGAGTTGTTGGCGTTCTGGTACTGGACGCTGGTGATGTCCTTGCCGCCCAGGTCCATGTCGAAGCCGGCGTCGCGCAGGGCGCGGATCTTGTCCTCCTCGCGCGCCTTGGTCTCGACGAACTCCTCGATGTCGGGGTGGTCGACGTCCAGCACGACCATCTTGGCGGCGCGACGGGTGGCGCCACCGGACTTGATGGTGCCGGCCGAGGCATCGGCGCCACGCATGAAGGAGACCGGGCCGGAGGCGGTGCCGCCGGAGCTGAGCAGCTCCTTGGAGGAGCGGATCCGCGACAGGTTCAGGCCGGCGCCGGAGCCGCCCTTGAAGATGAAGCCCTCCTCGCGGTACCAGTTCAGGATCGAGTCCATGGAGTCGTCGACCGAGAGGATGAAGCAGGCGCTGACCTGCTGCGGGCTGGCGGTGCCCACGTTGAACCAGACCGGGGAGTTGAAGCTGAAGTACTGGTGCAGCAGCATCCAGGTGAGCTCGTCCTCGAAGACCTGCGCGTCGGCGGCGGAGGCGAAGTAGCCGTTGTCCAGGCCGGCCTTGGAGTAGGTCTTCACGACGCGGTCGATGAGCTGGCGCAGGCCGGTCTCGCGGGCCTCGGTGCCCAGCGCACCGCGGAAGTACTTGGTGGTGACGATGGTGGAGGCGTTGACGCTCCAGAAGTCGGGGAAGTCCACGCCCTTCTGCTCGAAGACGTTCTCGCCGGTCTTCCAGTTGGTCTGGACGACGTCGCGCTTCTCCCAGGTGACCTCGTCGTAGGGGTGCACGCCCTCGGTGGAGAAGACACGCTCGATCTTCAAGCCCTCGGGCTTGCTGTTCCTGCGGCGCGTCGTCCGGGTGGTCTCGCTCATCTGTACTGGCCTTCCGCCTTCATAGGGGTGTTGTCTGGTCGTGCTCTTGGATCTGGTGCAGGGCGCGCTGCGCCCCGCGGGTGGTGCTCGCTGGGCCGGCTGGTCAGCCCGAGGCGCCGCCGGGACCGCTCTGCTCACGCAGGTTGGCGATCTCGGCCTCGAAGTCATCGACGCTCTGGTAGTGCTTGTAGACGCTCGCGAACCGCAGGTAGGCGACGGCGTCGAGCTTGCGGAGCGGGGCCAGGATGGCCACGCCCACCTCGTCGGTGGGCACCTCCGCCAGGCCGGAGGCGCGCAACGTCTCCTCCACCTGCTGCCCCAGCCGGGCCAGGTCGGCCTCGCTGACCGGTCGACCCTTGCAGGCCTTGCGGACACCGGAGATGACCTTGTCGCGGTTGAAGGGTTCCACCACGCCGGTCTTCTTCTTCACGACCAGCTGCATCTGCTCGATGGTGGTGAACCGTCGGTCGCACTCGCCGCACTGGCGCCGACGGCGGATGCTGCACCCGTCGTCGGTGACCCGGGAGTCGAGCACGCGCGTGTCGCCATGACGGCAGAACGGGCAGTGCATGGTGCTCCCTTCGGGCGAGCTGAGGGCATGCCGGTGGCCCGGACAGGCCCCCCGGCTGTGGATGGTGATGTGGACAGCCTGTGGACAAGCGGTGGACAAAAACCACAACTTGTGGATGAACCACAGGTTTGTAACCACTAGATGTAGATACCGTAGGTCGGCGTCACCACAAGGTCAAGCTGGACGCGCGGCCATTCAGGGCTGCGGCGCAGGCCCGGCAGCGACACGCCGGGCGATCCTTGGCACGCCCCGCGGGGAGCGGCCTGCCGGAGGTCGGTCGAGTACCGAAATCTTCAGTTTGGCGACACGCCGGACCGGGCGTGTCGCCCTGGGGATCAGGCCAGGTTGCGCCACAGCGCGAAGCCCAGGCCGACGATGCCGAGCACCAGCAGGACCCGGTCCCCCGAGAGCGGTCGCCACCGCCGCGGCGGTCGCAGCGCGGGTCCGCCGAGCGCCTCCACCGTCCAGGCCAGGGTGGACAACGCCAGACCCGCCAGCAGCAGCATGGCGAAGGGGTTCGCGGCCCAGGCCTGGCCGACGTGCCCGTGCAGCAGCGCCAGACCGCCGGTGGTGGCCCCACAGAGCGGGCAGAGCAGTCCCGTGGTAGCCCGCAGCGGGCAGGGCAGGCCCCGTCCGAGCAGCATCACAGCTGCGCCCTGGGCCCCGCAGACAGCGGCAAAACTCGCCACGGCGCGCAGCGCTCGGGTCGAGCTGAAGGGCTCGGCGGCATCGCAGGACATGGAGCCATTGTGACGCGTGGCCGGCCCACCCCCTGGACGGGAGACCATCGAGCGCCGAGGCACGCCGCCCGCCTCCCCGAAGGCGACCCTCTGTCCCCCTACCATCAACTTGTTCCGTCAACCGATGCCTTCCCAGGAGTCTTCCGTGAGCAACGACCCGACCAACCACCAGGGCCAGGTGCCCGAGGGCAGCTGGCCCGACAACCAGCACAATGCGGGCAGCCAGAACCCCTACGGCACCGCCCCCACCGACCCCTACGCCGCCTCTGCCCCGCAGAGCGACCCGTACGGCACCTCCGTCCCGCAGAGCGATCCCTATGGCACGGCCCCGGCCGATCCCTACGGCCAGCAGGCCGGCTACGTCGCTCCGGGCGCCGGCTACGGCCAGCCCGCCTACGGCTACCAGCCCGGTGCCGCCACCCCGCAGCTCTCGAGCTGGTTCAAGCGCGTGGCCGCCAACATCATCGACTCGATCCCCGGTGCGATCCTGGGTGGCATCGCGAGCAACTTCATGCCCGATTACGACCAGAACACCGGGGCGCAGCTCACCGACGGCAACTGGCCGGTGGCCATGGTCTTCCTGGCGCTGGCCTTCGGCTGGACGCTGTGGAACCGCTGGCTGCGCGCCGGCCGCACCGGCCAGAGCGTCGGCAAGTCCGTGCTGGGCATCAAGCTGCTCGACGAGATGACCGGCCAGCCGATCGGCGCCGGCAAGGCCTTCCTCCGCGACATCTGCCACGTCCTGGACAACATCTGCTACATCGGCTACCTGTGGCCGCTGTGGGATGCCAAGCGCCAGACCTTCGCCGACAAGATCATGAAGACCGTGGTCGTCGACGCCAAGTGATCCACCTCGTCGTGCCACCGGCACGCTGAGCGACAATGGCCTCCAGCACTCGGGCTGGGGGCCATTGTCATGCGGTGGACCAGTCACGTCGTGGCGACGGAGCACCCGGAGGCGACGCGGGTTGAGGAGCCTCAGCGCTGCAGTGCGATGCTCACGTCCTGCTGGGCGGGCTGCTGCTCCAGCGGGGCGTTGCTGACCCCGAAGAAGGCCACCAAGCCGACGGTCACCGTGGCGACGGTCAGCACTGCCAGCAGCACCATGACGGCCAGCAGGCCGCGGTCGGTGAGGCGCACCGGACCCATGGGCTGGGCCGCAGCATGCGCCCGGGTGGCGGTACGCGGCGCCAGCACCAGCTCGATCGGCCGGCCGGCCACGACCGGCCCGGCGGGCTGGGCGGGGCGGGCAAGGGGTGCCGTGGCGGCCTGGGGCCTCGCCACGGGGCCACGCAGGGACTCCCGACGGCGACGGTGCTTCACCGGGGTGACGGTGCTGCGGGCAGTCAGTGTTGCGCTCATCTCGTACTCCTTGTCCTGGCGAACCTCTTCCGTGGGCCATCCGCCCTCGAACAGGTGTTCGATGCCATCACACTAGCGCCGCCAGGCCCGTCAATCAAACATCCATTCGAATGACGTGATCTTTTCGTGATCCTGGACCGCGGCCCCGGGCGACTGGAAGGAGTCAAACAGGCGCCTCTGACAATTTTTTCGCGGCCGCCCGACACGCGCCCACCAGATCGAACAGGTGTTTGAATCACCTCGCGTGAAGCACTACTGTCGAGCCATGGCGACAGGCGACGAGAAGCAGAGCACGGGCGGACGCCCCGGCACCCGGCGCGGGGTCGGCCGGCCCACCAACGAACAGGTTCGTCAGGAGCTGGCCGGGCCAGGACGTGGGCGCAAGGAGCAGCCCGCCACCGTGGACGCCGACGGCCTGACCGCGCGCCAGCGTCGCATCCTGGTGATCATCCGCGACGTGACCGCCTCGCGCGGCTACCCGCCGAGCATTCGCGAGATCTGCGATGCCGCCGGCCTGGCCTCCTCCTCCAGCGTCGCCCACCAGCTCAAGCAGCTGGAGGCCAAGGGCTATGTGCACCGCGACCCGAACCGGCCGCGGGCCATGGAACTGAACCTGCCCAGCTCGCTGCAGCCGCGCACCCCCGCCCCGGCCAGCGCGCCGGAGGTGGACGGGGACGTCACGGGCCTGCACGACTCCTTCCCCAGCGCGGTCAACGTGCCCATGGTGGGGCGGATCGCGGCCGGCGGCCCGATCCTGGCCGAGGAGCGCGTCGAGGACGTCTTCCCCCTGCCCAAGCAGCTGGTCGGTGAGGGGACGGTCTTCCTGCTGGAGGTGCACGGCGACTCCATGGTGGATGCCGCGATCTGCGACGGCGACTACGTCGTGGTCCGGCAGCAGAACGATGCCGTCAACGGTGACATCGTGGCGGCCCTGCTGGACGACGAGGCCACCGTCAAGACCTTCCGACGTGAGCCCGGCCAGGTCTGGCTGATGCCGCACAACGAGAACTACTCCCCCATCGACGGCAACCACGCCACCATCCTCGGCAAGGTGGTCGCGGTGCTGCGCCGCGTCTGAGGTGCGACGCCCGATCCGGGTCAAGCCCGGCGCCTCACGTACGCACGTCGGAGGCATGCACGACCCTCAGGGAGAGCCGGCCCTGGTGGTGCAGGTGAACGCCCCCGCGGTGGACGGCAGGGCCAACAAGGCCGTGCTGGCCGCGCTCGCCAAGGCGCTGGGCACCCGGCCCAACCGGCTGGAGATCGTCTCCGGCCAGACCTCGCGCACCAAGCTGGTGGAGTTCGACGACGAGCTCGCCCCCGCCTGGCAGGACCTGCTGCAGGGCTGAACCGACCTTCCTGCGCGGAGCGGACAGCGCCCGCCCGGCGGATCAGCCGCGACCCTCCTGCAGCCGTCGCAGCGCCTGCACCGCCACCTCACGGTCGCGCGTCATCCAGAAGTCGGGCATCGAGGCCCGCAGGAAGCCGCCGTAGCGAGCCGTGACCAGGCGCGGATCCAGCACCGCCACGACACCACGGTCGCTCACCCGTCGGATCAGCCGGCCCGCACCCTGGGCCAGCAGCAGACCGGCATGGGTGGCGGGCACGGCCATGAAGCCGTTGCCGCCGTTGTCCACCACGGCCTGCTGGCGGGCCTGCATCAGCGGGTCGTCGGGCCGTGGGAAGGGGATCTTGTCGATGACAACCAGCTCGCAGGTGTCGCCCGGCACGTCGATGCCCTGCCACAGCGAGACCGTGCCGAACAGGCAGACCTCCGGCTCGGCGACGAAACGCTTGGTCAGCTCCGAAAGCTGGGCATCGCCCTGGCACAGGATGGTCATCTTCGGCAGCTGCTTGCGCACGTGGGCGGCAGCCGTCTCCGCGGCCTTCTGCGAGGCGAACAGCCCCAGGGTGCGGCCGCCGGCCGCCCAGACCAGCTCGGCCACCTCCTCCAGCGCCTCCGGCGTGATCCCCTCACGGCGAGGGTTCGGCAGCGAGGTGGCGACGTAGAGGATGCCCTGACGGGGATAGTCGAAGGGGGTGCCGACATCCAGCCCGCGCCAGGCCAGCGGGTTGTCCGGGTCATGGCGCTCGTCGGCGAGCCGGTCGGCGCGCTTGAGGCCGATCTGGCCCGCCACCTGCTCGAAGTCGCCACCGATCTTGAGCGTGGCCGAGGTCATCACCGTGGTGGCCTGCCCCAGCACCCGCTCCCGCATCAGCCCGGCGACGCTCAGCGGCGCGACGTGGGCCTGACGGCCGAAGCGCTCGCGCTCGCTCACCCAGACCACGTCGTGCACCGACAGGTCGGCCATCCGCTCGGCGATGTCGAAGACCTCCTTGGCCGCGGCCGAGGCCTGGCTCTTCTCCGGGTCGACCTCTCCCTTGGCGCCCTTCTCCTTGGTCCCCAGTGCCGAGACCACGCGACGCGCCACGTCGCGCACCGACTCGAAGGCGGCGCTGGCGGCACCCGGCGTGGTGATCCGTTCCAGCTCGCTGTCGTCCAGGGCGGCGCGCAGCACATCGCCCTGCTCCAGGAATTCCAGGCCCAGGTCGTCGTCCAACCAGGGCAGCACCCGCTTGGCCACCCGCTCCACCAGCTGCGGGCTCAGCTCCGCGCTGGCGGCACCGGTGACCCGGCTGACCAGCTCGTGGGCCTCGTCGATGATGACCACCTCGTGCTCCGGGAGCGCGGTGTTGCCGTGCATGGCGTCGATCGCCAGCAGGGCATGGTTGGTGACCACCAGCTGCGCCGAGCGCGCCTTCTCCCGGGAGGCCTCCACGAAGCACTCCTGGCCGTAGGGGCAGCGCTGGGCGCCCAGGCACTCGCGCACCGGCATCGAGACCAGGTTCCAGGCCCGCGGGGAATGGGCCGGGGCGTCGTCGCGGTCGGCCAGCTCCTTGGCCTCCAGCTGCTCCTCCGCCCAGCTGCGCAGCATCAGCACCTCCGCGCCGAGCACCGACTCCACGTCGGCCTGCGAGTCCTTCAGGCTGGTGGCCAGCTCGGTGCCGCCCAGCAGGCTGTCCTGGCTGTCGGCCACCCCGTCGCGCGTCTTGAGCAGGCAGGCGTAGTTGGTGCGTCCCTTCAGCACGGCATGGCTGGGGCGACGCCCGGTGACCTTCTCCACCGCATCCAGGGCATTGGGGATGTCGGTGTGCGCCAGCTGCGCCTGCAGGGCGAGCGTGGCGGTGGCGATCACGACGCGCTGCTTGGTGCCCTGTACGTGCAGCAGGGCGGGCGCCAGGTAGCCCAGCGACTTGCCGGTGCCGGTGCCGGCCTGCACCAAGAGGTGCTCACCGGTGTCGATCGCCTGCTCGATGGCACGGCTCATCACCTGCTGTCCCTCGCGGGGCGTGCCGCCGATTCCCTCGACCGCCGCCTGGAGCACGTCTGCAGAGGTCACGTCGGTCTTCTCGGGCACCCCGACAGCCTACCCGCGCGCGGCCACCTCGAAGGGCTTCAGCTCGCCGGCCAGCTCGGGGTGCACCCGGGCCACCACGCGGGTGCCCTCGCCGGTGTGCTCCATGGTGAGGAACTGCCCGTTGCGGTGGATCTTGTCCACCAGGTCACCGCGCTCGTAGGGAATCAGCGCATCCACCTGCACCTCGGGGCTGGGCAGCCGGTTCTCCGCCAGGGCGCGCAGCTGCTCGATCCCCTCCCCGGTGCGGGCTGAGACGAAGACCGCCTCCGGGTAGGTGGTGCGCAGCACCTGCAGGCTGTCGGCATCGGCCCGGTCGATCTTGTTGATCACCAGCTGCTCGGGCACCTCACCGGCACCGATCTCGTTCAGCACCTGACGCACGGCCTGCACCTGGCCCACCGGGTCGGCGTCCGAGCCGTCCACCACGTGCAGCAGCAGGTCGGCCGCGGCCGCCTCCTCCAGGGTCGACTTGAAGGCCTCCACCAGGTCATGGGGCAGGTGGCGCACGAAGCCGACGGTGTCGGTGAGGGTGTAGACCCGGCCGTCCGGGGTGGCATGGCGACGGGTGGTGGGATCCAGCGTGGCGAACAGGGCGTCCTCCACCAGCACACCGGCATTGGTGATCCGGTTGAGCAGCGAGGACTTGCCGGCATTGGTGTAGCCGACGATCGCGATCGACGGGATCCGGTTGCGACGGCGGTCGGCGCGCTTGTTGGCGCGGGTGGCGTCCAGGTCACGCATCCGCTGGCGCAGGATGGCGATCCGGGTGTTGATCCGACGGCGGTCGGTCTCGATCTTGGTCTCGCCCGGGCCACGGCCGCCGATGCCGGCACCACCGGCCGCCCGGCCGCCGGCCTGGCGCGACAGGTTGCCGCCCCAGCCGCGCAGCCGCTGCTTCATGTACTGCAGCTGGGCCAGCTCCACCTGGGTCTTGCCCTCGGTGGACTTGGCGTGCTGGGCGAAGATGTCGAGAATCAGCGCGGTGCGGTCGATCACCTTGACCTTGACCCGGTCCTCCAGGTTGCGCAGCTGTGCGGGCTGCAGCTCACCGTCGCAGACCACGGTGTCGGCACCGGTGGCGACGACCACCTCGCGCAACTCGTCCACCTTGCCGCGGCCCACATAGGTGGCCGGGTCGGCGGACTTGCGGCGCTGGATCAGGCCCTCCAGGACCTGCGCACCGGCGGTCTCGGCCAGCAGTTTCAGCTCGGCCATGGCGTTCTCGGCATCGGCCTCGCTGCCCGAGGTCCAGACGCTGATCAGCACGACGCGCTCCAGCTGCAGGTCGCGGTACTCCACCTCGGAGATGTCGGCGACCTGGGTGGACATGCCGGCCACCCGCTTCAGCGAGAGGCGGTCGGCGAGGTCGAGCTGCAGGCCGTCGGCGTCGTAGGCGGCGGCCATCTCCTCGGGATCGGAGGCCTCCGGGTCGAGGTCGAGCTCCTCGTCATGGAGGTCGTCGAAGTCGTCAGGTGTGCGTGAAGTCATCGTCCGACCAGCTTGCCACCTGCTCCGCGCCCCCACCAGCCAATTAAGCCCCAGGCGCAGCGGCTCAGAGGTTGTCCGGGAGCATCGCCTCGCCGCGGGCCACCAGGACAGCCGGCCCGCACAGCGTCGCCTCGCCCTCGGCCAGGCCGACCCGCAGCGTCCCACCGGGCACGTCGACGCGCACCTCGCCGTCACCCAGGCCGGTCAGCCGGGCGTGGGCGGCTGCCGCCGCGACCGTGCCTGTGCCACAGCTCATCGTCTCGCCGGAGCCACGCTCGTGGACCCGCATCCGGATGTGGCGCTCGTCGAGCACCTCGACGAACTCCACATTGGCGCCCTGCGGATAGGCCTCGGCGGGCACCTCGGGGGCACGGGAGAGGTCAAGCTCGGCCAGGCTGACCTGCTCGTCGAGCACCACCACCGCATGCGGGTTGCCGACGTCCACCTGCGTGGCGGCCCACGATCCCTGGGTGGTCGAGACCGTCACCGGTCCCTGTGCCACGCCCACCCGTCCCATGCTGGTGCGGATCGTGCCGTCCAGCTGCGGCCAGATCCGGCGCACCCCGGCGCGGGTGGCGACGTCGAAGTGCTCCGCCACCTCCACCAGGTCGTTCTCCATCAGGTAGCGCGCGAAGACCCGCAGACCGTTGCCGCACATCTCGGCGATCGAGCCGTCGGCATTGCGGTAGTCCATGAACCACAGGTCCTTCGGGCCGTCCCAGTCCGGCATCTGGCCGGCCATCGTGACGCGCAGCAGGCCGTCCGCACCGATCCCGCCGCGGCGGTCGCACAGGAAGCGCACCTCGGCCGCGGTCACCGGCACCATGCCGTGGCGGTCCGCGATGATCACGAAGTCGTTGCGGGTGCCGTGGCCCTTGGTGAACGTCAAGCTCTTCATGGCGGCAACGCTACCGGCCCGGCAGGCTGTGGCGGGTCCGGGAGCAGCACCCCCGTCACCATCACTCAAGCAGGTAGCGCCTCAAGGACCTGGCGCGCCAGCTGCTCGGTGGTGGCCGGCGGGTCCGCGTCGAGCCAGGTCACCCGGGGGTCGCGCCGGAACCAGGCCAGCTGTTTGCGGGCGAAGCGGCGGGTGCCGCTCTTGGTGCGCTCACGCGCCTCCTGCTCGCTCAGGTCTCCGTCCAGGAAGGACAGCACCTGGCGATAGCCCAGCGCCCGGGAGGCGGTCAGCCCCTCGCGCAGCCCTTGGCCCTCCAGGCGGCGCACCTCCTCGACCAGACCCTCGGCGAACATCACGTCCACCCGCTCGTCGATGCGCCGGTCCATGGTGGTGCGCTCCAGCCGCAGGCCGAACTGGTGCACGTCGTCCAGGGCGTAGCTCCACTCCGGCAGCTGCGGGGTGAAGCCGCCGCTGAGCTCCAGCACCTCCAGGGCGCGCACGATGCGTCGCCCGTTGCCGGGCAGGATGCTGGCGGCCACCTGCGGGTCGCGGGCGGCCAGCTGGGCGTGCAGCGCCTTGGGCCCGACGGCTGCCAGCTCCTGCTCCCAGCGGGCGCGCACCTCGGGATCGGTGCCCGGGAAGGAGAAGTGGTCCACGATGGCGTGCACGTAGAGGGCCGAGCCGCCCACCAGCAGCGGCACCACGCCGGCCGCGCGCAGCTCGGCGACCACCTCACGGGCCCTGGCCTGGAAGTCGGCCACCGAGGCCGGTTCGGTGACCTCCGCAATGTCGACGAGGTGGTGGGGCACCAGAGCAAGCTCCTCGCGCGTCGGCTTGGCGGTGCCGATGTCCATGCCCCGGTAGACCAGCATGGAGTCGGCATTGACCACCTCAGCCGGCCGTCCCCGGTCCGCGAGCTGCAGGCAGACCTCGATCGCCAGGCTGGACTTGCCAGATGCGGTGGGGCCGTTCAGCACGACCAGCGGAGGAATCACCCCGCCATTGTGGCCGGGGGCCGTCCGGACGCGGAAATTCGCCATCGGCTGAAAGGCCGCACGATCGGACAAATGTCTACAGAAAGCCCGCCGTACACCCCCGCAGGGGTGCAGGATGGAGGCCATCCCCGGACACGGGGTGTCGTCGAACGAAAGGACCGGGCCTATGGGTCTGCTGGACAAGGCGAAGGAAGCCCTCAGCGGTGACGAGGGAAGCCTGATCGACAAGGCCAAGGACGCCGTGAACGCCAACCAGGACAAGGTTGATGCGGGAGTGGACAAGGCAGGCGACGCGTTCGACGCTCGCACCGGCGGCAAGTACGCCGACAAGGTCGACCAGGGCCAGGATGCGGTCAAGAACCGCACCGGCAACCTCTGAGCGAGGCTTCGACACACACGACATGCCGAGGGGCGGATGGTCATCCATCCGCCCCTCGGTGCGTGTCCGGCAGGAGTGCCTTTGCCTCAGCTGGCGGGCGCGCCGATGCCCGGCATCCCCAGGCTGACGCCCGTGGGTACCGGCGGGGCCTCGTGCACCGCCTGCCAGGCATCGCCACCGCGGGTCCGGCGCAGGCCGGTGATGCCGGCGTCGGCATTGAGGTGGTGCGGGGCGCCGTGGGTGATGACGGTGCGGGCGATGTCCCCGGGGCGGGGCCGCAGCTCGGGCTCGGTGGGGACGGTGACGTGCACCAGGCGGTTGTCGCGGGAACGGCCGGTCATGCGGTGGGTCTCGGCGTCCTTCTTGCCCTCCCCCGCGGCGAACATCACCTCGACCTCGGTGCCCTCCAGCTTCTGGTTCTCCTCCCAGGCGGTCTGGTTGACCAGCGCCAGCAGCCGCTCGTAGCGCTCCTGGACCACGGTCTTCGGCACCTGGTCGGCCATCTCGCCGGCCGGGGTGCCCGGACGGATCGAGTACTGGAAGGTGAAGGCGGCGCTGAACCGCGCTCGGCGCACCACCTCCATGGTGGCCTCGAAGTCCTCCTCGGTCTCGCCGGGGAAGCCGACGATGATGTCGGTGGTGATCGCGGCCTGCGGCATGGCCTGGCGGACCCGGTCCAGGATTCCCAGGAAGCGCTCGCTGCGGTAGCTGCGACGCATGGCGCGCAGCACCGTGTCCGAGCCGGACTGGAGCGGCATGTGCAGGCTGGGCATCACGTTGTGGGTGGTGGCCATCGCCTCGATCACGTCGTCGGTGAAGGAGGCCGGGTGGGGGCTGGTGAAGCGCACCCGCTCCAGCCCGTCGATCTCGCCGCAGGCGCGCAGCAGCTTGGCGAAGGCGCCCCGGTCGCCGAACTCGACGCCGTAGGTGTTCACGTTCTGGCCCAGCAGGGTGACCTCCTGGACCCCCTCGTCCACCAGCATCCGGATCTCGGCCAGGATGTCGCCGGGACGCCGGTCGGTCTCCTTGCCGCGCAGCTGCGGCACGATGCAGAAGGTGCAGGTGTTGTTGCAGCCCACGCTGATGCTCACCCAGGCCGAGTAGGGCGACTCGCGACGGGTGGGCAGGTTGGAGGGGAAGTTCTCCAGCGCCTCGACGATCTCCACCTGGCTGGCCTGCTCGACACGGGCCCGCTCCAGCAGCAGGGGCAGCTTGCCCACGTTGTGGGTGCCGAAGACCACGTCCACCCAGGGGGCACGTCGCACGATGACCTCGCGGTCCTTCTGGGCCATGCAGCCACCGACGGCGATCTGCATGCCGGGGCGGTTCCGCTTCACCGCGGCCATGTGTCCCAAGGTGCCGTAGAGCCGGTTGTCGGCATTCTCGCGGACCGCGCAGGTGTTGAAGACCACCACGTCGGCGCCGCCCTCCTCGGCGGCCTCGCGCTCATTGCGCACCAGGCCGGCGCCCTCCAGCAGGCCGGAGATGCGCTCGGAGTCGTGGACGTTCATCTGGCAGCCGTAGGTGATCACCTGGTAGCTGCGGGGCGCCTGGTCGGCGTCAGGGGTGCTGATGGTCTTCTGCATGGTGGGACAACTCTACGGTGGCCTCCGCCCCGCGACGGAATCGGCGCCGCTGGCTAGGCTGGCGGCCATGGCGCTCTCCCCCACCGGCATCCAGCACGTGCTGGTCCACGACGACCAGCTCGCCATCGTCACCGAGCTCGGCGCGACGCTGCGCAGCTACCGCAGCGCCGGGCACGACGTGGTGACACCTTTCGCGCAGGAGGCCTCGCCCTTCTCCAGCCAGGGACAGCAGCTGGCCCCGTGGCCGAACCGGATCCAGGACGGCCACTGGGTCTTCGACGGTGAGGACCACCAGTTGCCGCTGAGCGAGCCCGAGCGTCGCAATGCCATCCACGGGCTGGTGCGCTGGCTGCCGTGGCAGACGCTGGCCAAGACGGAGGACACCGTCACCCAGCGAGTGCTGCTGGCCCCGCAACCCGGTTGGCCGGTACCGCTGGAGATGGTCATCACCCACCGTCTGGCCGACGAGGGGCTGGTGGTCGAGGTGGGCGCCCGCAACCTGGGTGAGCGGCCGGTGCCCTATGGCTATGCCGCGCACCCCTACCTCACCTCCCCCGATGCGGGGGTGGCGGTGGACGACTGCAGCCTGGTGCTGCCCTTCGACGCCTGGCTGGAGTCCGACGAGCGACTGCTGCCGTTGGCCCTGCACCCGGTGGAGGACAGCGCGCTGGACCTGCGCAGCGCGGCACCCCTGGGCGGCCGCGAGCTCGACACCGCCTTCACCCACCCCAGCAGTGCGGGCGGCTGGCAGGCGGAGCTGCGCGGCACCGAGCACCGCACCCTGCTGTGGGCCGGAGCGGGCATGGACTGGGTGCAGGTCTACACCCCCGGCGACCGGGAATCGGTGGCCGTGGAACCGATGAGCATCGGCCCCGACGCCTTCAACCCGGGCCCCACCCACCACGATCTGACCGTTCTGGCGCCCGGCGCCGAGCACCGGTGCCGTTGGGGGCTGCGCCGCGAGGCGCTCACCCGGGGCTGAACCTGCTGGGCCATGTCCCGGGTCAGTGGGCGATCTCGGTGGCCCGGGACTCGCGCACCACGGTCACGCGGATCTGGCCGGGATAGGTGAGTTCGCTCTGGATCTCGTGGGCGATGTCGCGGGCCAGGGCGTGCGAGGCGATGTCGTCCATCTCCTCGGGGCTGACCATGACGCGCACCTCGCGACCGGCCTGCATGGCGAAGACCCGGTCCACGCCATCGTGCGAGGCGGCGATCTCCTCCAGCCGCTCCAGCCGGTGCACGTAGGCCTCCAGGGACTCACGGCGGGCGCCCGGGCGGGAACCGGAGATGGCATCGGCGGCCTGGGTGAGGATGGCCTCGACGGTGGTGGGCTCGACCTCGTTGTGGTGGGCCTCGATGGCGTGGACGATGTCGGGGCTCTCGCCGTGCTTGCGGGCCAGCTCGGCGCCGACCAGGGCATGGGAACCCTCGACCTCGTGGGTGAGGGCCTTGCCGATGTCGTGCAGGAAGGCCGCCCGGGTGCAGGCAGCCACGTCCAGGCCCAGCTCGGAGGCCATCATCCCGGCGAGGTGGGCGCACTCCACCAGGTGGCGCAGCACGTTCTGGCCGTAGCTGGTGCGATAGCGCAGGGAGCCGAGCACCGGCACAAGATCCGGGTCCAGGTCGCTGATCCCCACCTCGGCGAGCGCGTCCTCGGCCGCGCGCAGGCAGCGCTGCTCGATCCGGTCACGGGAGCGTTCGTAGACCTCCTCGATGCGTGCCGGATGGATCCGGCCATCCTCCACCAGCTCCTGCAGCGTGAGTCGGGCCACCTCGCGGCGCACCGGGTCGAAGCAGCTGAGCAGCACCGAGCCCGGGGTGTCGTCGATCATCACGTTGACGCCGGTCACCTGCTCGAAGTGGCGGATGTTGCGCCCCTCGCGGCCGATGATCCGGCCCTTCATCTCGTCGCTGGGCAGGTCCAGGGTGGAGACCACCGACTCCGAGGTCTGCTCGGCGGCCAGTCGCTGGATGGCGGTGACGATGATGCCGCGAGCGCGCTGCTCGGCCTCGCGGTGCGCCTTCTGCTCGATCTCACGGGACAGCGCGGTGGCCTCCAGCCGTGACTCGTGCTCGACGCGCGCCATCACCTCGGCGCGGGCCTGGCTCGGGTCCAGCGCGGCCACCCGCTGCAGCTCGGCCTCGAGGGCTACGAGCCTCTCCTGGTGCTCGACGCGCTGGCGTTCGCGCTCCGCCTCGTGCTCGACGCGCATGCGCTCACGCTCGGTCTCGAGCTCGGCCCGCAGCTTCTCGGCAGCGTCACGGATCTCCACCATCTGCGCGCTGCGGGTCTCCAGGGTTCTCCCCTCCGCCAGCAGGCGCTCCTCCCGCTCGGCCAGCCGCTGCTCGCGCCCCTCCAGGCTGGTGCGCAGGGCGCGCAGGTCCTGCCGCTCCCCCGCGGCAAACTCCTCGGTGGCGGCACGCGTCCGCTCCGTCTCGGCCAACTGGGCGGCCGCCTGCTCGGCGGCTCGGGCGGTCTCCGCCTGCAGTCGCTCCAGCTCCGCGGCGCGTCGCTGCTGCTCACCCGCCAGGCTCTCGAGCTCCTGCTCACGTGCCTGTAGCAGGCGTCGCACGCGTGCCTCGACCTCGGCGGGATCGGGCTCTGCCGCGACGATGGCAGCCGCCTCGACAGGCTTGGTCTGGGCGGCGGGTGCGGGTGCGACCTCGCGCAGGCGTCGCAGAACCAGCAGCAGCCCGCCGACCACGGCCAGCAGCAGTACGACGAGCACGAGCAGGGCGATCCAGGTCCAGGTCATCATTCCTCCTTGTGAGGTGGAAGGTGACTTCAGGGCGACGGCAGGGCCTGGCAGCGGTCGGCGGGCGGCATCGGACCGTCCGACCTGGGCGTCGCCAGGATGGGATATCTGCGCCAAGGCGCCGGGCGGGTCTGTGACGAGCCCGTTGACCATTCGTCGAGGTGAAGCTTCATTCCTTGCCAGAAGGCTATTGCTGGCGGGGTCACCAGGCAACACGCAGCAGCCGCCAGGCGCCGCCCTCGCCGTACACTCCCCCCACGTCGTGCGCTGCTGCTCGACGCCGGGTGTGCGACAGCCCGTGGTTCACCAGAAGCTGGCCTCGTCGGGGTCGCCCTGCATGACCTCACGCACCACCTCGGAGACCACTGCCGGCCCGTAACCCTTGCGGGCCAGGGCGCCGGCCATGCGTCGATAGGCCACCTCGCGCGGCAGCTGGTGCACCTGCCGCCATTTCTTGCGCGCCAGCTCGGTGGCCAGTTCCACCTCGGCCTGGTGGTCGATCGGTTCCAGTGTCTGGTCGATCACCTCACGGTCCACGCCCTTGGACTGCAGCTCGCGGCGCACCGCGTAGCCGGAGAGTTTGCGCGAGGTGCGTCGAGCGCGGGTCCACTGCTCGGCGAAGTG
Source organism: Luteococcus peritonei (assembly GCF_039526385.1). Classification (NCBI taxonomy): domain Bacteria; kingdom Bacillati; phylum Actinomycetota; class Actinomycetes; order Propionibacteriales; family Propionibacteriaceae; genus Luteococcus; species Luteococcus peritonei. The sequence goes on along the minus strand of NZ_BAAAIX010000028.1, from coordinate 76,808 downwards.
CGCGTCGTTGACCAGACCGAGCTCCTCGAAGCGGTCCAGCAGCTCGGTGCGCACCTCGTCGGGGACGTCCTTGGCCGCCAGCTTCTCGTCAAGCTCCTGGCGCGAGTGGTCACGCATCGTGAGGCGACGCAGCGCGATCTCGCGCGCCACCGCCATCGGGTCGGCGTCGGGACCGGCGGCCTGCGCAGGGGGCTCCTGCGCAGGCCGCCGTCGACGTCGCGGTCCGTCTGCCATCAGCGACGGATCAGAAGGCGATCTCGCCGGTCACCGGGTCGATGCCCTCGGGCACCTCCGCGGCCGGCTGCTCACCCTCACCACCCAGGCCCAGGGCCTGGCGGATCTTGGTCTCGATCTCGTCGGCGACCTCGGGATTGTCCTTGAGGAACTTACGGGCGTTCTCCTTGCCCTGGCCCAGCTGGTCACTGCCGTAGGTGAACCAGGCGCCGGCCTTGCGGATGATGCCGTGGTCCACGCCCATGTCGATCAGGCTGCCCTCGCGGCTGATGCCCTGTCCGTACAGGATGTCGAACTCGGCCTGCTTGAAGGGCGGGGCCACCTTGTTCTTGACCACCTTGACGCGGGTGCGGTTGCCGACCATGTCGGTGCCGTCCTTCAGCGTCTCGATGCGGCGGACGTCGAGACGGACCGAGGCGTAGAACTTCAGCGCCTTGCCACCGGTGGTGGTCTCGGGCGAGCCGAACATGACGCCGATCTTCTCGCGCAGCTGGTTGATGAAGATGGCCGTGGTGCCTGCCTGGCTCAGCGCACCGGTCATCTTGCGCAGCGCCTGGCTCATCAGGCGGGCCTGCAGACCGACGTGGCTGTCACCCATCTCGCCCTCGATCTCGGCACGCGGCGTCAGCGCGGCCACCGAGTCGATGACGATCAGCGACAGGGCACCGGAGCGCACCAGCATGTCGGCGATCTCCAGGGCCTGCTCGCCGTTGTCCGGCTGGCTGACCAGCAGGGCGTCGGTGTCGACACCCAGCTTGGCGGCGTAGTCGGGGTCCAGGGCGTGCTCCGCGTCGATGAAGGCGCAGATGCCTCCCTCACGCTGGGCGCTGGCGATGGCGTGCAGCGCCACCGTGGTCTTGCCGGAGGACTCCGGGCCGTAGATCTCGATGATGCGGCCGCGCGGCAGGCCGCCGATGCCGAGCGCGATGTCCAGCGCGACGGAGCCGGTGGGGATGAAGGCCATCGGCTGACGGGTCTCCTCCCCGAGCCGCATCACGGCGCCCTTGCCGTGGGACTTCTCGATCTGTGCGAGCGCCGCCTCGAGGGCCTTCGTACGATCTGCAACAGCCATGGTGGCTTTCCTTCCTTGACCGGTCTGACCGGTGAGATGTCTGTGGTCGAACCCAACGTCTGTGACTCTAGGAATCGCCTCTGACAATTTCTCGCCCCGCCGCAGGATCTGTGGAAAAGACGGGGTTGTGGACAACTGAGAGGCGCTCGCTCCACGGAGCACACTAGTAGAACAAATGTTCGAATGCCAGCTCCGGGGGCCCGCGTGTCGCGGTCCGTGCGGCTCAGCGACCGTGCTCGGGGACCTCGAGCTTCTCCGCCGCGGCCCGCCAGATCTCGCGGAAGTCCAGTCCCGCCGAGATCGCCTCCACCACCGTGCGCCCGCCCAGCCGGGCGAGCACCACCGAGTCGGCCCAGGCCTCCCGTCGTCCCGGGGGCAGGTGGGCTCCCAGGCGTCGCCACAGCTCGGTCTCGGTCACCTGGCAAGCCTAGCCGCTCGGTCAGCAGGAGCGTCGCAGCCCGCCTCGCGGGACAGTGTCGGTGGCAGGCGCCACAATGGCAGGCATGCACTCGGCACTCGACGGCTTCGGACCCGCCACCCGCGCCTGGTTCGACGACGTCTTCAGCGCACCCACCCCGGCCCAGCAGGCGGCCTGGCAGGCCATCGGCAGCGGCGACAACGCACTGGTGATCGCGCCCACGGGGTCGGGCAAGACGCTGGCCGCCTTCCTCCAGGCGCTGGACCGGATGGCCGCCCAGCCGGCCTCCGGCAAGGTCCGTACGCTCTACATCTCGCCGCTCAAGGCGCTCGCCGTCGACGTCGAGCGCAACCTGCGTGCCCCGCTGCGCGGTATCCAGCTGGCCGCCGAGCGGCTGGGGCTGCCCGCACCGCAGGTGCAGGTGGCGGTGCGATCGGGAGACACCCCTGCGGCCGCCCGGCGACGCCTGCTGAGCCACCCGCCGGACATCCTGATCACCACGCCGGAGTCCCTCTTCCTGATGCTCTCCAGTCAGGTGGCGGGCACGCTGGACAGCCTGGAGACGATCATCGTCGACGAGGTGCACGCCCTGGCCGGCAGCAAGCGCGGCGCGCATCTCGCGCTGAGCCTGGAGCGGCTGGACGCGCTCGGGGCCGGCGAACCCGCCCAGCGCATCGGGCTCTCGGCGACGGTGCGTCCACCCGAGCGGGTGGCAGCCTTCCTGGCAGGCGACCGGCCGGTGAGCATCGTCCAGCCTCCCTCCAGCAAGCACTGGCAGCTCGACGTCGAGGTTCCGCTGGAGGACATGACGGAGCTGGGCAACCCGCCCGGCGCGGATCTCGCGGATCCCGACAGCCCGCCGTCGAACTCGATCTGGCCCTTCCTGGAGCACCGCATCCTGGAGCTGGTGGACGCCCACCGTTCCACCATCTGCTTCGTCAACTCCCGACGCGTGGCCGAGCGACTCACCAGCCACCTCAACGACCTGCACGCGGCCCGCACCGACCCGGAACGGGCAGCGCCCACCGGCTACCAGCCGAGCGCCCAGATGATGGCCCAGTCGGGCTCCACCGCGGGCAACGACGGCAGTCGGGTGGAGGTGGTGGCCAGGGCCCACCACGGCTCGGTGAGCAAGGAGCGTCGCGCCCAGATCGAGTCCGACCTGAAGTCCGGGCAGCTGCCCTGCGTGGTGGCCACCAGCTCGCTCGAGCTGGGCATCGACATGGGCGCCGTGGACCTGGTCATCCAGGTGTCCTCGCCGCCCTCGGTGGCCAGCGGCCTGCAGCGGGTGGGGCGTGCGGGACACCAGGTGGGCGCCACCAGCGAGGGCGTGATCCTGCCCACGCACCGCTCGGACCTGCTGGAGGCCACCGTCGTGGCCCAGCGGATGCGTACCGGCGAGATCGAGCAGGTGCACCAGCTGTCCAATCCCCTGGACGTGCTGGCCCAGCAGCTGGTGAGCCTGTGCGTGGACAGCACCTGGCCGGTGGAGCAGGTCTGGGAACTGGTGCGGCGCGCCGACCCCTTCCGCCGGCTACCGCGCTCGGCCTTCGAGTCGGTGCTGGACATGCTCAGCGGTCGCTACCCGAGCGAGGACTTCGCCGAGCTGCGCCCCCGGCTGGTCTGGGACCGGGTGGCCGGCACCATCGGGGGCCGTCCGGGCGCACGGCGCCTGGTGTCCACCTCCGGCGGCACGATCCCCGACCGCGGCTTGTTCGGCGTCTTCCTGGTGGGCGAGGGCAATGCCTCTGGCAAGCACGAGGCGGGACGCCGGGTGGGTGAGCTGGACGAGGAGATGGTCTACGAGTCGCGGGTGGGCGATGTCTTCACCCTGGGCACGACGAGCTGGCGGATCGAGGAGATCACCGCCAACCAGGTGCTGGTCTCCCCCGCCCCCGGGCAGCCCGGACGGTTGCCCTTCTGGCGCGGCGACTCACCGGGCCGCCCGGCCGAGCTGGGCCGCGCGATCGGCGAGCTGACCGCCCGCCTGGCCCGTACCGAGCCGAGCACGTCGCAGCAGGAACTGGTGGACGCCGGGCTGGACGAGTACGCCCGCACCAACCTCGAGGCCTATCTCGCCGAGCAGCGGCAGGCCACCGGGAGTCTGCCGGATGATCGCACGATCGTGGTGGAGCGCTTCCGCGACGAGCTGGGCGACTGGCGGGTCTGCATCCACTCCAGCCTGGGCCAGGCCGTGCTGCAGCCCTGGGCCCTGGTGATCGAGGCGGCCGCCCGGGAGCGCTACGGCATCGAGGCGCAGGCGATCGCCTCGAACGACGGGATCCTGCTGCGGATCCCCGACGTGGAGGCCACGCCGCCGGGCGTCGACCTGCTGCTGGTGGACCCCGACGAGGTGGAGCAGCAGGTCACCGAGCAGGTCTTCGGCTCCGCCTTGTTCGCCTCCCGCTTCCGCGAGTGCGCGGCCCGTGCGCTGCTGCTGCCGCGTCGTGATCCCGGCCGTCGCTCCCCGCTGTGGCAGCAGCGGATGCGTTCCGCGCAGTTGCTGGCAGTGGCCAGCCAGTACCCGGACTTCCCGATCGTGCTGGAGACCATGCGCGAGTGTCTGGAGGACGTCTTCGACCTGCCCGCGCTCACCGAGCTGCTGCAGCGCATCGCCACGCGCCGGGTGGGCCTGGTGGAGGTGGAGACCCCGGAGCCCTCGCCCTTCGCCAAGAGCCTGCTCTTCGGCTACATCGGCGAGTTCATCTACGACGGTGACCAGCCACTGGCCGAGCGCAAGCTGGCGGCGCTCAGCCTGGACCCGGCCCTGCTGGCGGAGCTGCTGGGACGAGAGGGTGCCGAACAGGTGCTCGACGAGCAGGTGATGGCCGAGCTGGCTGACGAGCTGCAGCACCTGGGCGAGCGGCGCGCCCGCGGTAGCGAGCAGCTCTGGGACATGCTGCGCACCATCGGCCCGCTGGACGACCAGGAGCTGGCCGAGCGGTGCACCGAACCGCCCGCCGAGTGGCTGGAGGCCCTGTCGGGAGCCGGGCGGATCGCGCGGTGCCGGATCGCGGGACGCGAGATGTGGGCGGTGGCCGACGACTTCGCGCTGCTGCGCGACGCCCTGGGCGTCCCGGTGCCCGCCGGCCTGGCCGTGCCCTCCGCGGCCCTGGAGACCCACGAGGCGCTGCGGCGGCTGGTGCAGCGCTGGACCGCCTGCCATGTCCTGGTGGAGGCCCATGACCTGGCCGACCGCTACGGCGTGGGTGGGCACGAGGTGCTCGGGCTGCTGCGCGAGTTGCAGGCCGAGGGCAGTCTGGTGGTGCTCGAGGAGGACGGTGACCGGCCGCGATGGATCCGATCGCAGGTGCTCACGATTGCCAAGCGCCGCACCTTGGCGGCGCTGCGCGCCGGGGTGGAGGCGGTGGACCAGGCCAGTTTCGCGGTCTTCCTGGCGCAGTGGCAGGAGGTCGACGAGCCGGGGCATGGGATCGAGGCCCTGGCCGGCGCCGTCGAGGCCCTGGCCGGATTCCCCGTCCCGGCCTCCATGCTGGAGACGCTGGTGCTCCCGGCCCGGGTCGCGGACTACACCCCCGCGATGCTCGATGAACTGCTGATGGCCGGCGAGGTGGTCTGGACCGGGCACGGCGCCATCGGGCGCCATGACGGCTGGGTCCAGCTGTGGCCGGCCGACCTGGTGCTCGCCGGAGCGGACGGCGCGGGGTCCGCCGCCGGCGACGGCCCCATGGAACTGGACGAGACGGCGCGCTTCGTGCTGGAGCGGTTGCGCGAAGGCGGCGCCTGGCGGGTCCAGGACCTGGCCGACGAGCAGCACTCCAGCTCGGCGGTCAGCGATGCGGTCTGGCAGCTGGTCTGGGCCGGCCTGGTGACCGGTGACTCCTTCGCCGCCCTGCGCGCCATCTCCGGCAAGGGCTCGTTGAAGCACCGCACGCCGGTGCGGCCCAGCCGGCGACGGACCCTGCGCCAGGTGCGGCTGCCCCAGCAACAGGCCACGGGCGGGCGATGGAGCCTGGTGGGCCCCACCCACCCGGATGCCCACGAACGGGCACTGGCCGCCGCCGGACTCCAGCTCGGGCGTTACGGCGTGCTCACTCGCGGCAGCGTGATGACCGAGGTGCTGGGTCAGAACTTCAGCCAGGCCTACCGGGTACTGATGGCCCTGGAGGAGACGGGCGTCGCCCGTCGGGGCTACTTCGTCGAGGGTCTGGGGGCCGCCCAGTTCGCGCTGCCCGGCGCTGTGGATCGGCTGCGGGAGGCCGCCGCAGCTCCCAGGCCCCGGCTGCTGGCCGCCTGCGATCCTGCGAACCCGTACGGCGCGGCGCTGCCCTGGCCGGAGTCGGAGGGCCACCGCCCCAGCCGCAAGGCCGGCGCCCTCGTCGTGCTGGACGCCGGACGCCCGGTGCTCTTCCTGGAACGCGGCGTGCACACCCTGGTCACCTTCGGCCAGCCGGAGGCAGCGCTGTCGGCGGCGCTGCAGACGCTGGCCGAGTCGGTCCGGGCGGGCCGGATGAACACGGTGACCATCGAGAAGGTGAACGGGGTGCCGGTGCTTCAGGAACGCGCGCTGGGGGCACTGCTGGAGAAGGCCGGCTTCGCGATGACACCCCAGGGCTACCGGCTGCGCGGGGATGCGCGATCCGCGAGCACTATGATCAGCGAATGATGAGCGTTTGCTCATCATTCGTCGCAGATCCAGTAGTGAAGGACGGCCTCGTGTCCATCGACGGACCCTCCGGCAAGCGTTCGGAGCGCATGGTGGCCATCCTGGCCGCCCTCTCGGAGCACGGCCACCTGCAACTGCAGCAGCTGGCGACCATGCTGGAGGCCTCCCCTGCCACCATCCGGCGCGACGTGGCCGCGCTGGCGGAGCGTGGCCTGCTGGTGCGCAGCCATGGCGGGGCACGGCCGGTGGCCCAGTCCAGCGAGCTGCCGGTGGCCCTGCGCGACGGCCACCAGCGCGCCGCGAAGCAGGCGATCGCCTCGGTGGTCGCCGGTCTGCTGCCCGCCGGCAAGCATGCGATCGCCCTGACCGGGGGGACCACCACGGCCGAGGTGCTGCGGGCGCTGCACCACCGCCATGACCTCACCATCATCACCAATTCCGTGGGCCTGGCCCTGGAGGCCGCCCAGCAGGGCCAGTCGCGGGTACTGATCACTGGCGGCATCCTGCGCTCCACCTCGCTGGAGCTGGTGGGCAGCCTGGCCGAGGCCACCTTCGGCCAGATCAACGTGGGCACCGCCATCGTGGGCTGCGACGGGATCAGCAGCCGCGGTGGCGTCACCACCCACGACGAGATCGAGGCCCACACCAACCACACCATGGTGGCTCGCGCGCAACGGGTGGTGGCGGTGGCGGACGGCTCGAAGGTGGGCCGCGTGACGCTGGCCCGGCTGGCCGACCTGGACCAGGTGGACGTCCTGGTCACCGACAGCAGCGCCGATGCCGAGCAGCTCGATCTGATCCGGGCTCGCGGGGTGGATGTCAGGGTGGTCCCGGCCACCGCCCCGTCGGTGCACGCGGAGCACACCGCGCCCACCGGCCACTAGCAGGTGGCCCGGCTGGGCCCCCGGAACAGAACGAACCCCGGACCAGATGGTCCGGGGTTCGCGGTTGTGCTTGCGCCACAGCGCGGGTGCGGTCAGGCCGCAACATCCATGCGGGTGCTCTCCGCGACGGCGAGCTTGTTGCTCACCGTCATGAGGATGACCGAGAGCGGAACCTCGAGGGCCTGGCAGATCGAAGCCAAGAGCTCACTGGAGGCCTCCTTCTGTCCGCGCTCGACCTCGGAGAGGTAACCCAGGCTGACCCGTGCCGCCATCGAGACCTCACGGAGGGTCCTTCCCTGGGCGAAGCGCTGCTCGCGCAGCGTCTCGCCGATCAGTTCACGAACCAGAACAGGCTTCATGCTTGTGCCTCCAGTTTCTGTCTGGCCCCACCAACGACGGTGGGGTTGCTTGGGTACAACGAACAACAATGAGGCATAAATTCCGCCATCACCCCACCCGTTCAGCCATTGCACAGCTTCAACCGAAGTTTCCTACTTTAGGGTGGACCGACCGGTGTCCGTTCGGACAGAACCTGCGGTCGACCGTCCAGATCGTGGGCCTGCCAGCAGCTCCTCACGCGCGCGTCGAATTCCTTCCAGGACAGTGATCCTGCGAATGCACTGCCGGTCGCCGTCGAGCTGCAGCAAGTGGTCAGACGCCCCCCATGGTCCAGCCACCGAGAGCCACACGGTGCCCACCTGGGCTCCGTCCTGCGGGTCGGGACCGGCCACCCCGGTGCAGGCGATCGCGAGGTCGCAGCCCAGCACCCGTCGGGCGCCCTGGGCCATGGTGCGCGCGGTGTGGGCGGTGATCACGCCGTGCTCGGCCACGTGCTCCGGCTCCAGGCCCACCAAGGAGCACTTCAGGTCGCTGGCATAGGTGACCAGGCCACCCCGGAAGCTGCGCGAGGCGCCGGGGACGTCGGTGATGGTGGCGGCCAGCAGCCCACCGGTCAACGACTCGCAGCAGCCCAGCGTCAGACCTTCGCGCGCCAGGGCCGCCAGCAGGTCGGCCGCGGCACTGCGCAGCTCCTCGTCACCATCGTCCTCGGTCACGGTCGTCCCGGGTGCCCCTCGGCGGCCCAGCGCGCCAGCGCTTCGCGACGCAGCTTGGCGGCCTCGCGCAGGTAGTCCAGACCGGTGACGACGGTGAGAAGGAAGGCGGCGGCCATCAGGGCCCAGGCCAGCCACTGCACCGGCTGGGGCAGCTGCGGCAGCCAGAGCAGGTAGAGGACCAGGGCCAGGGCCTGCACGAAGGTCTTGGCCTTGCCACCACGGTTGGCGGCCATCACGCCGTACTTCATGATCGCCCAGCGCAGGATGGTGATGCCCCACTCGCGTACCAGGATGATGATGGTCACCCACCACTGCAGCTCGCCCAGCATGCTCAGCCCGATGAAGGCCATGCCGGTCAGCGCCTTGTCCGCGATGGGATCCCAGAGCTTGCCGAAATTGGTGACCAGGTTGTACTTGCGGGCGATCTTGCCGTCGACGAAGTCGGTGGCGATCGCGAAGCAGAAGACGGCGGTGGTGGCCACGCGCCAGTCCATCTCGTGCGGATGGCTCAGCAGCATCCAGGCGAAGACGGGCACCAGGAGCATCCGGATGCCGGTGAGGACGTTCGGAACATTCCACTGGCTGGGTGCCTTGGCGGCGTCCATGTCGCTCCTTCGGTAGCGGGGTCGGTCCAGCCTAACGTGCCGCTCAGCGGCGGTGGTGGACCCGCGCGACCAGGTCGACGCCCTCGCTCAGCACGGCCTCCGCGCTGACCAGGCTGCCGACCTGCAGTCCGTCCACGTCGCCCACCAGGGTGGTGACCCCGTCCACCTCCGGGCCCTGGTGCCGGGCGCGGCCCACCACCTCGCCGTCCTCCAGGCTCTCCACCAGCACCTCCAGCTGCTCCCCCACGCGCTCCTCGGCACGCTGGTCCATCACCTCGGCGGCGAGGTCCGCGAGCGCCTGGCGTCGCGCCTCGACCTGTTCCGGATCGACCTGGTCGGGCAGCGTGGCGGCCTCGGTCCCCTCCTCCGCGGAGTAGCCGAAGACACCGAGCACGTCGAGACGGGCCTCGGCCACGAAGTCGCTGAGCAGCTGTACGTCGGCCTCGGTCTCCCCGGGGAAGCCGGCGATCACGTTGGAACGGATGCCGGCCTGCGGCGCGCGGCTGCGGACCTGCTCCAGCAGGGCCAGGAAACTGTCCGGGTCGCCGAAGCGGCGCATCCGGCGCAGCACCGCCGGGGCGGCGTGCTGGAAGCTGATGTCGAAATAGGGCACGACCTTCTCGGTGGAGGTCATGGCGGCGACAAGGTCCGGGCGCAGCTCGGCCGGCTGCAGGTAGCTCACCCGGATCCAGTCCAGGCCGTCGACCGCGGACAGCTCGCCCAGCAGCTTCTCCAGGCTGCGCAGGTCGCCCAGATCCTTGCCGTAGCTGGAGGTGTTCTCGCTGACCAGGAAGACCTCCTTGACGCCCTGATCCACCAGCCAGCGGGCCTCGGCCAGCACCTCCTGAGGGCTGCGCGAGAGGTATGAACCGCGGAAGGCGGGGATGGCGCAGAAGGCGCAGCGACGGTCGCAGCCGGAGGCCAGCTTGAGCGGTGCGCTGGGGCTGGTGCCCAGCCGGCGACGCAGCACCCGCGGCCCGCTGGCCGGGGCCAGGCCGTCCGGCAGCTCGGCCGCGGCGCCGTGGGCGTGGCCGGGGATCGCCACACCGGCGGCGGCCTCGCGTCGGGCCACCGGGGTGAGCGGCAGCAGGGTGCGGCGGTCCCGCGGGACGTGGGCATCCAGCCGCTCGCCGTGCAGGATCCGGTTCAGCTTGTCGGCCACGTCGGCATAGTCGTCGAAGCCCAGCACGGCGTCGGCCTCGGGCATGGAGCTGGCCAGCTCGTTGCCGTAGCGCTCGGCCATGCAGCCCACCGCGACGACCGCCTTGGCGCTGCCCTCCTGCTTGAGGTCGGCGGCGGCCAGCAGGGTGTCCACCGAGTCCTTCTTGGCCTGCTCCACGAAGCCACAGGTGTTGACCATGACCGCCTCCGCCTGCTCCGGGTCGTCGACCAGGCGGAAGCCGCCGGCCTCGAGCCGGGCGGCCAGCTCCTCGGAGTCGACCTCGTTGCGCGCGCAGCCGAGCGTGACGAGGTGGACGGTGGTCAAGGGGGTGCTGGTCTCAGTCATGGTCCCCCCAGTATCCCAGCCGCCGCCACCGCCGGGCGCCATCCACAGGCCAGGGGCTCCCGAGGAATTGTCCACAGGCCCGCGACCCGCCCTTGATCGCGGGCCGCAAGCGGCCTTTGATGCCGCCATGGACAACAACGAACCGATCTATCTGGACGACCCCGACCTGCTCGCCGCCGTCGTGGACCGCACCCTTCCCGTGTCCGACCGCACGGCCGGGAGCCTGTTGCTGCTGCTCTGCGACCAGGACTGTCGCCTGCTGCTGCCGATGCTGGTGGACGACGTGCCGCTGGGCTGCGGCCGGCAGGAGCAGGAGGGCACCGCCGACCGGCTGGCCTGGATCACGGCCCAGTCCGTCCCCGGCGGGGCGGTGGCCCTGGCCGTGGGGCGCCCCGGGCAGCCGGTGCCCACGCTGTGGGAGCGGGACTGGCGCCGCGCCCTGGCGCTGGCCACCCGACGCCACGGCCTGCGCGACCTGGGCTGCCTGTTGGCCACCGAGCAGGGCGTGAGGCGGCTGGACGACGACGAGGCCGCGGCTGCCTGAACGGCAACCGCGGCCTCGCGGACAGCAGGAGGGATCAGCTGGCGGCCAGGTTGACCAGCACCTCTTCCAGCTCGTCGGGCTTGACCAGCACCTCGCGGGGCTTGGAGCCCTCCGAGGGGCCCACCACGCCACGGGTCTCCAGGATGTCCATCAGGCGTCCGGCCTTGGCGAAGCCAACGCGCAGCTTGCGCTGCAGCATCGAGGTGGAGCCCAGCTGCAGCTCCACCACCAACCGGGCGGCATCCAGCACCAGCTCGAGGTCGTCACCGATGTCCTCGGCCACCTTCTTCTCGGCATTGGCCGGGGCGGCGACGTCCTCGCGGTACTGCGGCGAGAGCTGCTCGGTGACGTGGTGCACCACCTCGCGCACCTCGGCTTCCCCCACCCAGGAGCCCTGGACGCGGATCGGCTTGGAGGCACCCATCGGCAGGAAGAGTCCGTCGCCCTGGCCCACCAGCTTCTCGGCGCCGGGCTGGTCCAGGATGGTGCGCGAGTCGGTCATCGAGCTGGTCGAGAAGGCCAGTCGCGAGGGCACGTTCGCCTTGATCAGGCCGGTCACCACGTCCACCGACGGGCGCTGGGTGGCCAGCACCAGGTGGATACCGGCCGCACGGGCCAGCTGGGTGATGCGCACGATCGAGCTCTCGACGTCGCGCGGGGCCACCATCATCAGGTCGGCGAGCTCGTCGACCACCACCAGCAGGTAGGGATAGGGCTGCAGCACCCGCTCGCTGCCCTCGGGCAGCTGCACCTGGCCGGCGCGCACCGCCTTGTTGAAGTCGTCGACATGGCGGAAGCCGTTGGCGGCCAGGTCGTCGTAGCGCATGTCCATCTCGCGCACCACCCACTCGAGGGCCTCGGCGGCCTTCTTGGGGCTGGTGATGATGGGCGTGACCAGGTGCGGGATGCCCTCGTACTGGTTGAGCTCCACGCGCTTGGGGTCCACCAGCAGCATGCGCACCTCGTCCGGGGTGGCGCGCATCATGATCGAGGTGATCAGGGAGTTGATGAACGAGCTCTTGCCGGAGCCGGTGGCGCCGGCCACCAGCAGGTGCGGCATCTTGGCCATGTTGGCGATCACGAAACCGCCCTCGACGTCCTTGCCCAGGCCCACCACCATCGGGTGGTGGTCGTTGCGCGCCTTGTTCGAGCGCAGCACGTCGCCCAGCGAGACCACCTCCTTGTCGAGGTTGGGGATCTCGATGCCGATGGCGGACTTGCCCGGGATCGGCGACAGGATGCGCACGTCGGGCGAGGCCACCGCATAGGCGATGTTCTTGCTCAGCGCGGTGACCTTCTCCACCTTCACGGCATTGCCGAGCTCCACCTCGTAGCGGGTGACGGTCGGGCCGCGGGTGTAGCCGGTGACCTGGGCGTCGATCTCGAACTGGTCCAGCACCGCGGACAGCCGGCCCACGATCTGGTCGCTGGCCTCGGAGCGCGCCTTGGGCACCGAGCCGGGCTTGAGCAGGCCGGCATCGGGCAGCGTGTACTGCACGTCGCCGGACAGCTGCAGCTGCTCGACGCGCTGCGGGATCGGGGTGTGGTTCGGGGGCTCCAGGGTGGTGCCCACCTGGATGGAGTCCGGGTCCACGTCCGCCATGGCCGCCTTCTCGGGCGGCAGGCCTGCCGTGACCGGACGGGGCTGTCCCTCGTCCTGTGCCTGGGCGTCGTCGCCCTGCTGGTCGAAGGGCTCCTCGGCCTGGGGACGCGACTGCTTGCGACGACCCTTGGGGGCCTCCAGCTCCTTGGGCTCGAAGGCGTCGACATCGAAGACCTCGGTCTCCGGCTCGTCGGGCGCCAGCTCGCCCTTCACCAGCGGGCTGTCGTAGGCCTGGTCGACGCCGTAGCGGATCGCGGGACGCGGACGCGCGGCGCGACGGGCGGCGGCCTCGTCGCGGGCATCGTTGACCCGGTCGACCATCTCGTAGAGCGGGATGCCGATGATCACCACGATGCCGAAGAGCATCAGCAGCACCAGCAGCGGCACGGCCACCCAGGTGGTGAGCAGCTCGGCCAGCAGGCTGGAGGAGATGTAGCCCAGGATGCCGCCTGCCTTGCGCAGCTCCAGCGGCTGGCTGGGGCGCGGCAGGCCGTGGACGATGTTGAGCAGGCCCAGCAGGCCGAACAGGAAGCAGGACCAGCCCACCACCTGGCGTCCGGCGACACCGTTGCGCTCCGGGTGGCGCAGGGTGCGCCAGGCCATCAGGAAGCAGAGCAGCGGCACCGCGGCCGACAGCCCGCCGAAGATGGTGGAGACACCCACGCCGATGGCATTGCCCACCGGGCCGCCCATCAGGAACCAGAAGCGCGAGGCCACCAGGATGCCGAAGGCGATCAGCGCCAGACCGGCGCCGTCGCGACGCAGCTCCGGGTCGATGTCCCGGGCACCCGAGCCCAGGCTGCGGGCGGTGTCACCCACGGCATGGGAGGTTCCGCGCCACAGCGCCACGATCCCGCGCCACAACGGGTTCGGGCGCGGCGGAGGGGCGTTGCGGCTGGCTCGGGAGCTGCCGGAACGAGCTGGTGTCTTGGTCTTGCTTCCGGACGACCGCGAACTCGACGACGCACCACGGCCGGAGCCGGAGGCGTTGCTGCGGGACCGCGGTGGGGAAGACGCGCGGGTCGCCATGCTCCACAGGGTAATCCATGGCCCCGTCCGCGCCGAAGCCTCCACGCCGCCCCTGGCTGAAGATCGGCAGAGCCCGCCGCCTCGGGGCAGACACCCTCTGGACGTCCACGACACCTCCGATGCCCGGCAGGGGCGGGTCAGCCGCGGAAGTGCTGCCAGCCCTGCTGGCCCTGCCAGACTCGTCCGTCCACCAGCACACCGACCTCCTCGTCCTGCTCCGGTTCACGCACCCGGCCCAGTACCTGCCAGCCGTCGGGGACATCGCCCACCTCGAAGCAGGCGGCCAGGGCGTGGTCCTCTCCCCCACCGAGCACCAGCTCCAGCGGATCACTGCCGAGGGCGGCCGCGACGGTGGCCACGGGCTCGTCCACCTCGACGCGCGCGCTGTCCAGGTCGATCACCATGCCGCTGGCCCGAGCGATGTGACCCAGGTCGGCCAGCAGGCCGTCGGAGACGTCGATCATGGCGGTGGCGCCAGCCTCGGCAGCTTCCCGGCCGGCACCGTAGGGCGGCTGCGGGCAGCGCTGCGCGTCGACGGCAGCCCGCGGGGAGCGGAAACCGCGGCCCAGGGCGGCCAGCCCGGCCGCGGCCCAGCCGAGCCGGCCGCGCACCGCCACCACCTGGCCGCTGGCCGCACCGCTGCGCAGCACGGGTGTGCGCCCGGCGGTCTCGCCGATCACGGTGATGCAGACGGTGATGTCGCGCGCGGCGGTGGTGTCGCCGCCCACCAGCACGATCCCGGCGGCCTCGGCCTCGCTGCGCACGCCGGTGGAGAACTCGCGGACCCAGCTGGTGGCCAGCTCGCCCGGGGCACCCAGCGCCACCACCATGGCCACCGGGCGGGCACCCATGGCCTCCAGGTCGGCCACGTTGACGGCCACCGCCTTGCGCCCCACCTGCTCGGCGGTGGACCACTCGCGCTTGAAGTGGACGCCTTCCACCAGCAGGTCGGTGCTGGTGACCGCGGAGCCGTTGACCAGGTAGACGGCCGCGTCGTCACCGGGGCCCACGGAGACCGCCGGTGACATCACCAGTGGCTGGGTGATCTGCTCGATCAGACCGAACTCGCTGGTGGTGGCCAGGGTCTCCTGGCCGGGGGCGGCATCGCTGCTGGGATCCATGCGGCAACGCTAGCCGAGCACGGCCCCCTCCAGCTCCCCGACAAGGGGCCGGAGGCTCAGCGCAGGCCGGTGGGGCGCTCCAGCGCCAGGCTGATCAGCTCGTCCACCAGGTCGGGATAGGACAGGCCGGTCGCCTGCCACATCACCGGGAACATCGAGCTGGGGGTGAAGCCGGGCATGGTGTTGATCTCGTTCAGCGTCACGGTGCCGTCGGGCGCCACGAAGGAGTCCACCCGCGCCAGCCCTTCGCAGCCGGCCGCCTCGAAGGCCTCGCGGGCGATGCGCTGCACCTCGGCGCGCACGGCCTGGTCAACCTCTGCCGGCGAGGTGAGCTGCACCGAGGTGCCGTCGATGTACTTGGCGTCGAAGTCGTAGAAGTCGTGGCCACCCACCACGACGATCTCACCGGGCTCGGAGACGCGCGGCGCGTCGGTGCCACGCCCCTCCAGCACGCCGCACTCGATCTCGCGACCCACCAGCCCCTGCTCCACGATCACCTTGGGGTCGTGGCGCCGGGCCTCCTCGACGGCTGCCTGCAGCCCCTCCGGGCCGGTGACCCGGGTGATGCCGAAGCTGGAACCGGCTCGGCAGGGCTTGACGAAGACCGGGTACTGCAGGCCCTCGATGCTCGCCAGGGCGGCCTGCGGATCGCGGCGCCAGGCCTTGTCGCTGATCACCCGGTAGGGACCGACCGGCAGACCGGCGGCCTCGAAGACCACCTTCATGTAGTGCTTGTCCATCATCACGGCGCTGGTGAGCACGCCGCAGCCGACGTAGCGCACGTCGGCCAGCTCGAACAGGCCCTGCAGCGTCCCGTCCTCGCCGAAAGGACCGTGGACCAGGGGGAAGACCACGTCGACCTCGCCGATCTCGGCGGGCACCTGGCCGGCCTCCAGGACCCGCAGCTCGCGATCCCCCACCGCCATCGGCATGGTGACCTCGGCGCCGGTGGCACGCACCTCGGGGGTGTTGGAGGCATTCAGCCGCAGCGGCTCCGGATCGTCGTCCACCAGCACCCAGTGGCCCTGGCGGGTGATGCCGATCGGCACCACCTCGTAGCGCTCCCGGTCGATGACGCCCATCACGCTGGCGGCGGTGGAGCAGCTCACCGAGTGCTCCTCGGAACGGCCACCGAAGACGAGGGCGACGCGGATCTTGCGGGTCATGGACTGCCTTTGCTGTGCGGGTGTGGTTCGGGGGACGGGGCCGTCAGGCCGGGGGCGCCTCGACGGGCGGCACGCCGTCGGGTGTGCCGGGGTCGGCCAGGTCCTGCAGGGTGGTGGCCCCCTTGGGGACGCGCACGCCCTTGCGGATGTCGTAACGCTCGGCCGGCGGCTCGAGGCCGCGCAGGTCGGCCACCAGCAGCGTGATCGCCTCCACCATGCGCTCCGAGGCGACGCGGACTGCCTCGTGCCGGTTGGGGTGGTCGTACAGGTCCGAGAGGTCCAGCAGGTCGCCGGCCTTGGCCTGCAGGGTGGGGCGCGGGAAGAAGCGGGGGAAGTGCAGCTTCTTGCCCGGGATGATCTGGTTGGCGCCCCACTGCCCCACCGGGAGCACGGGGCAGCGGGTCTCCAGCGCCAGCCGGGCCGCCCCGCTGCGGGGGGTCATCGGCCAGCCGTCGGGATCGGCCGTGATGGTGCCCTCGGGGTAGATGGCGACGAGCTCACCGTCGGCGAGCGCCTGCCTGGCGTGCTGCAGCGAGTCCCCGGCACGCGAGGTGTTGCGCTCCACCGGGATCTGGCGGCAGCCGCGGGCGAAGAAGCCCACCACCGGCACCTTCCACAGGTCCGACTTGCCCAGGAAGCGCGGCCAGCGGCCGTTGAAGATCAAGTAGTCGCCCAGGGCCAGCGGGTCGTAGTTGCTGATGTGGTTGCTGACCACCAGCACGCCGCCCTCGGCGGGGATCTTGTGGCTGTCGCGCCAGTCGCGCGTGGTCAGGCCGGTGTTGACGCCGTGGGTGAGGCTGCCCAGGAACTTGTAGGCCGGTTCCCCGGCGCGGAAGTCCGCTCCCCTGGGGCGCACCATGCCCTTGACCTGCCTGCCGACCATCGATCCCGTCCTTCCGTGCGGGCCCTCGCCGCGCAGCACAACGCTAGTCCATGGCCCGGCCGGGTTCGGTTCGCCGCCCCGGCGCAGAGGTGGACCTAGGATCGTCGCCATGAGCACCGAGGCACCCGTCACCCTGCACGCCACCGCCTGCCACGAGGCCGTCCCCGGCCGGGACGCAGAGCTGGTCGTGCTGCTCGACGACGGCACCCGGCGCACCATCGGCACCGAGGTGCTGGAGGGGCTGCGCGCGCTGCACGTGGGACAGCGACTGGTGCTCGGCCTCGACGGCGAGCGGGTGGTCAGCGCCCGCATCCACGCTGTGGAACCCACCGTCCTGCGCTGATCCACCGGCCCGACGGCCCCGTGGTGAGGCTCCATGGGTTGCCCCGACGAGCCCTGTCTGTCAGCACCTGCCGCAGGCGCGACGGCCTGGTGCGCAACCGGACAGCACAAGGGGCGATCCGGATCCCCACCCGAATCGCCCCTGGGGCCTGTCCAGGCCTCGTGGGCCCGGAGCGTGTCGTTCAGTGCATCACTTGCGCTTGCCGGCGGCGGCCTCGACGCGGTTCTTGAGATCGGTGCCGGGGCGGAAGCGGGGCAGGTCCATGGCCTCGGCCTGCTTGCGCTCGCCGGTGCGAGGATTGCGCACGACGCGGGCCTCGCGGTGGATGACCTCGAAGACACCGAAGCCGGTGATCGAGACCTTGCCGGTGCTGGCCACCTCGGTGGAGATGGTGTCGACCACGGCGTTCAGTGCACGGGTCGCGACCGCCTTGTTGCCGTCGAAGTGGGCCTTGGCCAGCGAGTCGATGAGTTCTGCCTTGTTCACAGGTGGTGCCTTTCTGCTTCCGGCCCCCCAGCCGGATGGACCCGATGCGGTGTGCATCGCGCGAAATCAAAGCTAGGTTGGGAATTCGACTGGCACCAAGCCAAGTCCGGACAAACGCCCAGTTGTTCAGGAAACGCAAAGCGTCCGCTTCTCCACAAGGAAAAGCGGACGCCAAGCCGAGTGATTTAACTTGTTCAACTCACCGCGGTCAATTGGCGGTCCGCACCGGAAGTGTCTTCGGCTTGAAGGCTGGGCGGGACTGCTCATGGGCCACGATGTCGTCCTCGTGCTGCAGCGTCGAGCCGATGTCGTCCAGCCCCTCGAGCAGCCGGTGCGCGGTGTGCTCGTCGATGCTGAACGGATGGGCCACGCCGGCCGAGGTGATGGTGCGCGCCACCAGGTCAACCACCATCTGGTCAGCGGCATTGGCCTCGGCGTCGGCCCACAGCTGCTCCACGACCGCGGGCTCCACCTGGGCCACCAGCAGCCCGGCCTTGCCGGCATTGGAGCGGAAGATGTCGCCGAAGCGGGAGCCCACGACCACCTTGAAGCCGTAGTTCTGCAGGGCCCAGACGGCGTGCTCGCGCGAGGAGCCGGTACCGAAGTCAGGACCGACCAGCAAAATCGACCCGCGGGAATAGGGCTCGGTGTTCAGCACAAAGTCAGGATCATTGCGCCAGGCGGAAAACAATCCGTCCTCGAATCCGGTGCGGGTGATGCGCTTCAGGTAAACCGCAGGAATGATCTGGTCGGTGTCCACGTTGGAGCGACGCAGCGGAACGGCAATCCCTGTGTGGGTGGAAAACTTGTCCATGATTCTTCCTCACTTGTCCAGGTCTGCGGGCGAGCTGAGCGTTCCGGCGACGGCGGTGGCGGCAGCCACCGAGGGGCTCACCAGGTGCGTGCGGCCACCCTTGCCCTGGCGACCCTCGAAGTTGCGGTTGGAGGTCGACGCGCTGCGCTCACCCGGGGCCAGCTGGTCGGGATTCATGCCCAGGCACATCGAGCAGCCGGCCGCGCGCCACTCGGCACCCGCGTCCAGGAAGACCTGGTCCAGGCCCTCCTGCTCGGCCTGCAGGCGAACCCGTGCCGAGCCCGGGACCACGAGCATGCGCACCCCGTCGGCCACACTGCGCCCCTTGATCACGTCAGCGGCCAGGCGCAGGTCCTCGATCCGACCATTGGTGCAGGAGCCCAGGAAGACGGTGTCGACGGCGATCTCCCGCATCGGGGTGCCGGCGTTGAGGTCCATGTACTGCAGGGCGCGCTCGGCGGCGGAGACCTCGGTGGGATCGGTGAAGTCCGAGGGGCTGGGAACGGTGGCCGCCAACGGCACACCCTGACCGGGATTGGTGCCCCAGGTGACGAAGGGGCTGAGCTGGCTGGCGTCGATGTCCACCTCGACGTCGAAGCTGGCGTCGGCGTCGGTGGCCAGCTGGCTCCACCAGGCCACCGCCTCGTCCCAGTCGGCACCCTCGGGCGCATTGGGGCGACCCTTGAGGTAGTCGAAGGTGGTCTGGTCGGGGGCGATCATGCCGGCCTTGGCGCCCCACTCGATCGACATGTTGCAGATGGTCATCCGCCCTTCCATCGACATGTTCTGGATGGTGCTGCCGCGGTACTCGACGATGTGGCCCTGGCCGCCGCCGGTGCCGACCTTTGCGATCAGCGCCAGGACGACGTCCTTGGCGGTGACCCCCTCGGGCAGCTCGCCGTTGATGTTGACCGCCATGGTCTTCGGGCGCGCCTGGGGCAGGGTCTGGGTGGCCAGCACGTGCTCCACCTCGGAGGTGCCGATGCCGAAGGCCAGCGCACCGAAGGCGCCATGGGTGGCGGTGTGGGAGTCGCCGCAGACGATGGTCATGCCGGGCTGGGTGAGGCCGAGCTGCGGGCCGATGATGTGCACGATGCCCTGGTCGAGGGTGCCGAGCGAGTGGATCGGCACGCCGAACTCCTGGGCATTGGCGCGCAGGGTGTCCACCTGGAGCCGGGAGACGGGGTCGGCGATGGGCTTGAGGATGTCCAGGGTGGGGGTGTTGTGGTCCTCTGTGGCCAACGTCAGGTCGGGGCGGCGCACCGGGCGTCCGGCCAGGCGCAGGCCCTCGAAGGCCTGGGGGCTGGTGACCTCGTGCACCAGGTGCAGGTCGATGTAGAGCAGGTCGGGCTCGCCGTCGGCGCTGCGCACGACGTGCGCGTCCCAGACCTTCTCGCTCAGTGTCTTGCCCATGGCTCCTCTTCTTGGCGGGGATGACGAACGGGATCGGTGGATCCCGTGGTGTGCTCCATGATGCCACTGGAATATCAGATCGCGAGACGCTAGTCTCAGAGCATGGACGATTCTAGTGGTGTCGGTGTTCTCGACAAAGCAGCCCTGGTTCTGACCGCGCTCGAGTCCGGTCCGACCACGCTGGCCGGCCTGGTCAGCGCGACGGGCCTGGCCCGGCCCACGGCGCACCGCCTGGCCGTGGCACTGGAACACCACCGATTGGTGGGGCGCGACCTGCAGGGCCGCTTCGTGCTGGGCCCCCGGCTCACCGAGCTGGCCGCCGCCGCCGGCGAGGACCGCCTGCTGGCCACCGCCGGTCCCATTCTTGCGCGTCTTCGCGACATCACGGGCGAATCGGCCCAGCTCTTCCGTCGACAGGGCGACGTGCGGGTCTGCGCGGCCGCCGCGGAGCGCCCCTCCGGCCTGCGCGACACCATCCCGATCGGCGCCCAGATGACCATGACGGCCGGCTCGGCCGCCCAGGTGCTGCTGGCCTGGGAGGAACCCGACCGGGTGCAGCGCGGCCTGAACCACTCCGCCTTCTCCGCCGTGGCGCTCGCTACGGTGCGTCGTCGTGGCTGGGCGCAGTCCGTGGCCGAGCGCGAGCCCGGCGTGGCCTCGGTCTCGGCCCCGGTGCGCTCCCCCAGTGGCAAGGTGCTGGCCGCCGTCAGCGTCTCCGGCCCGATCGAGCGCCTCACCCGCCAGCCCGGCCGACTGCACGCCCCTGCTGTGATGGCGGCCGCGGAGCGGCTGTCCGAGGTGCTGCGCCGCACCGGCGCCGGCGAGTAGTCGCTCTCAGCGCATGGCCGGTTTCGCCGACGACACCATCGAGGCTCACGGCCTCCGACTCGGCCGCTGCAGGCAGCCGACATCCCGCAGGTCGCGGTGGCCTGCTCGGATCCGCTGACCCAACGCTGGCTGCCGCTGCCCCGGCCCTACACCGAGGAGTCCGCCCGCGGCTTCGTCACCGAGTGGGCGCCGCAGGCCGCGGCCTCCGGGCGTGCGCTGGAACGCGGGATCGAGGTGGACGGTGACTTCGTCGGCGTGATCGGCCTGAAGAACACCGACTGGGCGGTGGCCAGGACCGAGGCCGGCTACTGGCTGGGGCCGTGGGCCCGTGGCCGAGGCAGCATGGCCAGGGCCTTGAGCGCGCTGGCCGACTGGGCACTCGACAGCCAGGGCATCGACCGGATCGAGGTACTCATCGCCCCTGACAACCATGGCTCACTGACGACGGCCCGCAGGGCCTTGTTCATCGAGGAGGGGCGTCTGCGCCACGCGGGCCACACGCACGAAGGTCCGGTGGACCTGGTGGTGCTGAGCCGGCTGGCCGATGATCCGCGGCCTCGCTTCGACGATCTCATCTGAGGCTCCAGTCCGCACTACTCCCCTTGGTACGAGCCGACGGACCAGTGGTTCCCCTCGGGATCGGCCACCGTGGCACTGCGGCCACCATAGGGCTGGTCGGCGGGTTCCTCGACGACGGACCCGCCGGCGGCCAGACCACGTCGGAAGACCTCGTCGACCTCGTGGTCCTCGGCCACGACGAGGTAGCAGGACGCCCGGCCGACGCGTTCCGGGCCGGCGAACGGATTGGCTTCCCGCACGGAACCGAACATCACGCCGCCCGTCTCGCGCCAACGGAGCTGGGCGTGCTCGATCACGCTGGGATCGTCGGCACTGGGCACCACGAGCACCTCGGTGAAGCCCAGCGCTGTGAGGAAGGTGCGGGCACGTCCCGCATCGGCGAAGGTCAGGGAGTGGAAGAGCTGAGGCTTGGTCTGGGTCATGGCGCCGAGGCTACGGTGCGGCACGCCAGGACTTCTTGAAGATTTGGGAACTCCTCGGCTGAGGCCTTCGGCGTGCGGCCAGCCATCGCCGACCATTCCCGGGTGAAGTGCGCCTGGTCCGCGAACCCGGCGCGATGAGCCGCTTCGCTGAAGCTGACACCCTGCTGCACCAGCTCGCGTGCGCGATCGAACCGTCCCAGCCGGTTCAGCTGCTTGGGCGGGAGCCCCGTCTCCGAGCTCACTCGTTGGTGGAGGTGACGGCGGGACCATCCCACCTCTGCGGCCACCGCGGTGACCGACCATCCGTCAAGAAGCAGGCCGGTTGCGTGTCTGATGTCGGAGGCTGGAGCGTCGTCGGTGATGCGCCTCAGCAGCAGCTCCTCGAGCAGGGCCAGCCTGGCGGGCCAGCCAGGGGCTGCATCGAGGCGCTGGTGCTCGCTCTCGCTGAGACCGCGAGGGAGGTCATGCAGCGAGACCGTGTCGCCGACCAGTGCGGCCAGCGGCAGCCCGAAGAGGGCCCGGACCCCTGTTGGCGTCAACGAGACGTGGATGCCGCGCTGCAGACCGTGGGTCCTGACCAGTGCCGGACGGAGATGAAGGCCACTGATCGAGCACCACTCGCGGCGGGAGACGGAAGGCTCGTGCAACCATCCGAGGTCGAGCGGCTCGTCGAAGGAGATGATCAGCGTGGCCGCTGGACTCGGAAGACCGAGATGCACGGATTGAGGGTCCAAGGCGTAGTCATAGGCCACCAGCGGTCCCGCCAAACAGGCGCGCAGCGCCCGATGGACTGGGCGCAGGACGGTCGGCACGCGACTAGACTAGGTCGCCGTGATCCTCCAGGACAGATCACTCCACCCGCGTGGATCCTCACGCGCAGGCACAAGCCAGGAACGGAGCTGCGAGGTTTGAGGCATGGATCACGGCACTGTGGAGTGGCAGATCAGTCCTGATGTCTACCACACCGAGCTCGATGCTCGGCACTCCGCCGCCTTCGGCGGACAGCCGGACGGCACCGCGTGGACGGCACGACTCAGGCGCCACAGCCTGTTCTGGGTCGTGGCCCGGTACCGAGGACGCCCGGTGGGCTTCGTCAGCTGACTACGAGCCACACCTTGTTCCCTTCTATGAGGGCCGGTGCGGGATGAGTCCAACATCCGCGGGCCTGATCGAACTCGTGTGGCTCCAGCGCCTGGCTGCCGCGGCGGCCAGTCCCCCGCAACCCTGAGGGTCGCGACGTCGATCGCGAATTTGGCCGACTTTCGGGCATTTTCCGGATCGACGGCACGGATTTCAGGGTTGGTCGCCTGTCCCAGGGGTGCTGGGCGCCAGACCCGAGCGGCGCGCTCGGCCTGTACGAGTCCTTGGGCTACCGCCCGACAGCCAGCACGTGCATCCACCAGCTCCAGGAGCCGGGCGCCTGACCCGGGGCCAGCCCAGCAGGCAGACCGCGACCCCGTGAGTCCGCGCGCAGCCTCATGTGCATGCTCCGGAAAAGCAGAAGGACCCGGATCAATGATCCGGGTCCTTCTGCTCAAGTAGCCCCGACGGGATTCGAACCCGCGCTACTGCCTTGAGAGGGCAGCGTGCTAGGCCGCTACACAACGGGGCCCCAGCTGCTCGTTTCCGAGCGGTGACGAGTCTAGCAAGAAATTCCTGTGACCAGCAATTTCACCTCGTCAGCAGGGGTACCAGGACTCGAACCTGGACTAACTGAACCAGAATCAGTCGGGCTGCCAATTACCCCATACCCCTTCGTCTCCCCCTGAGGGGCAACGACGTGAAACTCTAGTGGACCTCAGGCCCCAACGCCAAATCGGCTGCGGCCCCTGAGCTGCGAGGTACGGGTGGCCAGGTTCAGCCGCCCACCCAGCCACCAGGCCAGGGCCGCGAAGATGGCGAAACCGGTCAGGTCGCTGGCGGCCTGGGCCCAGCCGATGGACTGCACCGCACGGGCCTGCGCGACGCCCCCGAACAGGGCCGCCCAGCCGAAGGCGAAGACATTGTTGGCCACATGGCAGGCGATCCCCGCCTCCAGACCACCGGTGCGCAGCACCAGAAGCCCGGCCAGCAGCCCGAAGCCGAAGCGGTCCACGAACAGGGCCGGGTTCTGCACGCCATGGAAGAGCGCGAAGACCAGCGCCGAGCCGATCACCGCCACCCACCGGCCGTCGATGCGCCAGCGTCCGGCCGGGATGGCCAGTCCGGCCGCCATGGCCCCGAAGGCCTGCATCAGGTAGCCGCGGAAGAAGTACTCCTCCCCCGCCGCCTGCAGCGGTGCGGTCAGGCAGACCACCAGGATCCACAGCCAGGCCCGGTGCTGCGGATCGGGCTGCCAGGGCTGGCCGAGGCGGCCCAGCAGCACGATGGCATTGAGCACGACGGCGGCCACCGGCAGACAGAGCAGCAGGTAGCGCCAACGCATCCCCGGCTGCACGCTGGTGACCCAGTGCGGTGCCCGGCCGTGCAGGAAGCGCACCAGCGCCATGGTGATCAGCACCAGGCAGGCGATGCCCAGGTGGGCGCCCACCAGGCCCGCCAGGTGGTGATAGGCCAGCGCCTCGCGCGACCAGTCGATGAAACGTCCGGGGCTGTCGGCCAGCGACCAGCCGATCCGCACCACGAGCTGGGCCACGAGCTGGGCCACCAGGCCGTAGAGCACGATGCCCAGCAGCACCCCGACCAGGGGGCGCACCGGGACCTGGCCCGGCTCGGTGAGCACCTGGGAGTAGTCGACGCCCGGCAGCGGGTCCTCACCGGTGGCCGGCGGAGCGCCCCCGGCGCGCCGGGAGGGCTGGCTCACTGCTCGGCCACGACCGGGTTGCCCAGCTCACCGATCGACTGGATGCTGACCACGACGCGCTGGCCCGGCTCGATGGGCCCGACACCGGCCGGGGTGCCGGTGAGCACCACGTCGCCGGGCAGCAGGGTCATCGACTGGCTGATGTGGCTGACCAGCTCGGAGATGCCGCGCACCATCAGGGCGGTGGAGTCGTCCTGGCGGGTCTCGGCGGCGTCCATGTCACGGGGATCACCCACGACGGTGGTGACCTGCAGGTCGCCGGCCTCGGCCAGGTCCAGGTGGGTCACGATCCACGGGCCCAGCGGGCAGAAGGTGTCGGAGCCCTTGGCGCGGGCCCACTGCCCGTCGCTGGCCTGCCAGTCGCGGCAGGTGACGTCATTGGCGATGGTGTAGCCGAAGACCACCTCGTGCACCCGCTCCACCGGTACCTGCTTGCAGATCCGGCCGATCACCACGGCCAGCTCGCCCTCGTGGTGCAGCTCCTGGGCCCCGGCGGGCTTGACGATCGGGTCGTCGGGGCCGATCACCGAGGTGTTGGGCTTGAGGAAGATCAGCGGGTTCTCCGGCACCTCGCCACCCATCTCCTGGGCGTGGGCGGCGTAGTTGCGGCCCACCGCGACGATCTTGCTGCGGGGGATCACCGGGGCCAGCAGCCGCACCTCGTCGAGCGCATGGCGCTCGCCGGTGTAGTTGACCGGGCCGGCCAGCGGGTCACCGGTGATGGCGGCGACGGTGTCAGGGTGCTCACCGTTGTCTTCGGCGAGTTCCACGATGCCGAACTGCGGCTCGGAGGCGTCCAGGGCGTAACGGGCAATGCGCATGCGGCAAGGCTATCGCTCCCCCGCCCGGACCCGGCAGAGCGCGGGGCGCGGGGCGGGCAACCAGGCCGGGCGCGCCACCACGACCGGCCGCCTGCGATACTGCCTGCATGGCCACCTTTGACGCGAATGCCTTCAGTGCCGTCGAGCTGATCCGCACCAAGCGGGACGGCGGAGTGCTCTCCGACGAGCAGATCGACTGGTTGATCACCGCCTACACCGAGGGTGTGGTGGCCGACGAGCAGATGAGCGCCATGGCGATGGCGATCCTCTTCCGCGGCCTCGACGCGCGCGAGCTGCCGCGCTGGACCCAGGCCATGATCGACACCGGCGTGCGCCTGGACTTCTCCTCGCTCAGCCGCCCCACCGCCGACAAGCACTCCACCGGCGGCGTCGGCGACAAGATCACGCTGCCGCTGGCCCCGCTGGTGGCCGCCTGCGGCGTGGCGGTCCCCCAGCTGTCGGGCCGCGGCCTGGGCCACACCGGCGGCACCCTGGACAAGATGGAGTCCATCCCGGGCTGGCGCGCCACGCTGGGCAATGACGAGATGATGCGCCAGCTGGAGGATGTGGGCGCGGTGATCTGCGCCGCCGGCGACGGCCTGGCACGCGCCGACAAGAACCTCTACGCGCTGCGCGACGTCACCGGCACCGTCGAGGCCATCCCGCTGATCGCCAGCTCCATCATGAGCAAGAAGATCGCGGAGGGCACCGGCTCGCTGGTGCTCGACGTGAAGGTGGGCACCGGCGCCTTCATGAAGACCCGCGAGGACGCCACGGAGCTGGCCCGTCGCATGGTGGAGCTGGGCCAGGCCGCCGACGTGCGCACCGTCGCCCTGCTCACCGACATGTCCACCCCGCTGGGCCTGACGGCCGGCAATGCCCTGGAGGTCACCGAGTCGGTGGAGGTGCTGGCCGGTGGCGGTCCCGCCGACGTGGTGGAGCTGACCGTCGCCCTGGCCCGCGAGATGCTGCAGGCCGCCGGCTCGGACGCGGACCCGGCCAAGGCCCTCAAGGACGGCTCCGCGATGGACGTCTGGAAGCGGATGGTGCGTGCCCAGGGCGGCGATCCCGACGCGACGCTGCCCGTGGCCAAGCACTCCGACGAGGTGCTCGCCAGCGAGGACGGCGTGCTCACCCGGCTCGACGCCATGGCCGTGGGCGTCGCCGCCTGGCGACTGGGGGCCGGCCGCGCCCGCAAGGAGGACGCGGTGCAGTTCGGCGCCGGCGTGGTGATGCACGCCAAGCCCGGCGACCGCGTCACCAAGGGCCAGCCGCTGCTCACCCTGCACACCGACACTCCCGAGGCCTTCGACCGGGCGCGCCAGGCGCTCGAGGGTGGCATCGAGGTGGGCCCGGAGCCGGTGGAGCGCCAGCCGCTGCTGATCGACCGGATCGGCTGACCTCCTCGCGCTGTCGCCGTCCCGGCGGGCCACCGGGGCCGCCGGGCCCATGCTCGACGACCTGCCCGCCGGCGCCCTGCCGCTGAAAGGCAATGCCACCCAGGACCTGGTGCGCCAGCTGACGCGCCGACGCCGCGACCTGGAGCAGTGACGCGCGCTACTGCTTCGGCTGGTGCGTGCCGTAGCCGTTCACGAGACCGTGGAGGTAGGCATCGGCCAGCGCCTCCCAGCTGGACTCGATGACATTGCCGCCGACGCCGACGGTGGTCCAGGTGCGGGAACCGTCGGACATGTCGATCAGGGTGCGAGTGACGGCATCGGTCCCGCCGGTCTCCATGATCCGCACCCGGTAGTCGAGCAGCTTGAAGCGTTCCACCTGCGAGAAGACCGGGGCCAATGCCTGGGTCAGCGCGTCGTCCAGGGCATCGACGGGACCATTGCCCTCCCCCACCACGGCCAGCCGCTTCGGCCCCGTCTCGGGATCCTGGGCGACCAGCTTCACCGTCGCCTCGGAATAGGTCTCCCCCTCGGCCTCACCGGGACGGTGCTCGGTGAGCACCCGCCAGCTGCTGATCTCGAAGGGGGCCTCCAGCTCGCCCAGCTGGGAGCGCAGCAGCAGCTCGAAGCTGGCATCGGCCGCCTCGTAGGAGTAGCCGGCGGCCTCGCGTTGCTTGACCGCCTCGGTCACCCGCGCGGCGAGCTCGCGGTCGGACAGGTCGAAGCCGAGCTGTTCGCCCTTGATCTGGATGTTGGCGCGCCCGGACATGTCGCTGATCAGCATCCGCATGTCATTGCCCACCACCATCGGGTCGATGTGCTGGTACAGGTCCGGGTCCACCTTGATCGCGGAGGCGTGCAGACCGGCCTTGTGCGCGAAGCTGGAGTGGCCCACATAGGGCTGACGCGCGTGGGGCGCCTGGTTGGTGATCTCCGCGACGGCATGGCTGGTGCGGGTCAGCGAGGCGAGCTGGCGCTCGCTGAGCAGGGGCCAGCCGAACTTGAGCTGCAGGTTGCCGATCACGGTGGTCAGGTCGGCATTGCCGGTGCGCTCGCCGTAACCGTTGATGGTGCCCTGGACGTGCATCACCCCGGCCTCCACCGCCGCCAGCGAGTTGGCCACGGCGCAGCCGGTGTCGTTGTGGCAGTGGATGCCCAGGTCGACGCCGATGGCGCCGGCCGCGGAGACCACGTCGCCCATCTGGCTGGGCAGCATGCCGCCATTGGTGTCGCACAGCACCACCACCTCGGCGCCGGCCTCGGCAGCGGTGCGCACCACGTCCAGGGCGTAGCCCGGATTTGAGCGGTAGCCGTCGAAGAAGTGCTCGCAGTCGACGAAGACGTGGCGGCCCTGGGAGACCAGATGGCTGACCGTGTCCTGCACCATCGCCAGGTTCTCCTCCAGCGTGGTGCGCAGGGCGTCGGTGACGTGGCGGTCGTGGCTCTTGGCGACGATGCAGACGTATTCGGTGCCCGCGTCCAGCAGGGCCTGGGTGAGCGGATCGGTGGCGGCGCTGCCACCGGCCCGACGCGTGGAGCCGAAGGCCACCAGGTGGGCGCTGCGCAGCTGCAGCTGGTCGCGGGCGGCGGCGAAGAAGGCGGTGTCATTGGGATTGGCGCCCGGCCAGCCACCCTCGATGAAGCTGACCCCCAGCTCGTCGAGCAGCCCCGCGATGCGCAGCTTGTCGGCCACCGAGAGCCGCAGACCCTCCTGCTGGGCGCCGTCGCGCAGCGTCGTGTCGAACAGGTGGAAGGTCTCGGGTGCCAGCGGCAGCACCTCACGGCTCGTCATCCCAGGGTCCTCTCGCGGGGGTCCGCCCCAGTCTGATGCCACCCGCCACACGAGACGCGAGGTCTCGCGTGATGGACTCAGCAGACCTTGCGGGTCCAGCCGAAGGGGTCCTCCGCGCGCCCGTACTGGATGTCCAGCAGGGCCTCGCGCACCGCCAGTGCGCGGGGCTGGTCGAGTTCGGGCAGGGTGTGCACCTTCTCGTCCACCTTCAGGCTGTTGATCGGGGTGACGACAGCCGCGGTGCCGCACGCGAAGGCCTCGGTGACGCTGCCGTCGGCGATCCCGGCCAGCAGCTCGTCCAGAGTGATGCGACGCTCCACCGGCTCCAGGCCCAGCTGCGGGGCGAGCTTGAGGATGGAGTCGCGGGTGACGCCGGGCAGGATCGAGCCGGTCAGCGTCGGGGTGACGAGCTGACCGTCGGCGGTGACCACGAAGAAGTTCATGCCGCCCAGCTCGTCGATGTGGCTGTGGTCGGTGGAGTCCAGGAAGAGCACCTGGCTGCAGCCGTTGGCATAGGCCTCACGGGTGGCCTGCAGGCTGGCGGCATAGTTGCCGCCGCACTTGGCCGCGCCGGTGCCGCCCGCCCCGGCGCGCGAGGAGGTGCGGCTCACCCAGATGTCCACCCGGCTCACGCCGCCGGAGAAGTAGGCACCCACCGGGGAGGCGATGATGCAGAAGGTGGCTGTGTGGGCGTCGCGCACGCCCAGGAAGTTCTCGTTGGCGATCATGAAGGGCCGCAGGTACAGGCTCTGCTCGTGTCCGCCGGGCACCCAGCGCTCGTCGGCGCGGACCAGGGCCTCGACGCTGGCCACGAAGTCCTCCTCGCCCAGCACCGGGAGCGCCAGCCGCTCGGCCGAGGAGACGAAGCGCGCGGCATTGGCCTCGGGGCGGAAGAGCCAGACCGAGCCGTCGGCGCGACGGTAGGCCTTGAGCCCCTCGAAGATCTCCTGGGCGTAGTGGAAGACGGCACTGGCCGGGTCGAAGCTCATCGGGGCGTAGGCCACCAGCTTCGCGTCGTGCCAGCCCTGCTCCACGGTCCAGGTGGCCAGCACCATGTGGTCGGTGAAGTGGTTCCCGAAGCCGGGGTTCGCGAAGACCTCGTCCAGGTGGGACTGGTCGGCGGGCGCGATGTCGGGGGCTGCTGCGAAGTCGAAGGCCATGGGCTGAAACTACTACGACCGTCCCTTGCTGAGACCGCGCTTCCGGGCTGTGGGCGCTCCACTAGCCTCGAGGCCATGACTGACGCACAGACCCCCACCATCGCCGTCATCGGCGGCGACGGCATCGGCCCCGAGGTGACGGCAGAGGCGCTGAAGGTGCTCAAGGCCGCCGCCGGCGAGCAGGCCTTCAGCTTCGTGGACTACGACCTGGGCGCCGAGCGCTGGCTGCGCACCGGCGAGGTGCTGCCCGACTCCGTGCTCGACGAGCTCAAGGGCGTCGACGCCATCGTCCTCGGCGCGGTGGGCGCAGCGCCCGGTTCCACCCAGATTCCTTCGGGCCTGCTGGAGCGCGGCCTGCTGCTCAAGCTGCGCTTCGCGCTGGACCACGCCGTGAACCTGCGGCCCAGCAAGTTCTACCCGAACACCTCCACCCCGCTCTCGGCCGCGGTCACCGACCAGGGCCCGATCGACTTCGTGGTGGTGCGCGAGGGCACCGAGGGCCTCTACTGCGGCAACGGTGGCGCGGTGCGCGTCGGCACGCCGCAGGAGATCGCCACCGAGGTCAGCGTGAACACCGCCTACGGTGTGGAACGCGTGGTCCGCGACGCCTTCGAGCGCGCCACCCGCCGTCGCAACAAGCTCACCCTGGTGCACAAGCACAACGTGCTGGTCAACGCCGGTGGCCTGTGGCGCCGCATCGTCGAGGAGGTCGGCGCCGACTTCCCCGGTGTGGAGACCGACTACCTGCACATCGATGCGGCCACCATCATGCTGGTCACCAACCCGCAGCGCTTCGACGTGATCGTCACCGACAACCTGTTCGGCGACATCCTCACCGACGAGGCGGCTGCCGTGACCGGTGGCATCGGCCTGGCCGCCAGCGCCAACATCAACCCTTCGCGGGAGTACCCGAGCATGTTCGAGCCGGTCCACGGCTCCGCGCCCGACATCGCCGGGCAGGGCATCGCGGACCCGACCGCCGCGATCAGTTCGATGGCGCTGCTGCTCGACCACCTGGGCCGGGAGCAGGACGCGCGACGCATCGAGCAGGCCGTCGAGGCCGACATCGCGGCCCGCACCGGCAAGCGCTCCACCAGCGAGGTGGGCGACGCCATCGCGGCCGCCCTGTGAGCCGCCACTGAGGCACGGCCACGAGAGACCGCACAAGACACAAGCACGAGGCCACGATCCAGCACGGATCGTGGCCTCGTGGCGTTGCGGGCCGGTGTCCTCAGGGCACTCGGTCCAGGGCGACGGCGGTGGCGACGGCCGCCAGGGCGGCCTCGTGGCCCTTGTCCTCCGACGATCCGGGCAGCCCGGCGCGGTCCAGTGCCTGCTGCTCGTCGTCGCAGGTGAGCACCCCGAAGCCGACCGGACGCCCGGTGCGCACCGCCACCTCGGTGAGCCCGAGGGTGGCGCCCTGGCAGACGTAGTCGAAGTGCGGGGTGCCGCCACGGATCACCACGCCCAGCGCCACCAGCGCGTCGAAGCGGTCGGCCAGCGCGCTGCAGGCCCCGGCCAGTTCGAAGGTGCCGGGCACGCGCACCAGCTCCACCTGGGTCACGCCGCAGTCGGCCAGGCCACGCAGGGCGCCGTCCACCAGGCCGTCCATCACCGTGGTGTGCCAGCTGGCGGCCACCACCGCCACTCGCAGGCCCGGGGCCTGCACCTCGATCGTCGGTGCTCCGCTTGCGCTCATGCCGTCTCCTCCTGGATCTGCTCGGTCTGGTCGTGCTGTGTCTGGTCATGCTGGGTCGGGTGGTGCGGGCCCTGGTCCACAGGGTCACAGGACCCCTGCCCGGTGCCGATGCGCGCCGGGAGCTGGTGACCCATCCGGTCGCGCTTGGTGGCCAGGTAGGCCAGATTCTGCGGGGTGACGCCCACCACGACGCCCTGCACCCCGGCCACCTGCAAGCCGGCCCGGCGCAGCGCCTCGGCCTTGTCGGGATTGTTGCTGAGCAGGGTGATCGGGCCCACGCCCAGGGCGTGGAGCACCGCGGCCGCGGCGCCGTACTCGCGGGCATCCACGGGCAGGCCCAGCTCGGTCTGGGCGTCGACGGTGTCGCTGCCCTCGTCCTGGCAGGCATAGGCGCGCAGCTTGTCCAGCAGACCGACACCGCGCCCCTCATGGCCGCGCAGGTAGACCAGCACGCCGGGCTGCTCGGCCAGCATCTGCTGGGCGGCCTCCAGCTGGGCGCCGCAGTCGCAGCGCGTCGAGCCCAGCGCGTCACCGGTGAGGCATTCCGAGTGCACCCGCACCAGGCTCTGCTCGCCGAGCCCGTGCGGACTGACCAGGGCGACGTGCTCCGCACCGGTGAGCAGGTCCCGGAAGCCGACGGCGGCGAAGTCGCCGTGCCGGGTGGGCACCACGGTGCGGGCCACCTCGGCCACCCGGTCGTGCACCTGCCGCCACCTGGCGAGCTGCTCGATGGTGACCACCGGCAGCTGCTCACGGCGGGCCAGCTCGTGCACCTCGGGGGCCCGCATCATCGCCCCGTCGTCGCGCACCAGTTCGGCGATCACGCCCACCGGCGCCAAGCCGGCCAGCCGGCACAGGTCGACGCAGGCCTCGGTGTGGCCCCGGCGCACCAGCACTCCCCCGTCGTGGGCCCGCAGCGGGACGACGTGGCCGGGCCGGGTGAAGTCCTGCGGACCGGCCTCCGGGTCGGCCAGCAGCCGCGCGGTCAGCGCCCGGTCGTGGGCGCTGATCCCGGTGCTGGTGCCGCGGGCGGCATCCACGGTGACGGTGTAGGCGGTGCGCAGCCGGTCGGTGGAGTCGGGCACCATCAGGGGCAGCTCCAGCCGGTCGGCCCAGTCCTGCGGCATCGGGGCGCACAGGTAGCCGGAGCTGTGCCGCACCGTCCAGGCCACCGCCTGCTCGGTCAGCGTCTCGGCGGCCAGCACCACGTCGCCCTCGTTCTCGCGGTCGTCGTCGTCCAGCACCAGCACCGGACGCCCGTCACGCAGTGCCGCCAAGGCCTGCTCGATGCTGCTCATCGGTTCGCCTCCAGCTGCGCCAGGCGAGCCTCGAGGCCGGCCAGTAGCGCGTCGAGCTGGGCGGCCAGGTACTTGGCCATCACGTCGGCCTCCAGGTTCACCACCGTGCCCACCGGACTGTCGCCCAGCGTGGTCACCTCCAGCGTGGTGGGGATCAACGAGACCTCGAACCAGTCCCCACCCACCGCGGAGACGGTGAGCGAGACGCCGTCGACCGCAATGGATCCCTTCTCCACCACGAATCCGGACAGGGATTCGGGCAGGCTGATCCGCACCACCTCCCAGCGGTCACCGGGGCGCCGCTCCAGCACGACGCCGGTGGCGTCGACGTGGCCCTGGACGACATGGCCGCCCAGCCGCGCGTCGGCGCGCAGCGCCCGTTCCAGGTTGAGCGGCGAGCCCTCCTGCAGCCGCCCCAGGCTGGAGCGCGCCAGGGTCTCGGCCATCACGTCGACGGCGAAGCTCTGACCGTCGTGCTCGACGACGGTGAGGCAGACCCCGTTGCAGCTGATCGACTCGCCGGGGGCGGCATCGGCCACCACTTGCGGCCCGCTGATCCTCATCACCATGCTCTGTTCGCCGGGGCGTACCTCCAGCACCCGGCCCTTCTCCTCCACGATTCCCGTGAACATCAGTCCTCCTTGGTTCGCTGCCCCGTCGGCAGCCCTGGCGTGTGGTCCGTCGTCTTCTCGTCGTGCTTCGTGCCGTCCCGCGGCGCCTCCGGTGGCGCTGGATCGCCGTCAGCCCGGGGCCGCAGCACCAGCAACAGGTCCTGCTCCACCTGCTCCACCCGCTCCAACCGCAGCCGGGCAGCCTGCTCGATACCGGCGATGCCCAGGTCCGCGACGGCCGCGGTCCCGGCGCCCAGCAGGACCGGCGCCAGGCAGGCCAGCACCTCGTCCACCAGCCCGGCGCGCCAGAAGGCGGCCGCCAGTCGGGGCCCTCCCTCCAGCCAGACGTGGTGCACCCCCTCGGCGGCCAGGGCGGTGAGAGCCTGCTGGGGATCTCGGGTGGCCAGGTGGCGGAAGCGGCCGTCCGCGCCGCGCACCCGGGCCTGCCCGGGCACCTCGGCCAGGCCCATCACCGCTCGCAACGGCTGGTGCTGCAGCAGCTCTCCGGCCGCGTCACGGGCGGTCAGCCGCGGGTCGTCGCGCTGCAGGGTGCCGCTGCCCACCACGACCGCACCGCAGCGGGAGCGCAGCTCACCGACGCGCGCCCGCAACGCCGCACCGGTGATCCACTGGCTGCTGCCGTCGGCCGCCGCACTGCGCCCGTCCAGCGTGGCGGCGAACTTCCAGGTCACGAAGGGCCTGCCGTGGCGGGCGAGGTGGGTCCAGGTGCGGTTCAGGGCATGGGCCCGATCAGCCAGCAGGCCGCCCTCCACCACCAGTCCCGCCCGACGCAGCCGCTCAGCACCGCCGGCGGCCACCGGATTGGGGTCGTGCTGGGCGTGCACCACGCGGGAGATGCCGGCGGCGACAAGGGCGTGACTGCAGGGCCCGGTACGGCCGGTGTGGTCGCAGGGTTCCAGGGTGACGTAGGCGGTGGCGCCCCGCGCCGCCGCCCCGGCCTGCTGCAGGGCCACCACCTCGGCGTGGGCCGTGCCGGCTCCCCGGTGCCAACCACGCCCCACCACCTCCCCGTCGGGGGTGGCCAGCACGCACCCCACCCGGGGATTGGGATCGGCCTCGGGGCCCTGGCGCGCGAGCTCCAGGGCCATCGCCATCAGGGCATGGTCGGTCTGGTGCGGGATGGTTGGCTGGTGCATCGGGCCTCCGGTCGTCGTCCTCGACGTGCACCGGGGCGCGCGCGGCATGCACCGACCTGGCAGTCGGGCACCGGCCCCTCACCCCACGGCAGCAGCCGCGGGCGCAGGGACGCGCCGTCGCAGGGGTCGCCCATGGACGACCCCACGTGTTTCCTCCCATCCGGACTTTCACCGTCGGTCCTGGAATTCCACCAGGTCAACCGTGCGCTGGCTGCGCACGGGTCGCGGACTCTCACCGCCGGTTCGGACTTGCACCGACCCCGGAACACGTTGCGGCCAGCATGCCACGTGACCGGGCCGCCGGGCGGGTGGTTCGGGGAACGGGACTAGCGGCCCTTGGACTGCGAGGGCCAGGCATTGATGGTGCAGCCGTCCAGCCGGATGCTCTGCTGCATCATCACCGGGGCGACGCTGCCGGAGGCCGGACAGCCGACGTGGCCCAGGCCGATGTAGTGGCCCACCTCGTGGTTGACCATGTAGGCGCGGTACTCGTCACTGCCCGCCTGCTGCCAGGTGGGAGTGCGGTAGCGCCATCGGTCGGCATTGAGGATGACCCGCTTGCCGTTCTGGCAGCTCCACGTCGTGCGGACGTCGAGCGGCTTGCACATGGCGTCGGTGGTGTCCGGGCTGGCCAGGAAGATGGTCAGGTCGGCCGTGGACTCGTCGGAGACCAGGCTGAAGGAGTTGCCGGTGGTGCCCACCCAGCTGCGCTCGTCGTCGAGCACCCGCTCCACCTGCCGCGCCACCTCGGTGACGTCCAGGTCCAGGTTGGTCTCCAGCTTCACCACGTAGCGGTGCGGCCTCGCCCTGCCCGCATGGGTTGTGGGCACGTCGAGCGAGGCCGTCCGCCACTCACGGCTGCCCCTGTCCTTGCTCGTGACGATGCCAGCCATGCTCGGGGTCCGGCTGGGCGAAGCGCTCGATGAGGAGGAGGCTCCCGACGACGAGGGGGCTCCCGCTGACGATGGCGTCGCAGAACTGGACGCAGAGGTCGCGGGTGCGAGGGTCTGGGCCGGTGTCGTGCTGGCCTCGGCCGCGGGCACCGCCGCGTCCGGCTCGTCGGCGCCGCAGGATCGCAGCAGCGAGAAGAGCAGCAGCAGGGCCAGGACGACGGTAGCGGCGAGCACCACCTTGCCGCGCTGGGTCAGTCGCAGCTGCGCATCGCCCGACGTCGGGCGGGGTCCGTTCTGGGGCACGCCGCCAGCCTAGGACCCGGGGAGCGGACCCGCAGACGACGCGCGGGCCGCCTCCGATGGGAGGCGGCCCGCGCGAGATGGCTCGTGCGGCCGGACGGTCAGGCCCGGTCGGACTCAGGCCCGGGCATGGTCCTGCTGACCGGGGAGCTGGTCCTCGGTGCGGCGGCTGATCATGTCGGACAGGTCCACACCGGTGGTGTCCTTGATCAGCTGCATGGTCTGCACGATGTTGTTGGTGACCTGCTTCGGCACGGCGCCCGCACCATCGGTGGAGATCACCGTCAGCTTGTCGATCCCGGCCATCGGGGAGGCCACCTCGCGGGCCACCTGCGGCAGCACCTCGACCAGCATCTGCAGCACGGCGGCCTCGCCGTAGCGGGCATAGGCCTCGGCCTTCTTGTCCATCGCCTCGGCCTCGGCCTGGCCGGTGGCCAGGATGGCAGCCGCGCGGGCCTCGCCCTCGGCGCGGACGGCCTCGGCCTCGGCGATGCGTCGGGCCTTCTCCGCCTCACCCTTCTTGGCACCCTCGATGGCCTCCGCCTCGGCCAGCGCGGTACGGCGGGACTTGTCGCCGACACCCATCAGGCGCGCCTTCTCCGCCTCGGCCTCCGCGGTGGCGATGGCCTGGGCCTTGGCGGCCGCGGCCTGGAAGAGGGCGGAGTTCTTGTTCGCCTCGGCCTCGGTCTCGCGACGGTAACGGTCGGCGTCGGCGGGCTTGCGCACCTCGGTGTCCAGCTGGCGATCCTTCAGGGCCGCCTGGCGCACGGCCACCTTCTCCTGCTCGGTGAGGATGGCCTGGTCACGGTCGGCCTGGGCCAGCGGACCGGCGGCGGCGGCCTGCGCGCGGGCGGCATCGGTCTCGGCCTGGATCTCGGCCTGCTTCAGGGCCAGCTCGCGGTTGGCGATCGCCACCTGCTGCTCGGCGGCCAGCCGGGCCTGCTCGGCCTCCTGGCGGGCGGCGGCCTCGGCGACCGCGGCCATCCGCTGCACCTTGGCGGCCTCGGGGCGGCCCAGGTCGGTCAGGTAGGTGCCGTCGTCGGTGATGTCCTGGATCTGGAAGGTGTCCAGCACCAGGCCCTGGCCGGTGAGCGAGGTCTCGGACTCGTCGGCCACGCGCTGGGCGAAGGCGGCCCGGTCGCGGATGATCTGCTCGACGCTCAGCGAGCCGACGATGGAGCGCAGGGCACCGGCGAGGGTCTCCTGGGTGAAGGTCTCCACCTCCTCCTGCTGGGTCATGAAGCGCTGCGCGGCGGCGCGGATAGAGTCCTCGTTGCCGCCCACCTTGACGATGGCGACGCCGTCCAGGTTCAGCTTGATGCCCTGGCCGGAGACGGCACCGCGGATCTGCACCGGGATGCGACGGCTGGACAGGTCGAGCACGCCCAGGCGCTGCACGAAGGGGATCACGAAGACGCCGCCGCCCATCACCACCTTCTGGCCGGACAGGTCGGTGGAGACGACGCCGGTCTCCAGGTTGCGCACCTGCTTGCCCTTGCGACCGGTGACGATGTAGGCCTCGTTGGGGCCGGCCACCTTGTAGCGGCTGGCCACCAGCAGGCCGAGCAGGACCAGCAGCACCACCAGGCCGACGGTGGCCAGGGCTGCGATGGAGATTCCGAACATGTTCTTCCGTTCCTCGTGTGGTCTGGTGGGTCGTGTGGTTCAGGCCTCGAGGGCCTCGACGGGCCGGACCTCGACGGCCGTCGCGGATAGGACGTCGCTGACCCAGACCCTGGTTCCCTCGCCGAGCGGCTGCTCGCAGCGGGCATTGATCTTGAGCGGATGTCCCCCGGCATGGATGCGCACCTCGCCGTAGCCGGCGGCAGGAACGGCGGAGATCACCACGCCCTGCGCACCTCGCAGCGAGGAGGTGGAGGGGACGCCGCCCTCGCCCTGGTTCTTGAGCCGGCCGGTGGCCCAGCCGACCAGCGCACCGATGGCCAGGCCGGCCGCCAGGCCTCCGCCGATGGCGATGGGCTGGCTGTGCAGCAGGTCCAGCAACAGCGCTCCCGTGAAACCGAAGGCCCCGATGAAGCCGGCCAGGGCGGCGGTGGAGAAGAACTCGCTGTCCAGCACCCCGAGGTGGAGGCCGTCGAGCAGGTCACCGAGCAGCAGTGAGAGCACCAGCAGCACGATGCCGAGCGCGCCCACCAGCAGGAATCCAGTCATCGAGCCACCTTTCGCCTCTGATCATCCCACCGCTCGGGTCAGGCGGCCAGGAAATGTCGAGCCGGGCTGGAGGTCTCAACTGGTGACCTCGGCAGGGGGCCTGACCCGCCGCCTGCAAGACTGGCGCAATGAGCACCCCCGACCAGGTTCCCGAGCTTGTCAGCAGGGCTTTGCGGACCTCGCTGAGCAGTGGTTGGCAGCAGACCACCCGGCACGAGTCGGGGCGGCTGCTGGCCACTCTGGCGGCCTCCCGTCGTGGGATCGTGGCGGAGATCGGCACCGGCTCCGGGGCCGGGGTGGCCTGGCTGCGCAGCGGTGCTCCCGCGAGCACCCGGGTGGTCTGCGTGGAGCAGGACCCGCAGCAGGCAGAACGGGCCGCGCAGGCCCTGGCGGGGGCCGAGATCGACGTGCTGGTGGGCGGTTGCGAGGTGCTGCGGCGCCACGCCCCCTTCTCCCTGCTCTACTTCGACCGTGGCGTGGCCGAGACCGTGGGCCTGGACCTGGCCTGGGAGCTGGTGGCCGACGGCGGCATGGTGGTGGTGGACGACTTCCTGCCCGACACCAAGGCCGGCCGCTCCACCGAGTGGTCCTGCACCCCGATGGCCGCCGCGGACCCGGTGCGCCAGGACTGGCTGAGCGATGCGCGCTTCACCTCCACCGAGGTGAGCGTGGCCGCCGACGTCTCCATGGTGATCGCCACCCGACGCGCGGCCGCCTGACCCTTCAGCCCTGCGGCACCGACCAGCGGGCCCGGGTGAGCAGCAGCACGGCCAGCCCTCCCACGACGAGCACCCCCGGCACGCCGACGATGGTGCCCCAGGCCCAGCGCAGCTCACCGGGCGCCACGAAGAGCGCCGGCAGGCCGGCCGAGGCATTCAGCGCCCCGTGACCCACCGCCGCGGTGAGCACCGACCCGGTGCGCAGCCGCAACCAGGCCATCAGGACCCCCAGCGCAGTGCAGAAGCAGGTGAACAGGAGCACGCCGGCCAGGAAGGGGACCTGGTGGGAGTACTCGTAGCCCATCGCGATCAATGGGGCGTGCCACAGCCCCCAGATGGCGCCCACCAGCAGCACCGCGCGGCTGCGGCCCAACGGCATCAGAGCGTCCAGCAGCCATCCCCGCCAGCCGACCTCCTCCCCCAGGGCGAACAGGCCGTTGATCGTGAAGGCGGCCACCGGAATGCTGGCCAGCTGCAGCGCCAGCAGCACCCAGGCCGGCGGACGGTCCTCGCGCGGCAGCTGGTCCATCACCGGGCCCAGGCCCGGCAGACCGGCATCCAGCGGCAGCCAGCCGGCCAGGTCGGCCAGTGTGACCACCAGGCCGCTGGCGAGCAGGAGCAGCAGGATGCTGGCCAGCCCGAAGCCGAGGATCCGTCGGGCGGCAGCATCACTGAAGGACTCCCGACCCAGGCCCACGCTCCGCGCCCAGGGGCGGCGCCGCATCCGGCAGGCCACCAGGCTCGCCACCATCGGGGTGAACATGATGACGGGCAGGGCGATGGCAGCAGCCTTCTGCTGCAGGCCTCCGGTGAGGGCCAGCACCAGCTCACCGGCCCAGGCCAGTCCGAAGGCGACGGCCAGGAAGACGGCGACCGCCCGGCGATCGACCCGTCCACCCTCCACGCCGTGTTCCGGGCGCCCCTGGGCCAGGTCCGTGGCCGCGGCGCTCATCGCGCGCTCCGCGAGATCAGGGTGTTGACGACGCCGGCGGCCTCGCGGGCGCGGTCGACGGTCACGTAGAGCGGGCCCTTGCCGGCGCGCTCCAGCACCAGCGCCTCGCCCTCGGCCGTCACCAGTCCCCAGGCACCGCTGCCGTCCAGCCGGCCCCGGTAGCCCCAGCCACCGAAGTCGCCCATCGGCGAGGCGGTGCCGATGGTGGCCTCCTCGATCTGTTCCAGGGGCAGTCGCACCCAGGGCACGAGCCCCAGGCCCATGGCCCGCACGCCGCGCGCGTCGATGGTGACCCGGCAGCGCAGGGCGCTGAGCAGCAGCGCCATCGGCACCTCCAGGGCGAGCATGAACAGGCCCATCGAGCGGTTGCCCATGGCCCAGAAGACCGCGCCCATCACCAGCATCGGCAGCAGGCCCAGCACGGCCGAGACCCAGACCCCGGTGCTCGCCCGGGTGCTGCCGGTCCAGGCCAACGTGGTCCCCGGGGCCACCCGGATCCGGGGCGCGTCGACCGCGGGCGTGGCGGTGGCGACGTGGTGGGCCGTGTCGCGGGTGGTCAGCCAGACCAGCAGGCCGCAGAGCAGACCGGCGCCTGCCCCGGCCCAGGCCGGCCAGTTCACGTCCGTGGCGGTGGCGGCCTGCTGGCCGCGCTGGGCCCAGGTGCTGCCGAAGAGCACCACCGACACGAAGGCGGCCAGGCCGGCGGCCACCGGCCCGAGGGCGCGCAGTTGGCGGGTGCCCGCCCCCAGGGCGAGCACGATGCCGGAGAGCAACAGGGGGAAGAGGGTGGCGACGGCCAGCTGCACCCGCAGGGAGCTGAAGCCGTCCGGCGTGCCATCGGCGGACCAGTGGCGGGCCACCGGGTCGGGCAGCTCGGCACGCACGCCCCAGACCAGGCCGAGGCCGGCCAGCACGCAGACCAGGCTGACCAGCAGCGGGATCCATACCGCCCGCGCAGGAACGGAGGGGCGAACAGGGGTGGTGGAACTCGACATGGGGATCACTTCCGGCTCTCGAGGATGCCGACGGTCTGCTCGATGCTCAGGCCCAGGCGGCGCGCCTGCTGCAGCAGCTGGTCGGCCAGGTGCTCCAGCTGGACCAGACCGGGGTCGTCGGCGATGACCACCGCTCCCCTGCCACGTCGCAGCTCGATCAGGCCCTCGTCGCGCAACTGCTGGTAGGCACGCAGGACGGTGTGCAGGTTGACCTCCAGGCTGGCGGCCAACTCCTTGGCGCTGGGCAGCCGCTCACCGGTGACCAGTTGCCCGCTGGCCACGCCGTGGCGCACCTGGGCGGCCAGCTGCTCGAACAACGGCTGTGAGGAGCCCGGGTCCACCTGCCACAACATAGTTCTATTATGACTAGAACAACCAACACCTGCAAGGCGGCCAGGGCATGACGACGGCCCGGCCCGGCGGGGTCTCCCCCACCGGGCCGGGCCGATCTGTCAGCTGTACAGGATCAGCGCTCGGCGCTGCCCTCGACGTAGTCGCTGTCGGCCGGCT
Source organism: Luteococcus peritonei (assembly GCF_039526385.1). NCBI lineage: Bacteria > Bacillati > Actinomycetota > Actinomycetes > Propionibacteriales > Propionibacteriaceae > Luteococcus > Luteococcus peritonei. Next base: position 35,896 of record NZ_BAAAIX010000028.1, on the reverse strand, counting down.
TCACCCAGGCCATCAGCTTGCGCAGCTCGCGGCCGGTGGCCTCGATCGGGTGGGCCTCACCCTTGGCGCGCAGGTCCTTGAACTCCGGGGCGCCGGCATCCTGGTCATCGATGAAGCGCTTGGCGAAGTTGCCGTTCTGGATGTCGGCCAGCACCGCCTTCATGTTCTCCTTGACGTGCGGGTCGATGACGCGCGGGCCGGAGACGTAGTCGCCGTACTCGGCGGTGTCGGAGACGCTCCAGCGCTGCTTGGCGATGCCGCCCTCGATCATCAGGTCGACGATCAGCTTGAGCTCGTGCAGGCACTCGAAGTAGGCCACCTCGGGCTGGTAGCCGGCCTCGACCAGGGTCTCGAAGCCGTACATCACCAGCTGCGAGGCGCCGCCGCAGAGCACGGCCTGCTCACCGAACAGGTCGGTCTCGGTCTCCTCGGTGAAGGTGGTCTGGATGCCGCCGGCGCGCAGGCCGCCGATCGCCTTGGCGTAGCTCAGCGCGAGCGGCCAGGCATTGCCGGTGGCGTCCTTCTCCACGGCGACGATGACCGGCACGCCACGGCCGTCGGCGTACTCGCGACGCACCAGGTGGCCGGGGCCCTTGGGGGCGACCATGCACACGTCGACGCCCTCGGGCGGGGTGATGTAGCCGAAGCGGATGTTGAAGCCGTGGGCGAAGAAGAGCGCGTCGCCGGGCACCAGGGAGGGCTCGATCTCCTCCTTGTAGAGCTTGCGCTGCTCCTGGTCGGGGGCCAGCACCATGATCAGGTCGGCCTCCTCCACGGCGTCGGCGACGCTGAGCACGCGCAGGCCCTCGGCCTCGGCCTTGGCGCGGGACTTGCTGCCCTCGCGCAGGCCGACGCGCACGTCCACACCGGAGTCGCGCAGGCTCAGCGCGTGGGCGTGGCCCTGCGAGCCGTAGCCGATCACCGCGACGGTGCGGCCCTGGATGACCGAGAGGTCGGCGTCGTCGTCGTAGAACATCTTTGCCATGTGGATGGAACTCCTTGGTTGTAGCGTTCCCGCTCCCCTGGCCGGGGTGGCGGGACAGACGGGGTGGCCCTAGGGCCGGTTCTTGTCGGTGATGGTCCTGCTGCCACGCCCGAGCGCGACGATGCCCGACTGCACCAGCTCGACCACGCCGAAGGGCTGGAGCATCTCGAGCATCGCGTCGAGCTTCTCCCGGCTGCCGGTCGCCTCCACCGTAATGGACTCGGGACCGACGTCGACCGTCTTCCCACGGAACAGACCGACGGTGTCGATGATCTGGCTGCGGTTCTCCATGGTGGAGCGCACCTTGACCAGGATCAGCTCGCGCTGCACGGCATTGCGCTCCAGCTCGACGACCTTGATCACCTCGACGAGCTTGTTGAGCTGCTTGACCAGCTGCTCCAGCACGATCGGGTCGTCCACCTGGGCCACCAGGGTCATCCGGGAGAGCTCGGGACGCTCGGTGGGACCCACCGCGAGCGACTCGATGTTGAAGCCGCGACGGCTGAACAGCGCCGCGGTGCGGGTCAGCACGCCGGGGGCGTTGTTGACCAGGACGCTGAGCGTGTGGGTGGTGGTGGTGCTCACAGGACTTCCTCTTCCCAGTCGGGGGCCATGTCACGGGCGATCTTGATGTCGTCATTGCTGGTGCCGGCGGCCACCATCGGCCAGACCATGGCGTCCTTGTGGACGACGAACTCCACCACGACCGGGCCGTCGTTGATGCTCAGCGCCTTCTGGATCACCTCGTCGACCTCCTCGGGGGTCTCGGCGCGCAGGCCGACGCAGCCCATCGCCTCCGCCAGCTTGGGGAAGTCGGGGATCCGCTCGGAGTTGAGGTTGGTGTTGGAGTAGCGCTGGTCGTAGAACAGCGTCTGCCACTGGCGCACCATGCCCAGCACGTTGTTGTTGATGACCGCGATCTTGATCGGGATGTCGTTGAGCGCGCAGGTGACCAGCTCCTGGTTGGTCATCTGGAAGCAGCCGTCGCCGTCGATGCCCCAGACCACCGTGTCCGGCGCGCCGGCCTTGGCGCCCATGGCCGCCGGGACGCAGTAGCCCATGGTGCCGGCACCGCCGGAGTTGAGCCACTTGCCGGGCTTCTCGTGGGGCAGGAAGTGGGCCGCCCACATCTGGTGCTGGCCAACGCCGGAGACGTAGATGGCGTCCGGGCCGGTCAGCTCGCCGATCCGCTTGATGACGTACTGCGGGCTCAGCTTGCCGCCGGTCTCGCTCTCCCAGCCCAGCGGGTAGCGCTGCTTCAGCGAGGCCAGGTTCTGCTGCCAGGGGCCGAGGTCGGCCAGCTCGACGCCCTCGATGGCGCTGTTCAGCTCGCGCAGGAAGGCGCGGGCGTCGCCGACGATGGGCAGGTCGGCCACCCGGTTCTTGCTGATCTCGGCCGGGTCGATGTCGGCGTGGATCACCTTGGCCAGCGGGGCGAAGCTGTCCAGCTTGCCGGTGACGCGGTCGTCGAAGCGGGTGCCGACGGCGATCAGCAGGTCGGACTGCTGGATGGCACCGACCGCGGCCACGGTGCCGTGCATGCCGGGCATGCCCATGTGCAGCTCGTGGCTGTCGGGGAAGGCGCCGCGGGCCATCAACGTGGTGACCACCGGGATGCCGGTGGCCTCGACCAGCTGGGCGAGCTCCTCCGCGGCGCGGGCCTTGATGACACCACCGCCGACGTAGAGCACCGGACGCTTGGCCTCGGCGATCATCTTCGCGGCCTCACGCACCTGTCGGACATGCGGCTTGGTGGTGGGCTTGTAGCCGGGCAGGTCGATGCCGGAGGGCCAGACGAAGGGGGCGCTGTTGGTGAGCGCGTCCTTGGAGATGTCCACCAGGACGGGGCCGGGGCGGCCGGTCTCGGCGATGTGGAAGGCCTGCTTGACCGCGGTGGGGATGTCCTCGGTGCGGGTGACCAGGAAGTTGTGCTTGCTGATCGGCATCGTGATGCCGCGGATGTCGGCCTCCTGGAAGGCGTCGGTGCCGATCGAGGCCGAGTTGACCTGGCCGGTGATGGCGACCATCGGCACGGAGTCCATGTAGGCGTCGGCGATGGGGGTGACCAGGTTGGTGGCACCCGGGCCGGAGGTGGCGATGCAGACGCCGACGCGGCCGGTGGCGGTGGCATAGCCCTCGGCAGCATGGCCGGCGCCCTGCTCGTGGCGCACCAGGACGTGGCGGATCTTGGAGTCGTAGAGCGGATCATAGGCGGGCAGGATCGCGCCGCCGGGGATGCCGAAGACCACCTCCACCCCGAGGCGCTCCAGGGAGGCGACCAGCGCCTGCGCGCCGGTCATCATCGTCTCGTTGGCGGCCTTCTCGGGTGCCATGGCGGTCCCTTCCTCGGTGGTTCGCCCGGTGGGGTCTCCGGGTGTGACGAAACTGCTTCCTCCAACAAAAAACCCCCGTTGCCCGACGGCAAACGAGGGAAGCGCTGCGACCAGTGGTGCGGTGGGTCTCAGCGCTCGGCGACTACGAGGAGGAAGAAGTGCATGGCCCCAATCTCCCGCACCCGCTCGACGGTCGTCAACGCCCAGCCGCTTTGTCCCACGATCCGGACCGGATGGGCCCGGCAGGACGACAGATGGGCCGCCCCGCCGGTGCGGGACGGCCCATCTGGTGGACAGCGTCAGGCGCGGTGGGCGCCGTCAGAGACCAGCCGGTCCGCGGCAACGCCCGCGCCACGGCCCGCCTCCAGCAGCTTGGCGATCCGCATCAGGGCCCAGCCCACCAGACCGGACAGCAGGCCCAGCCCCATCACGAGGGCGGAGACGCCATAGGAGACGATCGAGGTGAACAGCGAGGCGCGCAGGAAGGAACCGTTCATGGCGGAGGTACGCGCCTTGGTCCACTTCTCCACCGCAGCGGTGTCGCCGGCGGCCTCGGCCTTCTTGATCTCGGCCCCCAGCTCGGCATAGGTCTTGTTCTCGGCCCCGTGGAGGGCGTGCTCCTTGATGATCTCCGCCTGGCTCCAGGCAGTGAACGGTCCGCCCACCTTCTTGCCCGCATTGCTGCTGGCGTCGGCGGGGACGGTGATGTTCTCGCTCTTCAGCTGGCTGGTGACCACCGCCCAGGTGGTCGCCCCGGCGAGCAGCATGATCAGGCCGGCGATCAGGGAGAGCAGTCCGATCAGCTTCACGGGCTTGGCGTTCATGGCATTGCCTTTCGCTAGCGCAGCGGACGATGTCCCCACCACTCCGCCGCTGGATGACAGAAGGCGGCACCGCCTCCCGACCACCTCAGGTTAAACCTCTACGACAGACCGTCGCAACGGACACCCCCAGTGCTGGAGCAATCTTTCCGAATTCGTGATCTTGCGACCGTCAACCATTCAATCGGTGATGTTACCGCTGGTCAGGAGTCGATGATCTGGGTCAGCACCTCGTCGGGGTCGTCCGTGACGCCCTTGCGGAAAAGCGCTCCGAGGCCGGGGTCAGCACCGAAACGCGGCACCAGATGGACGTGCAGGTGGAAGACCTCCTGGCCTGCCACCGGACCGGCGCTGGAGAGCATGTTGATCCCGTCGGCATCGAGGCGCTCCACCAGCAGGCGTGAGACATGGCTGATCGCCGGGGCGATCTCGGACAGCACCTCGGCATCACCGGTCAGGTCGTCGACATGCCGACGAGGCACCACCAGGGTGTGGCCCTTGTGCCAGGGCTCGATGTCCAGGAAGGCGAACGCATGCTCGTCCTCGTAGACCTTCCGGGCGGGGATGTCACCGGCCACGATGCTGCAGAAGAGGCAGTCCATGGCCACTTTCCTACCATCTCGGCGGGCACAGGCCCCAGCCCGGGCGGGGCCGGGGGGCTGGGTGCCGGCCCGTCGCGCTCAGCGCACCGCCACCCCGGCCTGCCTCAGGCCGTCCTTGACCTGGCCGATGGACAGGGTGCCGTAGTGGAAGACGCTGGCCGCCAGCACCGCATCGGCCCCGGCCCGGGCCGCCTGGACGAAGTGCTCCACGGTCCCGGCGCCGCCGGAGGCGATCACCGGCACGTCCACCGCCTCGCGCACCGCTGCGATCATCTCCAGGTCGAATCCGTCGGTGGTGCCGTCGGCATCCATCGAGTTGAGCAGCACCTCGCCCGCCCCGCGGTCCACCGCCTCACGCACCCAGGCGATCGCGTCCAGCCCGGCGGCGGTCCGGCCGCCGTGGGTGGTGACGCCGAAGCCTGAGGGCTGGCCGGCCTCGCGCCGGGCGTCCAGCGAGAGCACCAGCACCTGGTTCCCGAAGCGACGGCTGATCTCGTCGATCGCCTCCGGGCGTCGGATCGCCCCGGTGTTGATGCCCACCTTGTCGGCACCGCAGCGCAGCAGCGCGTCCACGTCCTCGACGCCGCCCACTCCCCCGCCGACGCAGAGCGGGATGAAGACGGTCTCCGCGCAGCGGGTGACCATCTCGCGGGTGGTGGCGCGCCCCTCGCTGGAGGCCGAGATGTCCAGGAAGACCAGCTCGTCGGCGCCGGCCTCGCCGTAGGCGCGGGCCAGTTCGACGGGATCCCCGGCGTCGCGCAGGTTGGTGAAGTTGACCCCCTTGACCACGCGCCCGTCGTGGACGTCGAGGCAGGGGATGACGCGCAGGGCGAGGCTCATGGCGCCCACCCTAGCGAGGAGGCCGCGGCCTGCCCGCTGCCGTTCGGGGCGCGGGCGCTCAGCGGTAGTGGCGGTCCGCCGGGTCGGGGCGGTCGACGTCCACCGTGCCCTCGCCCCAGAACTCGCCGGCGGCATGACGCTTGCCAGAGGCCAGCTTCTGCTCGGCGGCCTGGTGCTTGGCGGCCAGGTGGGCGGCGCGGGCGCGCTGGGTGTCGCTGTGCACCTCGAGCGCGGAGCCGTGGGCGCCATGGCCATCCGCGTGCTCCTCGCCATGGCCCTTGCCGTGGCCGAAGGGCAGCAGGGCCATGATGGCCACCAGCACCGAGCCCACCACCAGGCCGATGATCGCCGAGCCGATGGTGTTGGTCAGCCAGCCGAGGGTGCCGGCCAGGGCATGGGGCACGGCGTGCTCCACCTGGTGCTGCAGGTGGTGCACGAACTCGTAGGGCCAGTGCAGGCCGAGCTCGTCGGCGCCCACCATCAGGATGTGGCCACCGACCCAGAGCATGGCGGCCAGGCCCACCGTGGACAGGATGGACAGGATCACCGGCATCGCCTTGACGACGAGCTGGCCGGAGCGCAGGCCGCGCTGGGTCATGTGCAGGCCGATGTCGTCCAGCTTCACGATCAGGGCCACCACACCGTAGACCAGCGCGGTGATCAGGAAGGCGACGGCCACCAGGGCGGCGGCGCGCATCCAGAAGGACTCGTCGGCCACCTCGTTGAGCGAGATCACCATGATCTCGGCGGACAGGATCAGGTCGGTGGTGATGGCGCTGGAGACCATCTTGTCCTCCTGCTCCTTGCCGGAGGCCGCGACCGGGACGTCCCCGGCCTCCTCGTGGTGACCCAGCAGCATGCCCCAGATCTTGTGGGCGCCCTCGTAGGACAGGTAGCAGCCGCCCAGCATCAGGATCGGGGTCAGCAGCCAGGGCGCGAAGGCGCTGAGCAGCAGCGCGATCGGCAGGATGATCACCATCTTGTTGCGGATCGATCCCATGGCGATCCGCTTGATGATCGGCAGCTCGCGGTCCGGGGTGAGGCCCTCGACATAGCGGGGGGTGACGGCGGTGTCGTCCACCACGACGCCGGTCGCCTTCAGGCTGGCCTTGGTGGCAGCAGCACCGATGTCGTCCACGGACGCGGCGGCGAGCTTGGCGATCGCGGCCACGTCGTCCAGCAGGGCGGCAAGGCCACCGGCCATGTCGGTCTCCGTTCGTCGGGTTCGTCTGGGGTTCAGGCGCCGGCGGGAGCCGTGCACGGTGAGTCTAACGGCGCGACGACGGCGCACCGCCATCGTCCGGGGCAGGTTCGCTGTGGGCTCAGTCCTCGTCGGGGTCGAACTCCACGACGCCGCGACGCATGGCGTCCATCACCTGGTGGCAGGTCCGGCGGAGGTCACCCGGGCCGGCGGCGCTGGCCACCTGCCCGGCCATGTCGATCACCTGGCGGACCCAGCGCACGAAGTCGCCGGCGGGCAGGCCGCACTTGTAGAGCACGCTGGCCAGTGGCATGCCGTCGGCCCAGTCGTAGGCGGCCTCCGCGAAGCCGATGTCGGGCTCGGGGCCCCGGTCCAGGCGGTGGTCGCGCTCCACCAGGCTCACCTCGCGCCACTTGCGGCGCAGCTCGCCCTGCGCCACCTCGGTGGCACGGTCCGGCATCCGCGACATCCGGCCGTTGTCATTGCGCCGGGTCTCGTAGACCAAGGAGCTGAGCACCGCGGCGAGCTGCGGGGCGTCCAGGCCGTCGAAGACACCGTCACGGATGCACTCGGCCGCCACCAGGTCGAGTTCCGAGTAGAGCCGCGCCAGCATCCGGCCGTCCTCGGTGACCTCGTGGTCCTCGCTGCCCAGGTAACCCAGGCTTTCCAGCACCGAGCAGAGCTTGTCGAAGCGCTTGGCGATGGTGTTGCTGCGCGCCTCGGCCCGGGAGCGCGCCTGGTCGCGGTCACGTTCCAGCCGCATCGCCCGCTCCGCGAAGCGGGCATGGCTCTCCCGGTCGGGGCAGGCGTGGCAGGGGTGCGCCTTGATCTGGCTGCGCAGCTCCAGGATCCGGGCGGTGAGCTCGGCATCGGCCCGGGGGCCGTCGATCTGCTCCACCTGCGGCTGCAGCGCCTCCAGCTTGGCCAGGAAGGCGGAGGCCAGCGCCTTGCGGCTGGCGGCCTGGCGCGGGTCGAACTTGCGCGGGATGCGCAGCTTGCCGACGCTGCGGGTGGGTGTGGGGAAGTCGTTCAGGGTGAGCCGGACGAACTGTCGGTCCTCGGTGACCACCATGGGGTGCGGCTCGTGGCCCCGCCCGCCGCGGATGCCGGTGTCGACCACCGCGGCCCAGCCCTGGTGGCGCCCGCCGGGCACGTGCACCACGTCGCCGACCTCCAGCTCCAGCATGGACTGCAGCGCCTCGGCGCGACGGTCGGCCTTGCGCAGCCGGGCCTGCTCGGCCTCCAGCCGGCCCACCTCCTCGCGCAGCCGGGCGTACTCGGCGAAGTCGCCCAGTTCGCAGCCGGCCGCCTCCAGGTAGCGGTCGATGTCGGCCTGGTTGCGGGCGGCATTGCGGGCCAGCCCCACCACGGAACGGTCGGTCTGGAACTGGGCGAAGCTCTGCTCCAGCATCGCGCGGGCCCGCTCGCGGCCCAGCCGGCCCACCAGGTTCACGGTCATGTTGTAGGTGGGGCTGAAGCTGGAGCGCAGCGGGTAGGTGCGTCGCGAGGCCAGGCCGGCAACGGCCCGGGGGTCCATCCCGCTCTGCCAGAGCACGACGGCGTGGCCCTCCACGTCGATGCCACGACGGCCGGCACGGCCGGTCAGCTGGGTGTACTCCCCCGGTGTGATGTCGACGTGGCCCTCGCCGTTGTACTTGACCAGCTTCTCGATCACCACGGTGCGGGCGGGCATGTTGATGCCCAGCGCGAGGGTCTCGGTGGCGAAGACGATCTTGATCAGGCCGGCGGCGAAGCCCTCCTCCACCACGGCCTTGAAGGCGGGCAGCAGGCCGGCGTGGTGGGCGGCGATGCCGCGGCTCAGCGCCTCCAGGAAGACGTCATGGTCCAGGGCGCGCAGGTCCGCGGGCGCCAGGCCGTCGAGGTGGCGCTGGGCGATGCCGATCAGCCGGGTGGCCTCCTCGCTGGTGGTGAGGTTCACGCCGGAGGCCAGCAGCTGGCGCACCACCCCGTCGCAGCCCTGCCGGCTGAAGACGAAGCAAATGGCGGGCAGCAGCTTCGCCCGCTGCAGCTGGGTGGTCATCACGGCGCGGCTCGGTGTGAGCCTGGGCCCCTGCTGGCGGTCCCGGCCGGGTTCGACGCGGGCGCGCGCCGCGGCACCGCCGAACTGGCCGGAGCCATAGGCCACGGTCTTCTTGCCCTTGCCGTTGCGGCCGCGGGGGCGTCGCGAGTCGTCGCGCACACTGCGAGCCTCGGTGCGTGAGAGCTTGAGCAGCTCCGGGTTCACCTTGGCGGCCCGCTCGCTGGGCAGGGCGGCGGCGGTGGGCGCCTCGCCCTCGAACAGGTCGTGGATCTGCTTGCCGGCCATCACGTGCTGGAAGAGCGGCACGGGGCGGCGCTCCGAGACCACCACCTGCACGTTGCCGCGCACCTCGTCGAGCCAGTCGCCGAACTCCTCGGCATTGCTGACGGTGGCCGAGAGGCTCACCACCTGCACGCTGGGCGCCAAGCCCAGGATGACCTCCTCCCAGACGGCACCACGGAAGCGGTCGGCCAGGTAGTGCACCTCGTCCATCACCACGTACCCGAGGTTGTCCAGGGTGGTGGAGTTGGCATAGATCATGTTGCGCAGCACCTCGGTGGTCATCACCACCACCTGCGCCTCGGAGTTGATCGACGAGTCACCGGTGAGCAGGCCCACCCGGTCGGTGCCGTGGCGGCGTCCCAGGTCGTGGAACTTCTGGTTGCTCAGCGCCTTGATCGGCGTGGTGTAGAAGCACTTGCGGCCGGTGGCCAGGGCGCAGAAGACGGCGAACTCCCCCACCACGGTCTTGCCGGCACCGGTGGGGGCTGCCACCAGCACGCCGGCCCCGGCCTCCACCTGGGCGCAGGCGCGCAGCTGGTAGTCGTCCAGGCTGAAGGGATAGCCGGCCGCGAACTGCTCCAGCAGCGAACCGGGCTCCGGCACGAAGGGTTCGACGGGCGCGTCGAGGTCCACGGCGTCGCCCGTCTCCTGGTCGCCGGTCTGCTGGGGAAGCTGCTGGTCAGCGAACTCGCTCATCGCCTCGACCCTAGCCGCTGCCACCGACAAGCGGGGTGGGCTTGCGCCGTCGGCGGAGCGGCGGCAGTGGTCGCCGTCAGGGGACGAACAGGTGCAGCGCTCCCGGCACGGCACGGACGGTCACCGGCGCGGGCCCCAGCTCCTCGCCGTCGGCCATCGCGAACATGGCCTGGCCCGCCTCGTCGGTACCGGCGACACGCACCTCGCGGGCCCGCAGGTGCTCCACGGCGGGGTCCTTGACGTAGCCGCCGGTGAAGGCGCTGGGCAGCAGCCGCAGCAGGGTGGCGCGGCTCACCGGGTGGATCAGCATCACCTCGAGCAGGCCGTCGGTGACATCGGCGCGGGGGCAGATGTTCATGCCGCCGCCGAAGTAGCCGGCATTGCCCACCGCCACGAACATGGCGGGCAGCTCACGGACCGCGCCGTCGATGGTGAGCCGGTAGTGCATCGGCTCGAAGGTGCGCAGCTCGGCCAGGGCGATGCCGGCATAGGCCAGCGGGCTGGCCGGACCCAGCGACCAGGGGAAGGCATTGGCACGCCGGTTCACCCGGGCGTCGTAACCGGTGGAGACCACCGAGCCGACCCAGCGCCGCTCGGCTCCTTCGCGCAGGGCGCCGGTGACCTCCGCCAGGTCCACCAGGCGGGTGCGGCCGGCGGCGATGGCACGGCTCGCGGCGGCCACGCTGCGGGCGGCACCGGTGCCACGGCAGAAGTCGTTGCCGGTGCCCACCGGCACCACACCCAGCGGTACCTGGGTGCCGGCGCAGGCATTGAGCCCCAGGTGGGCCATGCCGTCGCCACCCACCACCACCAGGGCGTCACCCGGCTGCGAGGCGGCGACCGCCTGCACGGTGCGCAGCCGCGCGTCGGCATAGCTGGTGGACTCGTGGACGTGCAGCCGGTGGCCGGCCCGGCGCAGCCGCTGCACCAGTGAGGGCAAGGCCTTCGCGCCCCGGCCGCGCCCGGCGGCAGGATTCGCCACCAGGCGGATGGTGCGGCCGGTCACGTCAGTCCGGGAGCACGATCTCGTCGCCGCGGGCGGCGCGACGACGGTCGTTGGCACGGCAGATGACCTCGCTGATGATGTACATCAGGGCCATCGGCGCAGCCAGGGCGCACATGCTGAAGGGATCGGTCGACGGGGTGGCCACGGCGCCGAAGACGAAGCACAGGAAGATCGCGACCACCCGGAAGCGACCCATCGTGGCGCCCTTCAGCACGCCCACCAGGTTGAGCGCGATCAGGATGACCGGCAGCAGGAAGCTGAGGCCGAAGACCATCAGCATCATCATCTCGAAGTTGAGGAACTTCTGGACCTCCTGGATGTTCCACAGGTCCGGGGTGTTGGGCGTGAAGCCCAGCATCACCGCGAAGCCCTTGGGAGAGATCCAGTAGCCCAGCAGCACCCCGGAGATGAACAGCGGGATGCCGCTGCCCAGGAAGGCGAGCGCATAGCGCTTCTCGTTGCGCAGCAGGCCGGGCGCGATGAAGGCCCAGACCTGGTAGAGCCAGACCGGGCAGCTGATGATCAGACCGGCGTAGAGGGCGATCTTGAGCCGCAGCAGCAGCGGTGACTCCAGGCCCTCGGCCGAGATGATCACGTTCGCCTCCGGGTTGGCCGCCCGATAGGTGTCGATCGCGATGTAGAAGGGCCGCAGCACGATGGTCAGGATCTGGTCACCGAAGACCAGGCAGACCACCATCGTCACCAGGATGGCCGCCACCGCGACGATCACGCGGTAGCGGAGCTCCTTGAGGTGGTCCACCAGGGCCATCGACCCGTCGTCGGACGGCTTCGGCGGGTGCAGCCAGGAGAGCCTGCGCGCCCGGGGGCGCGCCTCGGCGGTGGTGCTCACGGTCAGTTGATGCGCTTGTCGGCCTCGTCGACGCGACGCAGGTCCTCCGCGATCGGGGCCGTGGTGCCGGTGGTGGCCGGCGGCTGGGCCTTGCCGACCTCCTTGAGACCCGCGGTCTCCTCCTTGAACTCGCGGATGGCACGACCTGAGGCCTTGCCGACGCCGGCCAGTCGGGTACCGCCGAAGAGCAGCACGGCGATCACCAGGACGATGAGCAGTTCCTGCCAGCCAAGTCCAAACATGTCTATCTCCAAGTCTCGGACCGGCCCGTGGGCCGGTCAGCCTGTCCGGTGCGCTCGCCCGGACGCCGCGATGGTGCTCAGCGCAGCCCGTCGTCGGACCGCGACTGCAACTGTACTTGTCCCAACAGCTCGGACAACTCGCCCAGCGTACGGCCCTGGGCCGACAGTTCCGCCACCAGGGCCCGCCCCTTGCGCCACAGGTTCCACAGGCAGCCGGCCAGCACCACGAGGTTGAGCAGGCCGATGCCGCACCACAGCAGCAGCCAGCCCATTCACGCCTCCCGGGCGTCGTCAGCGAACCAGGAGCGGTTCAGCTCCAGCGCCTCGCGCGCCACCCGTACGGCATCGCGCCCGGCCTGTTCCGGCTCGACGACGCGGGCATGGCCACCCAGGCGCAGCAGCAGGCCGCGCAGCCAGGAGGGGTCGGCGACCGGCACCTCCGCCACCCAGATGTCATCGTCGGTTCCGCAAGGATTCACGCTGCGCATCGGGTAGTACTCGGTCACCCAGCGGGCCTCCGGGTCCAGCTCCAGCCTCACCACCGCGCTGCCCTCGAACCAGCCCGGGCTGGGCTGCGGGGCAGGGCCGTGGTCGGCGGCGGGCTCGTCCAGCACCGTGGCCTCGGCGATCCGGTCCAGCTTGTAGGTGCGCCAGGCCTCCCGCTCGTGGCTCCAGGCCTGCAGGTAGGCGGCCCCGTCCACCAGGTCGATGCGCACGGGATCCACCACCGGGGTGGAGGTGCGTCCGCGCGCCAGCCCGTCGTAGACCAGCCTCACCCGGGCGTGCCGGTCGATGGCGCTGGTGAGCTGCTCGCGGACCTGCTCGCTGCCGCTGGCCACCCGGATCGCCACCCGGCTGGCCTCGCCCTGGCTGGTGAGCGCCTCCAGCTTGGCCAGCGCGCTGCCCACGGCGCGTGCGGTCTCGCCGGTGGCCACCTCGGCGACGGCGCGCAGCGCCACCACCAGGCTCATCACCTCGTCGAGGGTGAAGCGCATCGGGCGGGAGAGATAGTCGGCATTGGACAAATGGATGGTGCCGGACTCCTGCGCCGCGTCCATGTCGATCTCGATCAGGTCGCCCGGCAGGCCGCCGGGCAGGCCGCACATCCAGGCGACCCGCAGGTCCTTCATCAGCTGTGCCTCGGTGATGCCGAAGGCCTGGGCGGCGGTGGCCACCGGGATGCCGGGATGGGCCTGCAGATAGGGCACCAGGGCCAGCAGCCGGTTCACCTGCTCGCTCGAGGTGCTCATCGTCCCTCCTCGGGATCGGCGGCGACGGGGTGGGCGTCGACGACGGCCTGCAGCTGGGCCGTCACCTGCTCGCGCAGCTGGCGAGGTTCCAGCACCAGGACATCGGCCCCGGCGGCGCAGATCTCGCCGGCCAGGTCGCCCCGGCTGGCATAGGGCACCCGCCAGGCGCGGTAGCCGCCCGGTAGCGGCAGCTCGGTCTGCTCCTCGGTGCCGCGACGGGTCAACGAGGGGGCGTGGCCGTCGAGGACGGCCAGCAGGGCGGTGGAATCGGGGCCGGAGGGCTCCAGGCGGCGGGCCAGCTCGGCCAGGTCCACCTGCGGCACCTCGTAGGCCTCGCGGCGGTCCGCCAGCACCGGTTCACTCGTGATCCGCGACATCTTGAACATCCGCGGCTCGCCCTTGTCCACGTCCTGGCCGATCACGTACCAGGCACCCTTGCGCCAGGTGACGCTCCACGGCTCGAGGGTGCGCACGGCATCACCGCGGCGGTAGCGGAAGCTCACCCGGCGACGCTGCAGGGTGGCCTGCCAGATCGCCTCGAAGGCGGGCTCGGCCGCACTCACGCTGGGCTCCAGGGCGGCCAACCGATCCGTGTCCGGCTCGACCCCGGCGGCGCGCAGCTTGGCCAGCGCGTTGACGGTCTGCTCGGCGACGCTGGCCTGCTGCCAGACCCGGGCGGCGGCCGCGAGGGCGGTGGCCTCCTCGGGGCTGAAGTCCACCGGGGGGAACTCGAAGTCCGCACGACGGATCCGATATCCGGGCTCGTCGTCGAAGAGGGCCTCGTTGTGGCCGGTCTCCACCGGCACGCCCATCGCCCGCAGCTCGTCCTTGTCCCGCTCGAAGGTGCGCTCGAAGGCGGCGTCGTTCATGCCGGCATACCCCTCGACGATCTCGCGGATCTGTTCCTTGGGCAGGAATCGACGGGCCGACAGCAGGCAGATCGTGAGGTTCACGATGCGTTCTGACTTGCGGGGCGCCATGGGGACCTTCCGGAATGGTTGCCGTCATGTACGGGCAGGCCCGAGGCTACCAGCGCGGTCGAACAGGTGGGCGAATCAGGGGGCGTGGCGGGTCGCCGGCCGTGCGGCGCGCGACGGCGGGTCCGCGCGGTGCGCGAGGATGGGGGCGTGACTCCTGCCGCCGGCCGTTTCGCGCCCTCCCCCACCAGCGACCTGCACCTGGGCAACCTGCGCACCGCCCTGCTGGCCTGGCTCTTCGCGCGCAGCGAGGGCCGGGGCTTCCTGCTGCGGATCGAGGACCTGGACCAGCAGCGGGTGGCGGCGGCCCCTGAGGTGGCCGCCCGCCAGCTCGACGACCTCGCTGCGCTGGGTCTGGACTGGGACGGCGAGGTGGTGCGCCAGTCCGAGCGGCTGGAGCTCTACCGCGAGGCCGCGGCCGGCCTGGAGACCTACGAGTGCTTCTGCACCCGACGAGAGATCGCCGAGGCGTCGCAGGCTCCCAACGGCGGGCCGGGAGCGCCGCAGTGGCGGCCCTATCCCGGCACCTGCCGCGACCTGTCCCAGGCCGAGCGCGCCCGTCGCCGCTCCGAGCGGGCCCCGGCGTTGCGGCTGCGCGCCGACGTCGAGCGGTTCAGTGTCCACGACCGCCACGCCGGCCTGGTGGCGGGGCCGGTGGACGACTTCGTGCTCTTCCGCGCCGACGGCACCCCCGCCTACAACCTGGCGGTGGTGGTGGACGACGGGCTGCAGGGAATCGGGCAGGTGGTGCGCGGCGACGACCTGCTGGACTCCTCCCCGCGCCAGGCCTGGCTGACCAGTCGGCTGGGCTTCGCGGTGCCCGACTACGTGCACGTCTCGCTGGCGCTGAACCAGCAGGGCCAGCGACTGGCCAAGCGCGACGGGGCGGTCACCCTGGCCGACCTGGCGGCGCAGGGCATGACCAGCGGCGATGTGCTGCGGCTGCTCTGCCGCTCCGCCGGGCTGCCGGAGGCCGACCGCGCCGAGCAGGTGCTGGCCGCGCTCCGTCCCGGCCAGCTGGAGGCCGGTCCGGTGTGGACCCCTTGGGTGGTCTGAGCCCGGACGCGCCGAGGGCCCGTCGGGAAGCATCCCGACGAGCCCTCGCGAGGCCTGCTTCAGCTCACTGCTGCGCGCCCTGCTGGGCGTAGAGCACGTCCACCACGAAGACCGCGGTGGTGTTGGCGGGCACCTTGTCGTTGCCGGCAGCACCGTAGGCATCGGCGGGCGGTGAGACGATCAGCACCCGGCTGCCGACCGGCTGGTTCACCAGGCCCTTCTGCCAGGACGGCTGCAGCTGGGAGAGCAGGGCGGTCTCGGGACCGGTCGGGTAGTCGTCGGCCAGCAGCTTGCCGTCCTTCCACGCATAGGCGCGGTAGTTGACGGTCACGGCATCGGTGGCGGCCACCTTGCGGCTGCTGGCGCCCTTGATGAGCGGCTGCACGGTCAGCGTGGTGGGGGCGGCGGTCTTCGGGACGGTGACCACGGGGAAGCCCTTGGCGTCGTCCTTGACCGTGGGCAGGCCCGCCTTCGGCGCGACGGCGGTGCCGGTGGCCTTGGTGTAGGGGGCGGAGAGGATGTCGATCACGAAGACAAGGTTGTCGCCCTTGAGGATGCCGGCCTGCGGATTGCCGTCGGCGTAGCCGTCCTCGGAGGTCATCATCACCAGGACGCGGCTGCCCACCTTCTGGCCCTCGATGGCCTTGGTGAAGCCGGGCACCACCTGCTGCAGCGAGAAGCTGGCGGGCTGCTTGTGGCCGAACTGGTCGGTGAAGGAACCGTCGAAGGCCTTGCCGGTGCGGGCGTTGACACCCTGGTAGTTGACCTCGACGCTGGATCCCTTGGCCACGGTCTGCCCGGTGCCGGGGGTGAGCACCTTGACGGCGGTCTTCTCGATGGCGATCGGCCACTTGGCGGTGATGGTGGGCGCCTTGCCGACGGTGGTCGGGGTCACGGTGACGGCGTCCAGGTTCTTCACCACGGTGGGCTTGACGGTGGGGGTGGCGGCAGCGCTGGGCGAGGCGCTCGCCGCGGGACTGCTGGCGGCCTGGCTGGCCTGCTGAGAGGCACTGGCGGCCGGGCTGACGCTGGTGCTCACCTCGGTCTCGTCGTTGCCGCAGGCGGTCAGCGAGCCGGCCAGCGCGAGGGCCAGCAGGGAGCCGGCGATCCGTCGGGGGGTCAGGTTCAGGGTCTTGTGCACGGGCCCGAGGCTACCCGATGGGCACGGAGCCCCCGAAGCTCCCCGAGGCGCCCGGAGCGCCGCCACCGTGGGAGGCGCCGGGCCCCCGCGAGCTGCGGAAGCTGGCCGATCCTGCCGCCCGGGGCTCGGTGGCCATCCGTTCCAGCAGCTCGTCGACGGCCTGGTCGGTGGTGGCGAGCGGATCGGGCACGACGACGGTGCCGTGCTCCAGGTCGTGGCAGGAGAAGCGCATCCAGTCCACCCCGAAGCTGCGTCGGTGGCGCTGGGCCGCCTCGACGAAACGGGAGCGGAGCACCGCCCTGGTGGTGGCCGGTGGCCGGTCGACGGCCACCTCTGCCGCGCCGTCGGTCAAACAGCGCTCCACCTGGCCGCGGGCCTCGGCGACCCGGGCCAGCCCGCGCCCGGCCCGCACGTCGTGCCAGGCCAGGTCGAGCTGGGCCAGCCGGGGATCGTCGGGGCGCATCCGGTGACGTTCGGCCTGGGCCAGCAGCAGGCGCCGCTTGGCCACCCAGTCCACCTCGCGCTCGACGCGTTCCAGCGCCTGGTCCTCGATGGCCTCCAGCACCCGCCCCCACAGCCGGTGCGCCTCGCGCAGCTCCTCGTCGTCGGCGTGCTCGGCGGCCAGTTCCCAGCAGTGCCGCTGCACCGCGACGGCGGCCATCCCGTCGCTGGTGACCGGGGTGCGTCCGGTGATGTCGGCCGCCACCTCGCGGATCACCCGGCCCGGCTCGCGCACCACCAGGTGGTCCAGCCGCCGGCCCGACTCCAGCACGCGCAGCACCAGCTCGGTGGCACCGATCCTGACCAGCGTGGTGGGCTCCAGCATGGTGGAGTCCCCCACGATCACGTGGAGGCGACGGAAGCGCTCGGCATCGGCGTGCGGCTCGTCGCGGGTGTTGACCATGGGGCGGCTGCGGGTGGTGGCCGATCCCATCGGGTCCCACATGTGCTCGGCGCGCTGCGAGACCAGGAAGCACCCCACGCCCATCCGGTCGCGGCTCCAGTGGCCCGCCCCGCAGACCAGCTGCCGGGTGACCAGGAAGGCGGTGAGGTGGCCCACCAGGTCCTCCAGCTCTCCCCCGGCCACCGTGCGGGAGACCTGGTAGTTCTCGTGGCTGCCGTAGGAGTTGGCATGGGAGTCAACGTTGTTCTTGAAGACCGAGACCCGGGCCTGGCGGCCTTCCGCAGTCAGGGCCTGCTCGGCCCGCTCGGCCAGCCGGTCCAGCACCAGGTCACCGGCGCGGTCCTGGGCCAGCAGCTCGGTCAGGCTGGAGCACTCGGCGGTGGCGTACTCGGGGTGGGAACCCACGTCCAGGTAGAGCCGCCCGCCGTTGCGCAGGTAGACATTGGTGGCCGCATTGGCCTCCACCACGGGCGCGAAGAGCAGGTGGGCGGCCTCGTCGGAGCCCAACCGGCGCCAACCAGCAGAGCGGCCGGCCCGCCCCTCGGGCAGACCGGCCGTCTCGACGCGCACCTGGAGCCCGTACTCGGTCTCCAGGCCCCGGACGCGCCTCATCTCACATCTTCACCAGGTCGAGCAGGACGCCCATCTCGTCGCGGGTGAGCTCGCGGGCCTCGCCGATCGGCAGCTGGCCCAGGCGCACCGGGCCGATGGCGGTGCGGCTCAGCTTGCGCACCGGGTGGGCGACGGAGTCCATCATGCGGCGCACGATGCGGTTGCGGCCCTCGTGCAGGGTGATCTCCACCAGCGAGCGGGTCTCGGAGCGCATCACCAGCTTGACCTTGTCCGGCTTCACCGGGCCGTCGTCCAGGCGCAGGCCCTTCTCGAGGCGACGCAGGGTCTTGTTGTCCAGCAGGCCCTCCACCTCGGCCAGGTAGGTCTTGGGCACCTTGTACTTGGGGTGCGCCATGCGGTGGGCGAACTCCCCGTCATTGGTGAGGATGATCAGGCCCTCGGTGTCGGTGTCCAGCCGACCGACGTGGAACAGGCGCAGCTGCTGCCAGCTGGTCTTGTCGAACTGGATGTCGCCCAGCGTGGGGCGGCCCTCCGGGTCCTCCATGGTGGAGACGACGCCGCGGGGCTTGTTCACCACCAGGTAGGCGTGGCGACGGGGCGGCGGGATCCGCATCCCGTCGACGCGGATGGTGTCGCGCTGCGGGTCCACGCGCAGACCCTGCTCGGTCACCAGGGCGCCGTTGACCTCGACGCGACCTCCGGCGATCATCGCCTCGGCATGGCGACGCGAGGCGATGCCGGCCGCGGCCAGCACCTTCTGCAGCCGCACCAGCTCGGGCTCGTCCTCGGCCTCGGGGCGGTCCTCGCGGGCCGTCTCCTCGGGCTCCGCCTGCTCGGGGCGGTGCTGCTCCAGGTCGATGTTCTCGTCGACCTCACGGTCGTCGTGCTCAGTCATGCGTGCTGTCGTCCTCGTCCTCGGCCGCGACGTGGTCGTCGGCGGCATCGTCCTCCACCGTATCCGGACTTGACCCCTCGGCGGCATCGGCTGACTGCTGGCTCTCAGCCCCACCGGGCACTTCGGCCTGTCCCGACCCGGATGTCTGCTCGGTGGGGGCGCCCTGCTCGGTGGGTGCGGTGACCAGGTCGGCCAGCTCGGCCTCCAGGGCGGAGGCATCGGGCAGGTGCGGTGCCAGCGGCGGCAGCTCGTCGAGGCTGGCCAGCCCCATCCGCTCCAGGAAGTAGTCGGTGGTGGAGAAGACCATGGCGCCGGTCTGCTCGTCGGCGCCGGCCTCGGTGACCAGGCCGCGGGCCAGCAGGGTGCGCACCACGCCGTCGACGTTGACGCCGCGCACCGCGGAGACCCGGGCCCGGCTGATCGGCTGCAGGTAGGCGATCACGCTGAGCGTCTCCAGTGCCGCCTGCGAGAGCTTGTTGGACTGCCCGGAGACCACCCAGGCGCTGATCAGCTCGGCATGCTCGGCGCGGGTCCAGTAGCGCCAGCCGCCGCCCACCCGGCGCAGCTCGAAGCCGCGCTGGGAGCGGTCGTAGAACTCGCGCAGCGTGGTCAGGGCCAGCTCCACCACCTCCACCGACTCCTGCACCGCCTCGGCCAGGGTCTCGGTGGTCATCGGTTCGTCGGCCATCAGCAGCAGGGCCTCCAGCGGTCCCTCCACCGCCTCGGCGCGCTCCTCGCGGCTGGCCGGTGCCTGCTCCTGCTCGCTCATGCGTCCTCGCTCGTCTCGTCGTCGGTGGCCGGTGCCGGTTCCTCGTCCGGCGGTTCCCCGCCGGTCTGCTGCTCACCCGTCTGCTGCTCGCCCGTCTGCTGCTCCTCGGACCGGTCGCCCTCTCCCCCGTCGAACTCGTCGGAGATGGTGACCTCGGTGTCCTCGTCGCCGGTCCAGCGGATGGTGAGCTCGCCCAGCGGGGTGAGCTGCTCGAAGCTGACGGCCCGGTTGCGGAAGAGCTCCAGCAGGGCCAGGAAGCGCGCCACCGTGGTCAGCTTGTCGGCATCGCCGGTGAGGGCGCGGAAGGTGATGGTGCCGGTGCGCTGCAGCCGGTCGACGATGAGGCCGGCCTGCTCCTGGACGCTCACCGTGGAGCCGTGCAGGTGCTCCAGGCTCACCTCGGGCGGCCGGGAGGGGGTCAGCGCGCGGGCGGCGAGCTGGGCCAGCCGTTCCGGGCCGGCCGGGATGGTGACCTCCGGCAGCAGGCCGGCGAAGCGCGGCTCCAGGCCGCCGGGCCGGGCGAAACGCAGCGTCTCGGCCTCCAGGCGCGCGGCGAACTCACCGCTCACGATCTTGAAGGCGCGGTACTGCAGCAGCCGGGCGAAGAGCAGGTCCCGGGCCTCCAGCAGCGCGAGGTCCTCGGGGTCCTCCACCTCGCCCTGGGGCAGCAGCCGGGCGGCCTTGAGGTCCAGCAGGGTGGCGGCCACCACCAGGAAGGAGCTGGTCTGCTCCAGGTCCCAGACCGCGCCGCCGGCCTTGACGTGGGCGATGAACTCGTCGGTGACCTTGCTCAGCGCGATCTCGGTGACGTCCAGCTTGTGGCGGCTGATCAGCTGCAGCAGCAGGTCGAAGGGGCCCTCGAAGTTGTCCAGCACCACCTGGAAGCCCTTGTGGGCGCCGTCGGACTCGACGGTGAGCTGGTCGGCGGGCGCGGCCACGCTCAGCCTTCCAGCCGGCGCACGAGCTCGCTGTCGGCGCCGTGCTCGGCCAGCTCGGCCAGGGCGATGGCGACGGCGGCCCGCACGATCCTGCCCCGGTCGGCGCGCAGGCCGTGCTGGGCGCGCAGTTGCAGCCGAGCCTGCTCCAGGCCCAGCAGCTCCTCGCTGCTGACGTAGACGGTGATCTTCTCGTCGTGGCGCACCCGGCCGGTGGCCGAGGGTTCCTCCTCGGCCGCCGCACCCCGTGCACCCCGAGCCGGGGCAGCAGGCGCGGGCGTGGTCGGTGCCGGTGTCGCGGAGGCTGCGGAGGCGGCCTTCTTGCGCGGCACCTGGCGTCGGGTCTCCGGGGAGACGGCCTCCTCGAAGGGCGGCACGACGGCCTTGCGGCGACGGGCCGGCTTGCGCGCCGGCGGCGTGGCCGCGGGTGCGGGGTCCACGGCTGCGGCGTGGTGGTCCTCGTCGGTGGGCCGGAAGAGCTCGTTGGCGCCCGGCAGGCTCACTCGTCGTGGCATCGCGCCAGGACCTCCTTGGCGAGCTGGCGGTAGGCCTGGGCGCCCGGCGAGCTGGAGGCATAGGTGGTGATCGGCTCACCCGCGACGGTGGTCTCGGGGAACTTGACGGTGCGACGGATGACGGTGTGGAAGACCGACTCGCCGAAGGCGTCGACCACCCGCTCCAGCACCTCGCGGGAGTGCAGGGTGCGGCCGTCGAACATGGTGCCCAGGATGCCGAGCACCTTGAGGTCGGGGTTGAGCCGGTCGGTGACCTTGGTGATGGTGTCGGTGAGCAGGGCGATGCCACGCAGCGCGAAGAACTCGCACTCCAGCGGCATCAGCACGTAGTCGCTGGCGGTGAGCGCATTGATGGTCAGCAGGCCCAGCGAGGGGGCGCAGTCGATCAGGATGACGTCGTAGTCACCACGGACCTTGCGCAGCACGCGGTCCAGGGTCTGCTCCCGGCCCACCTCGCTGACCAGCTGGATCTCGGCGGCCGAGAGGTCGATGTTGGAGGGCAGAATGTCCAGGCCATCGACGGTGGTGGGCGCGATCACCTCGGAGGGCTCGTAGTCCTTGCTGAGCAGCAGGTTGTAGATGCTCACCTCGAGGGTGTGCGGGTTGACGCCCAGGCCCACCGAGAGCGAGCCCTGCGGGTCGAAGTCCACCAGCAGGACGCGACGGCCGGTCTCCACCAGCGCGGCGCCCAGGTTGATGGTGGTGGTGGTCTTGCCCACGCCACCCTTCTGGTTGCACATGCTGATCACGGTGGCGCGCTTGCGGCCGGGGGCCGGCGGGGTGGGCTCGGGCAGATCGGGCATGGTGCGGCCGGTGGGGTCCTCCTCGCCCGCCGCGGTCTGCACGTCGTTGACCTTGCGACCCAGGCCGCCGCCCGGCACCTCGAAGAGCGCGCCGTCATTGCTGCGGGACTGGGTGGTGTCGGTGGAGTCCACGATCTGCCTCTCGGTTTGGCTGTGCTGGCTGCGGTCGCTGGCGGCCGCCCTCGGGGCAAGACTAGTGCTTTGTCGACACGCTGCGGGCCGTGGCGGGCCGTCGATCCGCACCGGGGGCATCACCGGTTCAGCGGGCCCGGGGGTGGGCGGTCAGGTAGACCTCGCGCAGGTGCTCGACGGTGACCTGGGTGTAGATCTGGGTGGTGGTCACCGAGGAGTGGCCCAGCAGCTCCTGCACCACCCGGACGTCGGCGCCGCCGTCGAGCAGGTGGGTGGCGAAGGAGTGGCGCAGGGTGTGCGGCGAGACCTCGGTGGTGATGTGGGCGGCCTCGGCGTGCTTGCGCAGCACTGCCCAGGCGCTCTGCCGCGACAGCCGGCGCCCCAGCGAGTTGAGCAGCAGCGCGGGCCCCGGGGTGCTGGCCTTCGCCTGCCAGGCCGGGCGGCCACGCACCAGCCAGGCGTCGACGGCCTCGCGGGCGTAGCTGCCCAGCGGCACGACGCGCTGCTTGTTGCCCTTGCCGAGCAACCGCAGCCCGTTGCCGGGATCGGAGAGGGTGCGGCTCAGCTCGTCGACGTCCAGGTCGCAGACCTCGCTGATCCGGGCGCCCGTGCCGTAGAGCAGCTCCAGCAGGGCGCGGTCGCGCAGTCCCTCGGTGGTCTCCACGTCGGGGGCGTCCAGCAGGGCCTGCACCTGGTCCAGGGCCAGCGCCTTGGGCAGTCGCTTGCCCAGCCGCGGGACGCTGGCCTCGGTGGTGGGATCGGTGGTGGCCAGGCCGTCGGAGACGGCGAAGCGGTGCAGGTTGCGCACCGCCACCAGGGTGCGGGCCACCGAGGCCGGGGCCTGCGGCGGGCGGTCCTCGTCTCCGGTGGTGAGCCAGCGTTGGAAATCGGCGACGTCGGCCGGGGCCACCTGCGTGGCCTCGGCCACGCCCCGCTCGGCCAGGTAGGCGTCGTAGCGCACCAGGTCACGCCGGTAGGCGGCCAGGGTGTTGGCCGACAGGCCACGCTCCACCGCCAGATGGTCCAGCCAGGCGGGCGCGAGGCGTCGCAGCGCGCCCCACTCGCTCACGCCCGGTCCGTCTCGTCCCGCTCGTCGGCGTGCGCCAGCTGCTCGCGCTGGGCATTGCGCGCGGCCCAGACCTCGCGGGCCGGCCACGGTGCGTCGGCCGGGCGCAGCTGGTCCAGGGCACCGGAGAGACGGGCGGTCTGCAGCGCCAGCACGCCGCTGACCAGCGAGGGAGACTGCATGGTGCCCGCCATGATCGACGCCACCAGCTCGTCGAGCGGCACCCAGCTGGTCTCCATGTGGGCCTCCTCGTCCTCGACGACGAAGCCCTCGGGACGCGGCGCCTCGGACAGGCCACGGGCCAAGTAGACCCGGATCGACTCGTCGCAGCCGCCGGGTGTGGAGAAGATGTCCACCAGCACGCGCCAGTTGGAGGCCTGCAGCAGGGCCTCCTCCGCCAGCTCGCGCCGGGCGGCGGCCAGGAAGTCCTCGCCCTCGGCGTCCAGCAGGCCGGCGGGCGGCTCCACCAGGCGCATGCCCACGGGATGGCGGTACTGGTGCACCACGGCCACCCGGTCGTCCTGGTCCAGCGCGATCACCGCGACCGCACCGGGGTGGGTCATGAACTGGCGCCGGAAGGGCTCGCCGCTGGGCGGCTGCACCTGGTCCTCGACGAAGCTGCACACCCGGCCGGTCCCCAGGACGCGGTGGTCGGTGATCTGCCAGGTCTCCGGGATGTCGACCGGGGTCGTCATCTCAGGCCTCCGTGTCGGTCTGGTCGGCCTCGGTGCTGGGCGCAGGGGTGTCGACGGGCAGCCGGGCGGCCACCTTGCGCTCCACGGCGGCCTTCACCAGGCCCTTGAACAGGGGGTGCGGGCGGGTGGGGCGGCTCTTCAGCTCGGGATGCGCCTGGGTGGCCACGAAGTAGGGGTGGACGTCGGCGGGCAGCTCGATGAACTCCACCAGCGCGGCATCGGGCGACAGGCCGGAGAAGACCAGCCCGGCCTTCTCGAGCTGCTCGCGGTAGGCATTGTTCACCTCGTAGCGGTGACGGTGGCGCTCCTCGACCCGGTTCTTGCCGTAGAGGCGCTGCACCACGCTGCCGCGCTTCAGCTCGGCCGGGTAGGAGCCGAGCCGCATCGAGCCGCCCAGGTCTCCCCCGCCGGAGACGATCGCCTTCTGCTCCTCCATGGTGGCGATCACCGGGTTGGCGCTGTCCGGGTCGAACTCGCTGGAGGCGGCGTCGGTGATGCCGGCCAGGTCTCGGGCCACCTCGATCACCATGCACTGCATGCCCAGGCACAGGCCCAGGATCGGCACCTGGCGCTCGCGGGCATAGCGCACCGCGCCGAGCTTGCCCTCGACGCCACGGATGCCGAAGCCGCCGGGCACGCAGATCGCGTCCACGTCGCCGAGCTGCTCCTCGGCACCCTCCGGGCTCTCGCAGGTGTCCGAGGCCACCCACTTGATGTTGACCTTGGCGCGGTTGGCGAAGCCGCCGGCGCGCAGCGCCTCGCTGACGCTCAGGTAGGCGTCGGGCAGGTCGATGTACTTGCCCACCAGGGCGACGGTGACCTCCTCGACGGGGTTGTGCACCCGGTCCAGCAGGTCGTTCCAGCGGGTCCAGTCGACGTCGCGGAAGCTCAGGTTGAGCCGGCGCACCACATAGGCGTCCAGGCCCTCGGAGTGCAGCACGCGCGGGATCTCGTAGATGCTCGGCGCGTCGATGCAGGCCACCACGGCCTCCTCGTCCACGTCGCACATCAGCGCGATCTTGGACTTGATGCCCTCGCTGAGCGGGCGCCCGGCGCGGCAGACGATGGCATCGGGCTGGATGCCCACCTGGCGCAGCGCGGCCACCGAGTGCTGGGTGGGCTTGGTCTTCATCTCGCCGGAGGGCCCGATGTAGGGCACCAGGGAGACGTGCAGGAAGAAGACGTTCTCGCGGCCGATCTCGTGGCGCACCTGGCGCGCGGCCTCCAGGAAGGGCTGGGACTCGATGTCACCGACGGTGCCGCCGATCTCGTGGATCACCACGTCGATCTCGGGGCTCTCCATGGAGAGCATCTCGTCCTTGATCTCGTTGGTGATGTGCGGGATCACCTGCACCGTGTCGCCCAGGTAGTCGCCACGGCGCTCCTTGGCGATCACCGAGGAGTAGACCTTGCCGGTGGTGACATTGGCCTCGGCGGACAGGTTGCGGTCCAGGAAGCGCTCGTAGTGGCCGATGTCCAGGTCGGTCTCGGCGCCGTCCTCGGTGACGAAGACCTCACCGTGCTGGAAGGGGTTCATGGTGCCCGGATCCACGTTGAGGTAGGGATCGAGCTTCTGCATCGTGACCCGCAGTCCTCGCGCCACCAGGAGGCTGCCGAGGCTGGACGCCGTCAGGCCCTTCCCGAGCGAGGAGGCGACGCCTCCGGTGACGAATACGTGCTTGCTTCTCTTGGCGTCTCCCACGGGATTCCAGCCTACTCGCAAAAGCGGGCTGGCCTCGCATCGGGGCGAAAGTCGCGGGTGTCGTGGCGAGCTGCTGACAGACTGGGCGCATGGACCTGCCGCTGCCCCTGCCGATCTCCCCCATGCTGGCCAAGGCTGTCGCCGAGGTGCCCGCCGCCGACAGCACCGAGGGTGGCTGGAGCTACGAGCCCAAGTGGGACGGCTTCCGCTGCCTGGTCTGCCGCGACGGCGAGGAGGTGGAGCTGCTGAGCCGTTCCAGGAAGCCGCTGACCCGCTACTTCCCCGAGGTGGTCGAGCTGGTGCGCCGGCACTTCCCGGAGCGCTGCATCGTCGACGCCGAGCTGGTGGTGCGCGCCGGTGAGCCGGGAGCGCAGAAGCTGGACTGGGAGTCGATCAGCGCGCGGATCCACCCGGCCGCCTCCCGGATCGCCCGGCTCAGCGCCGAGACCCCCGCCGAGCTGGTCTGCTTCGACCTGCTGGCGCTGGGTGAGCAGGACCTGACCGCCCTCGGCTACCGCGAACGTCGCGCCGCCCTGGAGCAGCTCTTCGAGACCGTCGACTCGCCCGCCGTCCACCTCACCCGCTGCACCGGCGACGAGCAGGTGGCCCGCCAGTGGTTCGAGAGCTTCGAGGGGGCCGGGTTGGACGGCGTCATCGCCAAGCGCAACCTGGGCCCCTACGAGCAGAACAAGCGGGCCATGCTCAAGGTGAAGCACAAGCGCACCGCGGAGGCCGTCGTGCTGGGCTACCGGGTGCACAAGTCCGGCCAGGGTGTCGGCTCGCTGCTGCTGGGGATGGTGGACGAGACCGGCGAGCTGGTCAACGTGGGCGGCATCGGTGCCTTCAGCAACGAGATGCGGTTGGCCCTGGTGGACCAGCTGGCCCCGCTGGTGCTGCGCGAGCAGGACGGTTCGATCCGGCACGCCGAGACCGCGCGCTCCCGGTTCAGCGCCTCCGGCGACGCGGACTTCGTCCCGCTGGAGCCGCGCGTGGTGGTGGAGGTGGCCTTCGACCAGCTGGAGGGGCGCCGCTTCCGCCATGCCGTGACACTGCTGCGCTTCCGACTCGACCGGGAGCCGGACAGCTGCCTGCTGGAGCAGGTGGAGCGTCCCATCGCCTATGACCTGGACGACGTGCTGGCCGAGTGATCCACGGCCCCGGTGCTGACCGGCGGCGGTTCGCCGGTCTGCCCTGCCACAGGGCCGAGCGGTTCGGGGCTCAGGCCTGCCCGGCCGCCTCCAGCAGCTCGCGGGCATGGGCCAGCGAGGACTCGCTGGAGGAGATGCCGCCCATCATCCGGGCCAGCTCCTCGAGCCGTTCCTGGCCGGTGACGCGACGCAGGCCGCTGGTGGTGACCTGGCCGTTGGTGGACTTGCTGACCACGTGGTGGGCATCGGCGAAGGCGGCCACCTGCGCCAGGTGGGTGACCACGATCACCTGGCAGTGGGTCGCCAGCCGGGCCAGCCGACGGCCGATCTCCACGGCCACGGCACCGCCGACGCCGGCATCCACCTCGTCGAAGACGCAGGTGTGGGCGCCGGGCGCCTCACCAGCATCGGCGTCCACCAGCACCACCTCCAGCGCCAGCCGGACCCGGGAGAGCTCACCGCCCGAGGCCACCTTGCCCAGCGGGGCCGGCGGCGAGCCGGGGTTGGCGGCGAAGACCAGGCTGACCTGTTCGGCGCCCCAGGGGCCGAGTTCGTCGAGCGGTCGCAGCTCGAAGCCGAGCCGGGCGTGCGGCATGGCCAGGGCGGCCAGTTCCGCCTGGACGGCGGTGGCCAGCTGCTCGGCGCCCTCGGTGCGTCGGCTGGTGATGGCGGCGGCCTGCTCGGTCAGCGAGGCGTCCAGTGCCTGCAGCTCCTGGCGCAGCTGGTCGATCCGCTCGTCGGAGCCGGTGAGCTCGGCCAGCCGGGCGGCGGAGCGACGTGACCAGTCGAGCACCTCGTCGATGCTGCTGCCGTACTTGCGCAGCAGGCCGGCCAGGGCGGCGCGGCGCTCCGCGATCGCCTCCAGACGGGCCGGGTCGGCCTCCAGATCGGCCAGGTAGCCGGCCACCTGGGCGGCGGCCTCGTTGAGCAGGAAACCGGCCTCGCGCATCTGCTGGGCCACCGGGGCGGCGGCGGGGTCCAGCGCCTCGGCCTGTTCCATCGCCTTGCGGGCCTCACCGAAGGCCCCCACGACGCCGGGGGCGTCGCCGTAGCCGTCGACCGATCCGCTCAGCGCCGTGCTGGCGGTCTCGGCGAGCTGGCGCAGGTCGTCGACGGCCTGCAGCCGGCCGGCCTCCTGGGCCAGCTCCTCGTCCTCCCCCGGTTGCGGGTCCACCGCGGCCACCTCGTCCAGGCCGAAGTGGAGCAGATCCTGCTCCCGGGCCCTCTCCTGGGCGCGCGTGACCAGCTCGTCGAGCTCGGTGCGCATCCTGGCGCGTCGCTCGTGGTCCTCGCGGTAGGCCTGCAGGGCGCGGGCGTGCTGGGCGCCGCAGAAGCGGTCCAGCACCTCGCGTTGGCGCTCCGGGCTACCGAGACGCACCTGCTCCGACTGGCCGTGGATGGTGGCCAGCTCGCCGGCCAGTTCCGACAGGTTGCCGATCGAGCTCTGGGCCCCGCCGACGAAGGCGCGGGAACGTCCTGAGGCGCTGACCTGGCGGGCCAGCAGCAGCTCGCCGTCCTCCACCACGCCACCGGCGGCATCGACCCGGTCGGAGACCTGCTCGACACCCGCGAATCGGCCCTCCACCAGGGCGCGCGCGGAGCCGTGGCGCACCACACCGGAGTCGCCGCGCTGGCCCATCAGCAGCCCGAGCGAGCTCACCACCATGGTCTTGCCGGCGCCGGTCTCGCCGGTGACGGCGGTCATGCCGGGGCCGAACTCGATGGTGGAGGTCTCGATCACGCCCAGGTCTGCGATCCGCAGCTCGACCAGCATCAGCGCCGACCTCGGAAACCCTCGACGGGCAGGGCGAACTTCTTGACCAGACGGGTGGTGAAGGGCTGCTCGGACAGTCGTGCGATGAGCAGGTCGTGCTGGTTGCGGCGCACCACGATCCGGCTGCCCGGCACGGCGTCGACGGTGCGGGCGCCGTCGGCCCAGACCGAGGCCGGGACGTCGCGCTCCAGGCTGAGCTCCAGCTCCACCGTGGAGGTGGGGCTGAGCACCGAGGGGCGGGCGAACAGGGCGTGGGCGCTGAGCGGGACCAGCTCGATGGCCTCCACGTCGGGCCACATCACCGGTCCCCCGGCACTGAAGGCGTAGGCGGTGGAACCGGTGGGCGTGCTCACCAGCACGCCGTCGCAGCCCCAGCGCGAGAGCGGGCGGCCGTCCACCAGGGCGAGCACCTCCACCATGCGCTCGCGGGCCACCTTCTCCAGCGAGACCTCGTTGACGGCGAAGGAACTCCAGCGCAGGCCACCGTCGGGATCGTGCACCTCGACGGCCAGGGTGAGGCGCTTCTCGACGGCATAGCTGCGCTCGGCCACCTGGCGCACCAGGTCCGGCACCTGCGAGGCCTCCAGCTCGGCGAGGAAGCCGACATGGCCCAGGTTGACGCCGAGCAGTGGCACCTCGCGGTGCAGGGCCAGCTCGGCAGCGCGCAGGATGGAGCCGTCGCCGCCGAAGATCACCACCAGTTCGAGCTGGTCGGCCCCGGCCAGCGAGCCCACCTCGACCTGCCCTTCCAGGGCCTCGACGACCGCGGCACGGTCGTCGTCGTCGAGGACGCACCGGATGCCCAGGCCGGTCACCTGGCGGATGAAGTCGACGGCGGTGTCCAGGGCCTCGGGGCGGGTGGGGTGCAGCATCACCGCCACGACGCGGCTGGATTCCGGGAGCTGGTGGGTCACGGGGCCCACCCTATCCGCGGGCACCGACATTTCCGCCGGCTCAGGCCCGCTCGAAGAGCACGAAGTACTCGATGTTGCCGGCCGGTCCGGGCAGCTGGCTGACCGAGCGCCAGGTCTCGGCCCAGCCCAGCGCCGCGGCGGCGTCCACCACGTCCTGGACCGCTTCCAGGCGCAGCTGTTCGTCGCGGACCACGCCGGCGGAGGTGAGGTTCTTGCGACCCACCTCGAACTGGGGCTTGACCATGAGCAGCGCCCTGCCGCCCTCGCGCAGGACACCGAAGAGCGGCTCCAGCAGCAGCTTCAGTGAGATGAAGGAGACATCGCAGACCACCAGGTCCACCGGAGCGCCGTCCAGGTCGCCGAGCTGCAGCTCGCGCAGGTTCAGGCCCTCGCGGACGTGCACCCGGGGATCCTGGCACAGCGGCTCGACCAGCTGTCCGTGGCCGACATCCACCGCGTAGACCTCGAGCGCGCCGCGGCTCAGCAGCACCTCGGTGAAGCCGCCGGTGCTGGCGCCGGCATCGAGGACGCGGGAAGGCACCTGCTCCCAGCCCAGCTCGTCGAGCGCCCCGAGCAGCTTGAAGGCGGCGCGGGAGGCCCACTGGACGTGCTCACCCATGGTGATCTCGGCCCCCACGGGGACCTGCTGGGAGGCCTTGGTGGCACGACGTCCATCCACCTGCACCAGCCCGTCCTCCACCAGCTTGCGGGCCAGGCTACGGCTGCGCGCCAGACCGCGCTCCACCATCTCGACGTCGAGCCGGGTGCCCTCAGCCATGGTGACCTGGCCTGAGCACGCCGGGGATCGGGGTCTGGACCGCGCCGCGACTGTCCTCCAGCACCGAGGTCAGCACGTCCTGGGCAGCGGCCAGCCGGTCGTGGTGCTCCTCCAGCGGCGCCTCCGCCAGCGAGGCGAGCTCGGCCATCGCCTGGTCCACCAGCCGGTTCCCGGTCTGGGGCGGCTGTTCACTGAAGGCTGGCTGCGGGTCGGGCTCACTCATGCGGACAACCTAGCCCAGAGCACGGACTGCCTGATTGGTCGCATGCCCTGATCCCGCGGACCTGTGGCAGGGTGGGCCTGTCACGTCCGCACCGGTGAGGATCCTCGATGACCACTTCGTCCACTGCCCGGGCCACGACGGCCCTCGGCCTGGCCCTGGCGCTCAGCAGCCTGGCAACGCCTGTCGCGCTGGCCGAGACCGCCAGCCCGACCCCGAGCCCCTCGGCCGGATCGGCCACTGCCTCCGACGGTGCCAGCAGCAGCCAGCAGGCCACCCCCGCCCCAGCCGCGACGGTCAGCGCCGAGGCGAGCACGGAGCCCACCACGACGGCGAGCCCGGAGCCCACCAGCGGCAGCCCGACCGTCCAGCCCTCGGTCACGCCCTCCGCTCTCCCGGCGACGCAGAGCCCGTCGAGCAGCCCCAGCGCCTCGGCCAACCAGAGCCCCGAGACCCGCATCGCGGCGATCAGTCGGCTGAGCATCACGCCGCCGGCAGCCACGCCGGTCTGTCTTCCGGCCACCGTCTCGGGAACAGCCGCCCCCGGAGCCACCGTCGTCGTCGACGGAAGCTACGGCGGGGTCCGCACCCTGGCCGTCGCCACGACGAAGGCCGACACCGCGGGGCGTTGGACGGTCCTGGTGCGTCATCACGAGTGCTACCTGGGCACCCATCTGGTGCGGATGCGCTCCGGCGCGTCGACGACCGCAGAGGTCTCGTACCAGCGCACCGGCACCAAGCCCACGTACACCATCGCCGCGAGCCAGCCAGCCCATCCGGGCGCCGGCTTCTACCGCCCCTGGGGGGCGGTGCTGGTGAAGGGACGCATCTCGGTGCTCACCAGCACCCGGATCACGCTGTGGCGACTCGACGCCAACAAGCGCAACCCCACCAAGGTGAACTCCACCATGTCCGACGCCAAGGGCAACTACGCCTTCCTCACCACCTTCCCTGCCGCCAACGACAGCTACTTCTTCGTGGACTCCGGCCGCGGTGCCTCTGCCCAGATCTCCCCGCTGCTGCGGATCCTGGCCGCCACCCCCCGGGCGACCGCGAGCGCACCCGCCCAGTTCCACGCCACGGACAACACCACCATCACCGGGCAGCACAGCCCTGCCGGCGCCCGCTACACCAAGGTGCAGGTCCTGCGCTCGGGTGTCTGGACCGACCAGCCCGGGCGGTGGTACTCCACGAGCACCGGAAGCTACAGCCTGCCGTTCACCTGGGAGCGGGGCTATGTGGGCACCTACCGGGCCCGGGTGGCGATCGCCCAGCCGAACGCCACCTGGCTGTACTCCCCCGCCGTCTCCATCCGCCGCTACGCCAACCTCCGCGCGGTGGTTCGCGCCACCACGGCCGCGGACGTCGCCAAGACCTACCGGGCCGGCTGCCCGGTGGGGCCGGCCAGCCTGCGGACGATCGAGATGAACTACGTCGGCTACGACCGTCGCCTGCTGCGGGGCGTGATGATCGTGCGCACCGACCTGGCGGACAACGTGGTGCGCGCCTTCACCACCGGCACCCAGGTGCACAACTTCCCGATCAAGAGCATGCGCAATCCCAACGACTGGGGTGGCGACGACGTGAAGATGATGGCGGCGGGCAACACCTCGGCCTTCAACTGCCGACGCGTCACGGGCAACCCGTACGCCATGTCGCCGCACTCCTACGGCAAGGCGATCGACGTGAACACCATCGAGAACCCCTACCGCGACCCCAACGGCCGCTGGTACCCCAGCGCCACCTATGCCTCCTACCGGCCGGCATCGGTGCGAGGACTGCTGGTCGCCACCTCCGGCCTCACCGTCGGGCTCAAGGCCCAGGGCTATGCCTGGTTCACGGGCTGGGACTGGCAGCACTTCGAGGCCTGATCCGATGACCTGTTCCCGCCCCCACCGTGTCCTGGCCGCAGCCGCCGGACTTGTCCTGCTCGCCGGCGGCTGCTCCAGCGACCCTGCTCCCACACCGTCGTCCACCGGCACCTCCGGTGGAGTTCCGACGGATACGGCCACTGCCTCGGAGAGCCCGTGGAGCCCTGGCCCCTCCGACGTCGACCTGCCGGCCCCCACCCCTCCGACGACGCCGGCCGCGTCGACGGCCGGTTCCCTGGCGCTGGCCAGCGTGCCGGTCCCGGACGGATGGAAGGCCGTGGTGCAGAAGGGCAGCATCGAGGAAGGCTTCCTGGGCAACGGGACGCCTGCCCACGCCCGCGATCCTCGCTATGCGGCCTACGAGATCATGAGCGTCGGTTGCGCCGAGGTGAAGCGTGACAGCTGGACCGATCCCACGCACGCCCTCGAGGTGAGCCTGGCCAAGGGCCCGGCCAAGGGGATGGCCGAGGCGATGGTCTTCGCGGACGCCCAACAGGCCCGAACCTGGTTCACGCAGTGGACGGCCCAGCTCAAGGCCTGTGAGGGCTCCAGCAACCCGAAGACCACCGCCAGCAGCACGACCGCGGACAGCTGGATCGGCCGACGCAGCTACGGTTCGGCCGACGGCTGGGCGGAGGTCGGCGCCGTGATGGACAACACCGTCCGGCTCTACCTGCTGGCAGATCCGGACGGTGCGATCACGACGCAACAGCAGCAGGCGCTGCTGGCGCAGGTCAGGGCAGCTCGCTGAGTTGGTCCACCACCTCGGCGGTGACGCCGGGATTGGCCCAGACCAGGTTCAGCACGGCCCACAGGGCGTCCAGCTGGCCCTCACGATCCGAGGGGATCGCGGCCAGCTGGACCGCGCCCTGGTCGAGGCGCGCCTCCTGGTCGCCGCAGCGCGCCACCTGAGCCTGCACCTCGACGGTGCGGGCCGGCTGGAGCAGGGCACGCAGGTCGTATCCGATGTGGGTGGGACGACCTTCAGGTCCCGCCTGCAGCAGGTCGTGCTTGCCGTGGGCGCCGGTGAAGACGAAGAGCGAGTCCATGCCGACCGCGACGGCACCCATGATGTCGGTGTCGATGCGGTCCCCCACGAAGACGGCCTGCTCGGTGCCCATCCGTCGCATGGTCTCCTGCAGCAGCGGCGGGAAGGGCTTGCCGGCCACCTGGGGGCTCACCTTCACGGTGTAGCCGACGGCGGCGATCTGGGCGCCGGCGCCGGGCACCAGTCCCTTGTCGGTGGGACGGGTGGAGTCGGTATTGGTGGCGAACCAGGTGGCACCCCGCTGCAGGGCGACGCAGGCGTCGTCGATCCGGGGCCAGGTCATCTGCGGGTCGTAGCCCTGGATGACGGCCACCGGCTCCTCCTCGCTCGTGGACACCGGCACCATCCCGGCCTGCTCCACCTCGGCAGCCAAGGCCTCGGTGCCGACCACCAGGACCTTGCTGCCCCGGGGCAGCTGCTCGGCGAGCATCCGGGCCCCCGCCTGGGCGCTGGTGACGACGTCCGAGAGCTCCGCCGGGACGCCCAGCCCCACGAGCTGGTCGACGACCACCTGCGGGCGACGTGCCGCATTGTTGGTGACAAAGCCCACCTGCGTGCCGCGACGCTTGAGCTCCTGGATCCCCTCCGGCGCACCCTCCACAGGGGCGGGGCCCAGGTAGACGACGCCGTCCAGGTCGAAGAGTGCTGCCTCGTAGGCCTCGACCAAGGGCGCACTCATCGCTCGTCCTCCTGGTCCGGCGCCGGGAGGTCCTCGTCCTGGGCCTCGCTCTGGCCATCCTCGGCGTTGGAGAAGACCGTGGCCTCGACGCGTCGCGCACTCCCCTGCTCGGTGGCCTCATCCTGCTGGACGGCGTCCTCGACGGGCGGCTGCCCGGGGTGCGCGCTCGGCTCGGGCGTCCCGGACGGAACGTCGGTGCCTTCGGCAGGATCCTCGTCGGCCGGCTCGTCGTCGTCGTGGACGCCCTCCCCACCGGGCAGCAGGTCGCCGTCCTCGTCCTCCTCGGGCTCATCCTCGCCCACCTCGAGCACGAAGCCGTCGAGCCGGTTGACCCGGTCGTCGACGTCGAGGGTGTGCTCGTTGTCCAGCTCACCCGCGGTGACGAACCACTTGCGGGCCGCCTCGGTGTCACCCTGGCGTTCCAGCAGGTCGGCATAGGCATAGCGCAGACGAGCCTGCGCCAGACGCGAGCCGGTCTGCTGGCTGATGCCGTTCTTGAGCAGGCGCAGGGCCTCGGCACGGTTGCCCATGTCGTCACGGGAGCCGGCCTCCACCAGCAGCATCTCCACCTGCTGGTCCGGGTCCATACCGGCGTCGGCGGCCTCGCGAGCCAACTTGAGCGCATTTTCCGGACGGCCAAGGGCGCGTTCGCAGTCCGCCATGACGGGGAGGAATTCAGATCCACCCGTCATGCGGCGCAGCGCCCGGTACTCGTTCAGGGCGACAGCGAACTCGCCTGCGGCATAGGCGGTCTCGGCGGTGGCCTCGCGCACCACGGGAAGCCGCGCGGCACGACGACGGGCGGCCTCGGCATGGCGGTAGGCCAGCTCGGGGTCGTCGTCGATCAGCTCACCGGCAGCCACCAGGTGGGCCGCGACCACCGAGCCGAGTTCCTTCGGCAGGCCACGCAGCTCCGCCCGGACTCCGAAGGGAAGGCTGCGCTCGTCGATGTCCTGCGGGGTCTCCGGCTCGTCCTCACGGGCGGCCAGGCCCGGCCTGACGAAGTTATCCTCGTCACGACGTCCCCTGTGGTCATCGCGGTCGCGGCCCCCGCGCTCAAAGGACGAGCCCTGCCGCTGGGAACGCTCACCGTGGCCGCCACGCTCCCCGCGCTGGCCCCGGTCACGATCCCCGTAGCTGCGACGCTCACCGTCACGGGAGCCTTGGTCGCGGTTGCCGTAGCCACGACGCTCACCGTCGCGGGACTGGTAGCCACGCTCGGAACGATCACCGTAGCTGCGACGCTCCCCGTCACGGGAGCCTTGGTCGCGGTTGCCGTAGCCACGACGCTCACCGTCGCGGGACTGGTAGCCACGCTCGGAACGATCACCGTAGCTGCGACGCTCCCCGTCACGGGAACCCTGGTCGCGGTTGCCGTACCCACGACGCTCACCGTCACGGGACTGGTAGCCACGCTCGGAACGATCACCGTAGCTGCGACGCTCCCCGTCACGGGAACCCTGGTCGCGGTTGCCGTAGCCACGACGCTCACCGTCACGGGACTGGTAGCCACGCTCGGAACGATCACCGTAGCTGCGACGCTCCCCGTCACGAGGACCTTGGTCGCGGTTGCCGTACCCACGACGCTCACCGTCACGGGGACCCTGGTCGCGGTTGCCGTACCCACGACGCTCACCGTCACGGGACTGGTAGCCACGCTCGGAACGATCACCGTAGCTGCGACGCTCTCCATCACGGGAACCCTGGTCGCGGCTGCCGTACCCACGACGCTCACCGTCACGGGACTGGTAGCCACGCTCGGAACGATCACCGTAGCTGCGACGCTCTCCATCACGGGAACCCTGCTCGCGGTTACCGTACCCACGACGCTCACCGTCACGGGAACCCTGCTCACGGCTGCCGTACCCACGACGCTCACCGTCGCCGGCGCCTCGTGAGGCCTGCTGCCCCCTGGAACCGCCAGTTCCGCGGAAGTTGCCGGAGCCATCCTCACGGCGGAGGCCCTCTCGACGGGGGCCACGCGAGTCGTCTCGCCGGCCACGCTCGTTCGAGGGGCGGTTGTTTCGGTCTTCAGCCATGGATCCATCCTGCCGCACCGAGCACTCGCTCGGTCACTAGTTGTCCGGGAACGTGAAAACACCCCTGGAGGAAAGATCATTTCTGATCCCCTCCAGGGGTGTTTGTAAGCCCG
>NZ_BAAAIX010000027.1:0-133495 GCF_039526385.1 Luteococcus peritonei | reverse complement strand
CGGGCCCCCGCCCCAACACCCTCACCCATGCCCCTCGCCGCTTGACGAGGAACATAGGGACACCCCCCTGGCGGCCCCGCGGTCTCCCCACCGCCGGGTGGGGTCTCGGTCAGTGCCTCGACTGCCGCCGCCCCCGGCGCAGCGGACCGGCCGCCCACAGCGCCGCCAGGACCAGCAGGGGCTGGAAGAACAGCCTGATGAGCCGCTTGCGGTCGGTGTCCAGGCCGAAGGCGTCGACACCTTCCAGGTACTGGCCGACGTTGCCGGGGAAGATGAGCACGTAGAAGGCCGCGAGCGCGATCCCCACGTACCACCGCCACCTGGGCAGCAGGAGCAGCGCCAGGCCGAAGGCGATCTCGACCACACCGGAGACCAACACCACGAGGTCCTCGCTGAACGGGATCCAGCTGGGCACCTGCGCCTGGAAGTCCTGCCGCGCCAGCGTCAGGTGCATCACGCCGGCAAAGGTCATGGCGAGCCCGAGCAGCAGGCGCACCATGGTCCGTGACAGGCTTGCGGACGGCTGGTCAGGAATCTCGTCCAGCGCTGGGTGCTTCATCGTGCCGGCCACTCCACCTCACCGTCGCCGTCCTCGAAGCTCCAGTAGCGGATCCGGCGGGGCTGGACCTCGATCAGCGTCAGCCCGGGCGTCTGCACGCCCTGCTCGAACCACCGGTCGATGTCCGGGTCCCAGTGACGCTCCATCGCCTGCTGGTCCTGGTGCAGCTCGGCGCGACCCACCACGGCCACCCAGAGGCCCTTGCTGGCATAGGTGACCATCACCTCGGGGCAGCTGCGGATCTGCTCGACCATGGCCTCGTCGCCGTTGGTGAAGAACCAGCTGGAGCCGTCCCACTCCACGTCCTGGTTGTTGCTCATCGGCCGGGCGTCCATGCCCTCGCCGTCCCGCGTGCACAGCAGGCAGGTGTCCAGATCCTTCATGCCTTCGGCCAGGTCGGTCAGGCTGAGCGTCATCATGAGTCCTTCGTTCGGCGGGATGGGTCGACGCAGGCAGCCTAGGCCCACCGCCGCAGCCCTCGCTCCACCCTTGGCGGTCCGAGCCCGTCTCAGACCGAGCTAGCCTCGCACCATGACCCCTCACGACGAAGCACATCGCAATGCCTTGGGCCTGGCCGGTCTCTGCCTGGGGATGGGCGCCCTGCACTTCGCCAGGCCCGAGCCCTTCGATGCGCTGATCCCGAGCCGGCTGCCCGGCACGGCGCGGCAGTGGACGCTCGGCTCGGGCGTGGCGGAGCTGGCCGTCGGAACGCTGCTGGCCGTGCCCGCCACCCGACGAGCCGGCGGCCGGGCGGCCCAGGCCCTGTTCATCGGCGTCTTCCCCGGCAACCTCACGATGGCCTGGCGGTGGCGCCGGCGCCCGCGGCCGCAGCGGCTGGTCTCCTGGGCGCGGCTTCCCCTGCAGGCCGACCTGGTGCGACGCGCCGGCCTGGTGGCCCGCCACGGCTGAGTCCGCCACGGCCTGGCCGGGTCAGGACAGGATGCGCCCCAGCGCCACCCGGTAGCCCCTGGCCACGAACGGCACGAGGGCCCGTGCCATCACGGCGGGAAGGCCTCGTGCGCCATAGCCCTGCCGCCAGGTCAGGCGGGTACCGGTCCCCGTCGGGCTCAGCTCGACGGTGATGGTCCCGTGCAGGAGCGGTCCGGTCTTCTCGATCCGGGCCCGGGTGGGCGGGGACCATTCACGCACCGTCATCCAGTCGTCCAGTGCCAGTGGGCCCACACCCGTGCGCGCCACGAAGTGCGATCCCCGCCGCAGCTCCGGGGAGCCCTCGGCTCGCACCCGGGTGAGGGGGACGGCCAGACTGTGGCGCTCGAGGTCCCACAACTTCTGCCAGACCAGCTCGGGCGGCTGGGGACAGCTCAGCTCGACCTGGAAGACCGGCAGCCGGCCCGTCGCCGGCGAGCGCCCGCTCATGACAGGATCCGCGCGGCGAGGCTGAGGGTCGGTCCCAGCAGCAGCAACATGCCCAGCGACCAGACCAGGTGCGTCACCACGGGCGCCAGGCAGCCTGCCGTGGCGCGGCGCTGCAATCCCACCACGACGCCCAGCACGAGGGCCGCAAAGGCCAGCAGCGGGATGCCCGACATCGCTGTGACCACGGTGTAGAGGATTGTGGACCCGGCCAGCTGCCAGCCGCGCGGCAGTGCCGCGAACAGGGCCCCTCGGAAGAAGAGCTCCTCGGCAAGACCGTTCAGCGCGGTGAGCAGCGCCACCAGCGGCAGGGAGCCCTGGCGGGCATGGTCCAGCAGTTCCTGGACCGGGGTGGCGAGACCGGGCAGCTGGGCCACCAGCACGGCTCCGGTCACGAAGACCATCAGCAGGACCAGACCCACCACCAGGGCCCGAACCAGCTCGTCCCCGACCCGCGCGCCGGCACCGGCCCGTCCGGCCAGCGGCAGTGGGCCGGACAGCCGGGCGCCCACGGCCCAGACGGCGGCTAGTGCCAAGGTCGCGAGGTAGAAGGCGGGATCACCGGCCGGGATCCGCAGCGACCAGGCCAGCACCGCCGCCCCGGCTACCAGCGTCAGCGCACACACACAGCGCGGTCGATACGGGGAGACCGGGCCGCCGTGCATCTCGGCCGTGTCCAGCAGGGAGGCGTGTAGGAAGGAGCGGAGCCCCGCCGCTGGCCGGTTGACGTCTGCCATGTCGTTCCCCATCCCGTTGGCTGCGCTGCCAGCGTACGGCCCGGGCGGGAAGCTCGTCGCCATCCTTCTGTGCGGTGGGGCATGCTGGGGACATGGACAAGCGTGTGGGAATGGTGACCGGCGCCACCGGCTATCTGGGGGCCCTGGTGGTCGAGCGTCTCCTCGCCTCTGGCTGGGAGGTCCGAGTGCTGGTGCGCGACGCCGACAAGCTGGACCCGGGCCTGGCAGAGCGGGTCGAGGTGGTGCAGGGAGATGCCGAATCCGCCGATGACCTGGCTCGTGCCATGCGCGGCGCGTCGGTGGCCTGGTTCCTGATCCACTCGATGGGCGGCTCGGGCGACTTCGCCAGGACGGAGCGGTCCATCGCCCATGCCTTCGCCGAGGCCGCCCGCCGCGAGGGACTGGCGCGCATCGTCTACCTGGGCGGGCTGCACCCCGACACCGCCGAACTCTCCGAACACCTCGCCAGCCGGGTGGAGGTGGGCAGGATCCTGATGGACAGCGGTATTCCCACCGCCGCCATCCAGGCCGGGGTGGTGCTGGGTGAGGGATCGGCCTCCTTCGACATGTTGCGTGCCCTGACCGAGCGGCTGCCCGGCGCCGGCGGGCCCCGGTGGTTGCGCCACCGGATCCAGCCGATCGACGTGCGCGATGTGGTGCACTACCTGGTGGGCGCCGCAGACCTGCCACCAGAGGACAACCGGACCTTCGACGTGGGTGGTCCCGACGTCCTGAGCTATGCCGAGATGATGCAGCGCTATGCGGCGGTGCACGGCCTGGGGCCCCGTCCCGTCGTCACCGCGCCGGTGATGACCCCGAGGCTGGCGGGGCAGTGGATCGGGCTGATCACACCCGTCGAGTCCTCGCTCGCCGCGCCCCTGGTGGGATCGATGCTGCACGACACTGTGGTGAAGGAGCGAGACCTGGACCAGCGCATCGGCCGGCCGGCCGGGGGCCTGACCGGCTTCGACGAGGCGGTGCGCGAGGCCGGACAGGGTCACGACCCGTGGCGTTTCACGAAGACCCTGGCCGTGGTGGGGGCCGCGGTCACGGCCACGGCGGCGCTGGGCGGGATCGCCACCCAACCGGGAACGCTGTGGTACCGCACGCTGCGCAAGCCGGCCTGGCAGCCCCCGGCGGCCGTCTTCGCGCCGGTCTGGACGCTGCTCTATGCGGACATCGCCGCCGTCTCCGCGCTGCACCTGGCCGACCGGCTGGAGGGATTCGAGGACGAGGGAGCCACCGGCTACTCCGCGGCCCTGGCGGCCAACCTGGTGTTGAACGCCGGCTGGTCGTGGACCTTCTTCCGGCAGCGCAACCTGCCGGCGGCCACCGGTGTGGCCCTGGCCCTGGCCGTCAGCTCCGCGGACCTGGTGCGGCGAGTGGGCACGTCGCGGCGCCAGAGGGGCGTCGTCCTGGCCCCCTATGCCGCGTGGACAGGTTTCGCCGCTGTGCTCACCAATGCGCTGCGTCGACGCAACCGCCACCGATGAGCCCCACCGCCGGCCCCAGCGGCAGACCCGGCCCCGAACGTACTCCCGACGGCCGCCACATCGTGGTCGGTGGTCGACGTTGGCGTGCCACCGACCCGGTCCTCGACGAGGCGGTGACGGGCCGCCTGCGGGCCCACCTGGGGCGGGCGCGCTCCATGATCGGTCGGCTGCACTCGGAGGAGGAGCGTCAGCCGTGGCGTCGTCGTGTCCAGCTCGCCAAGCAGGGCCTGGGGGAACGCGGCACGGCCTGGTGGGAACTGGATGAACCGGCCCGCCGGCAGCGGGCGGAGCGCATGCTGGACCTGCTCGAGGATGATGCCTCGGAGCGGGGGTGACCGGCATGGCTCCGCGAGGTCCGGTGTGGCAGCGTTGGCCCCGACGGGGTGTCTGTCCCCAAGAGGCGGGTCCGGGGTCGGGTTCGAGGAGGAAGAGATGACAACCAGTCGACATGACGTGGTCGTGGTGGGGGCCGGGATCGCCGGCCTGTCGTGCGCGCGAGCCCTCGCGGCGGACGGGCACGACGTGGTGGTGCTCGAGGCGCAGACGCAGGTGGGCGGCCGGGTGGCGACGGAGCAGGTGGACGGTTTCCTGGTGGACCGTGGTTTCCAGGTGCTGAACCCGGCCTATCCCCACCTGCGGCGCCGTGTCGACATGCACCGGCTGGGGCTGCGTCGCTTCCCGCGCGAGGTGAGGGTCCGCACCCTCGACGGCCTGGCCGAGGTCAGCGATCCCAGCCGGCGTCCTGACCGGCTGCCCCGAAGCCTTCGGTCCGGCCTGGTGCGAGCCGGTGACGTCGCCGCCCTGGCAGCGGTGGCGCGAGCCGCCGCCGGTGCGGACCTCACCCGGCGGGAGGTCTTCGATCGCGCGGGCTTCACCACGCCGCTGCGCCACCAGGTGGTGGACCCCTTCCTGGCGGGCGTGGTCTGCGAGCAGGACGGCAGCACGTCCGCCCGGTTCACCGCCTGGCTGCTGGCGATGTTCGCCGCCGGCACGCCCGGGCTGCCCAGCGGTGGCATGGCCACCCTGCCCCGCATCATGGCCGAGGACCTCGACGTGCGGTTGGGCACCCGGGTGGAGGCGCTCGATCCTGCCACGGCGAGCCTGAACACCAGTGAGGGCGACTTCAGCGCTCGGGCGGTGGTGATTGCCGCCGGCCCACTGGAGGCGGCGCGGCTGGAGGGCACCGAGCCGGTGGCCGTGCACGCC
Source organism: Luteococcus peritonei (assembly GCF_039526385.1). NCBI lineage: Bacteria > Bacillati > Actinomycetota > Actinomycetes > Propionibacteriales > Propionibacteriaceae > Luteococcus > Luteococcus peritonei. The sequence goes on along the minus strand of NZ_BAAAIX010000027.1, from coordinate 128,126 downwards.
ACCCGCAGCTTCTGGTTCGCCACGCACCGGGCGCCCAGCCACAGCCCGGCGATCCATCTGGACGGGACCGGCTCCGGGCCGGTGGCCACCACCACCGTGGTCAGCCACTTGGCACCGGAATATGCCCCGGCCGGTGAGCACCTGGTGGCGGCCCTGACGGTGGGGGAGTCCGCCGACGAGCACCAGGTCCGTGACCACTTGGGACTGGTCTACGGCGCCGACCCCGCGGACTGGCGACTGGTGCGCGAGCACCACGTGCCGGTCACCGTCCCGGCTGTCGGGCCGGGGGCGCACCGCGCCGGTGCCGGGGTGCGCATCGTCCAGCGCACCATCACCTGCGGCGACCAGTTCGGCAACGCCTCCCTCGACGGTGCCGCGGCCTCCGGGCGTCGGGCCGCCCGGGAAGCGCTCAATCTGCTGCGCTGAGGCCTCGACCACCGATCTCCAGGCGCATTCCTCGCAGCTGGTAGCCCGCCACCAGGTCGTCCCAGGACAGCTCGGGAGGCTGGACCAGCCGGGCGTCCAGGGCCAGCAGCCGGGTGAGCAGGACGTCGGTTTCCCAGATGGCCAGGTGCTGGCCGGGACAGCGGTGGGCGCCGTCGCCGAAGCTCAGCCCACTGGCCCGCACCCCGCCCGCCGTCTGCCGGCTCGGGCACAGCCGCAGCGGCTGCTCGCCCACCGCGGCGGGGTCGGCGTTGGCGGCGCGCACGTCGATGTCCACCAGCCCCCCGGCCGGGATCACCACCTCGTCCGGATCGTCGCCCAGCGGCACACCTTCGGTGGCGCGACGATAGAGGTGGCCCACCACCGGCTCCAGCCGGATCAGCTCCTCCAGGATCGCGTGGCGCTCCTCGCGGGGTGCCTGGAGGTAGCGGCTGCGCAAGGACGGGTCGTCGAGCAGGTGCCAGGCGGCCATGCAGATGAACTCCCGGGTGGTGACCATGCCGGCGGTGCCATAGGTGACCGCCTCCACCAGCAGGGCCGGCCAGGAATGGCCCTGCTGCACCAGGTGGCCCATCACGTCGTCGGCGCTGCCTCGGCGACGCTGCCGCACGGCGGGGGCCACGTCGCCCAGCGCGAAGCGAGTCAGGGGTACCAGTCCGTTGACAGCTGCCCGCAGCCTCTGCCGGGGGGTTCGTCCCAGGTCCGCACGGGTCAGGTCGAAGGGTGGCTGGTTGAAGAAGCTCTCGAGCCGTCGGGCCATCGCCTCGGTGCGGCGGCGCCGACGCGCGTCGGTGTCGCCACGACGCTGGTGGGTCAGGCCCACGATCTCGGCGGTCACCTCGACGGTGTAGAACAGGGCCGCCTCGTCCAGCAGGAGGTGGCCGGTGCGTTGCGCCCGCTCCACCAGCTGGTCGGCGCTGCGCTCCATCAGGGCCAGGTGCCGCTCGGCCACCACAGTCGGCGCGAAGAAGCGGGCCACCGCGCGGCGCTGGGCGTCGTGGCCCGGTCCGTCGTCGATCAGGATGGGGCGCTGGCGCATCCGCCCCCGGGGGATGTGTTCAGCGGTGAACCCGGCCTGGCGGGTCTGGTGCCTGGCACGCAGCAACTGCTGGGCCAGCCGGTGGTCGCGCAGCAACCACAGGCCTTCGCGCAGCTCGACGCCGGGTCCCGCGATGGCCTCTCCGGGCCGCACGGCACGACGCTGGCTGACCGGGCCGGCGGCGGGATGGGGGCAGCCGGTCGCTGCCTCCGGATGGTCAGCGGGACCACTCATGGTGCTCCTGTTCGGTTGTGGGCCCCGACCCCGCGGTCTGCCGGCCGGGTCCTCAGGTCGGTGATGCCGGCGGCGGTGGCTGCCACCAGCGCCGGACGGTGCCGGGGCGTCATCGTCCACCACTGACGGCCCATCGCGGCCAGGACCGCTCGGGTACTGGTACGGGGGTCGAGCACGGCGCGCTGGGCGCTGCCGGGCATCCGGGAGAAGGCCCCGAACAGCTCCATCGTGGCGTCGCCGCCCAGCCGGTCCAGGGCGGCCAGCGCCAGGCGTCGGGGGTCGGCGGACCTGGACGGCCAGCTGCGGTGCTCCAGCAGTGCCCGGGCCAGCTCGTCGGCCTGCTGCAGGCTGCTGCCCACGCTGTAGCCGGAGATCGGGTTCAACTGGTCCCCGGCCGAGCCGAAGCGGTGCACCTGCGCCGGCCCGGGCACCGCAGGGCGGGGCGCCGGCAGCAGCGGGATGTGGACCCTCTCGGTGGGGGCGGCCGCCATCTCGTGGGCCGCGACCCCGTGGCGTCGCAGCCGCACCGCCAGCCGGTGGCGCAGGAGCCCACGGTCCATGGCGGGGGTGGCGGCCAGGCTGGTCTCCTCCGCGAGCACCCCGCCGCCGGGCACCGGAACCAGGTAGCAGAAGCTGGGGCGACGCGGGCCCCAGGAGGTCGCGCCGTCGTGGGGGCGCCAATCCATCAGCACCGAGTCGGCACCCTCCAGCAGACCGGCGGCCAGCTCGGCGGGCAGCACGACGCCGTAGGCGCTCTGGGTGGGCCCCTCGCGCCACCGCCGGCCGCGGCTGCGGACCGGCAGCGGGTGGGAGCCGCGGCAGTCCACCACCACCGGCGCCAGGGTGGACATCGCGGCCTCGTCCAGCAGCTCGGGCAGCGGCTCGGCCGCCGAGATGTCCAGGCTCCGCTGCAGCCGCCCGCTGTCCAGCACCAGGTAGCGGTCATCGAGCTGCACCGGCCGGGGGGCGCGGATCACGGGCCGGCCGGCCTGTGCCCCGACGACATCGTCGTCCAGCCAGTCGGGCAGCTGGTGCTGCCAGGCCGCATAGGTCTGCCACCAGGCTCGCTCGGGGGCGGGGTCGGCCACCACCACCCGAGCGCCGTGGTGCAGCAGCCGGTACGCCAGGGCACGCCCGGCCGGGCCCAGACCCACCACCGCCACGTCGGCCTGCGGGAACCTCATGACGCTCTCCCGGGGGCCTGGGGCAGGCCCAGGTCGACGCCACCGCGAGCGGCGGTCATGGCCTTGCGCCAGGTGGGCAGGCGCAGCCGTCCGGAGAAGACGTCGTAGTCGTTGTCCTCCACAAGGTCCAGGATGCGTGCGTAGAGCAACCGGGCCGTGCCCACGCAGCGACGCGACGCCGGGGGCAGCAGGCCAAGGCCCTGGTCGGCCTGCGCGTACAGCTCACGGTTGCGCGCGATCTCGAAACGCATCAGCTCGCGCCACGGCTCGTCCACCACCCGGCGGCGCGGATCGGCGCCGAAGCGTCGCAGGTCCTCCTGCGGGATGTAGACCCGGCCCCGCGACAGGTCCTCGTCCACGTCGCGCAGGAAGTTGGTGAGCTGGAAGGCGAAGCCCAGGGCCCGGGCCGGCTCGCGCGCCGCGGGGGAGCTGGGTCGCAGCACCGGCAGCATCATCTCCCCGATCACGGCCGCCGACCCCTCCATGTAGTCCAGCAGGTCGGACCAGGTCTGGTAGCTCGTGGTGTCGAGGTCCATGGACATGGCGCCCAAGAAGCGGTCGAAGCACTCCAGCGTGATGCCGGAGCTGCGCACCGTGGTGCCGACCGCCGCCAGGACCGGCCCGGCCGAGGAGGGATCGTCGACCGCCCGCTCGAAGGCGGCCTGGAAGGCTCGCAGGGCGGCCCGGGTGGCGGGGACCCGCTCCGTGCTGGCGGTGGCCATCGGCGCGTCGACGATGTCGTCGGCGAGCCGGCACAGTGCATAGGTGGCGTTCCCACCAGTCGTGTGTGAACGGCGGTGCTTGGCGCGCCACTCGACGACTAGCTGAAGCGCCGGGACTCGGAGCTCTGCCATCGGGCCGACCACTACGGCGTGATGGGGCACGTCCTGGAGATGATCTGGTCGATGGAGGCGTCGGCGCTGCTGTTCGACACGACGGCCACTGGACAGGGCACTGTCGTACCCGCTGCATCAGAATCGGCGAGAGGGGGAGCCAGCCCATCAGGTCTCCTCGGGGGACGACAGGCGTACGGGACTCCTACAGTCGCTCACCGAGCATGCAGGACCGGCCCGAGCAGCATGCCCGGGGCAGCCCACCCGACTCCTGCGAAGGAGGGCCCGCCGGACGTGGCCCTGGGGGTGGGCGGACGGGCGCGACGATCAGGAGGTCGGTGCGCCGGGTTCAAGAGACCCCCTGTCGGTGGAGCTTGAAAACACACCAAGTTTCCATTGAACGGGCAGGAAGTCACACGATCTCGGGACATCGGAATGTGCTTTTGACCACATTCGCCCGATTGGTTGGGATGACACCCCGTTTCAAGTTGCTTTTACCAGCGCCGCAGCCCAGTCTGAACAGCAATGGGTCACCTGTCTGGAAGGGGCCCGCACGTCATGCTTGGAACTGCGTCATCGGGTGAGCGGCTTCTTGCAGATCTCATGGAGAAAGAGGAGCGATTCCATGCCCAGAGCGGGGCACCTGACAGTGGTGCACGGCGCCGTCGACGGTGAGCGGAGCATGCAGCTGCGCCAGGCGGCCCAGTCGCGAGGATCTGTCTACGTCAGCCGCAGCCTGGTGCGCCGCATGGTGGCCGGTGCGGTCTCGGTGGACGTGGACGTGCAGCACACCATCCAGGTGGCCACCTCCGGGATGGTGAACGGCCTGCTGCGGGTGGGCCACGATGTCCTGCTCGACGACGCGAAGATGTCGCCCTGGCGTGAGCGGCAGTACCGCAACCTGGCCCTGGCCTGCCGGGCGGGTTTCGACGTGGTGGAGGGCAGCCACCTGCTGGCCCAGGACACGGAGACCGCCTCGCTGACGGCACCGCAGGACGAGCCCTCCGCTCCCCGCCGGTAGCGGCTGACCGCGACGACCTGGCTCGGGACGGCAGCCGGGCGACTGCCATCTGGGAAGCCTCCTGGAGCGAGCGGCGCTTCCGTATCCTGTGGGCGCACACCTGACTGCCCTCGAAAGGACCCTCCATGAGCACCGGCCAGCCCCCACCGTCCGGGGCCACTTCCCAAGGACCGGCCTCCGCCAGCCGCGGCGCCTTCAGCGGGCGCACCGCCTTCATCATGGCCGCCATCGGCTCCGCCGTCGGCCTGGGCAACATCTGGCGCTTCCCCTATGTGGCCTATTCCAACGGTGGCGGCGCCTTCATCCTGCCCTACGTGATCGCGCTGGTCTGCGCGGGCATCCCGTTGCTGCTGCTGGACTACGCGGTGGGCCACCGCTGGCGTGGCTCGGCCCCGCTGTCCTTCCGGCGCCTGCACCGCCTGACCGAGCCGATCGGCTGGTGGCAGGTGCTGATCTGCGTGGTGATCGGCGTCTACTACGCGCTGATCCTGGCCTGGGCGCTGCGCTACTTCCTGTTCTCCTTCACCAAGGCCTGGGGCGACGACCCCGGCACCTTCTTCATGGAGTCCTTCACCCGGGCGGTTCCCGCTGACCAGGCCTCCATCGGCTTCGACTTCGTGCCCGGCATCGCCATCCCGCTGCTGCTGGTCTGGCTGGCCGTGATCGGCTGCCTGGCCCTGGGTGTGCAGAAGGGCATCGCGGGCAGCTCGCTGCTGTTCATCCCGCTGCTGGTGGTGATGTTCGTGGTGCTGGTCGTGGTGGCCCTCACGCTGCCCGGCGCCACCAAGGGCCTCGACGCGCTGTTCACGCCTGACTGGTCGGCGCTGACCAATTCCTCGGTCTGGGTGGCGGCCTTCGGCCAGATCTTCTTCTCGCTGTCGGTGGGCTTCGGCATCATGGTGACCTACGCCTCCTACGTGAAGAAGAATGCCGACCTCACCGGCTCCGGCCTGGTGGTGGGCTTCGCCAACTCCTCCTTCGAGCTGCTGTGCGGCATCGGCGTCTTCGCCGCCCTGGGCTTCATGGCGCAGGCTGCGGACAAGCCGGTCTCGGAGGTGGCCAGCTCCGGCATCGGACTGGCCTTCATCGCCTTCCCCACGATCATCAACCAGGCCCCGATGGGGACCCTGATCGGCGTGCTCTTCTTCGGCTCGCTGGTCTTCGCCGGCTTCACCTCGATGATCTCCATCGTCGAGGTGATCATCGCCGCCGTCGAGGACAAGTTCGGCACCGGCCGCGTGGCCTCCACCCTGCTGGTGGGGATCCCGATGGCGCTGGTCTCCGCGCTGCTCTTCCCGACCACCACCGGGCTGAACCTGCTCGACGTCACCGACGCCTTCGTCAACAACTTCGGCATCGTGGGCGCCGCGCTGGTCTCCGCGCTCACCCTGACCGCGGGCTTCACGGCGCTGCCCACCCTGCGACGCCACCTCAACAAGGCCGGCTCGTTCAAGCTGGGGCGCGGCTGGCAGCTGCTGGTCGGTGCCGTGGCACCGGTGGTGCTGGGCTACACGCTGATCGGCGAGATCCAGACACGTCTCGAGAAGGGCTACGGCGGCATGCCGTCCAGCTTCGTCGGGGTCTGGGGCTGGGGCATGACGGTGGGCCTGGTCCTGCTGGCCGTGGTCTTCTCCCTGGCGCCCTGGTCGGAGAAGTCGAACCTGCACACCCTGGACTCCGACGGCGACCCGATCCCGGGCCCGGTCCTGGACCCGATCGTTGACCGCAAGCGCTTCGAGGACATCCGTTCCCGCGAGAACCTGGACCTGGCCTCGGTGGCCGACACCCACTCCCGCACCACCCTGGACCTGAAGGAGGGCTCGAAGTGAGCACCGGAGCACTCGTGATGATGGCCTTCGCCATCGTGGTCATCTGGGGCGGCCTGGCCTGGGCGGTCAGCCGGCTCTACCGCTTCCCGGAGGGGTCGGTCCGTCTGCTCGACGACGACGGCCGTCCCGTGGAGGGCTACGCCGAACTCGTCTGACCTCGTCGGGTCGGACCGGTCCGGACAGCACGACGCCCGCACCATGTGGTGCGGGCGTCGTCGTGTCCGGGCAGCCGCCCGGCAGGCTCAGCAGCTGCGCGGGGCCTGCTGCTCGGCCACCTGGTCGATCACCCAGGAGCCGGAGGCGCTGGAGAGCACCACGCGCTGGGTGTGCACCTGGCACTTCTTGCCGGGGCCCTCCAGCTGCAGGGTCCAGATCAGGGTGTCGGTGAACTCGTCACGCTTCTCCAGGTTGTCCACATTGGCGGCGCCGGCGATCACGCCCTTGTGCTGGGCCAGGAACTTCTCGGGGCTGCCGTAGCGCTTCTGCTCCGCCGGGCCGAGTCCCTGCCAGGCCACCTGCGCGCCGGTCAGGCCGGTGAGCTCCTCGGTCTCGGTGGGATAGGACATCCCCCACAGGTAGCGCGACAGGGCGGTCTTGATGGCGGGGGCGTCGGGATGGATCGAGGTCATCGACGGCGGGCCCAGCTCCTCGCACTTCGCCATCTTCAGCGCGGCCGGCTTGGCCTTCCACGCCTTCATCAGGGCCGCCGCCTTGGTCATGGGGACGGCGTGGTGCACGCCGGCGCCGCTCGGATCGGTGGAGACCTCCATGCCGACGGCCTTGCCGGAGGCATCCAGCAGCACGCCACCGGAGTTGCCGGGCGCGGCATTGGCCGTGTGGGAGATCAGCCCCTCGAGCTTCGTCCCGTCCACCTCGAGACCGCCGTCGGTGGCCTCCACCGTGCCGGCCGCCTGGTGGGCTGCCCGGCCGGCCGGGTAGGCCAGCAGGGTGACCGCATCGCCCTGCTTCGGTGCCGCCGTGCCCAGCGAGAAGGCCGGCCCGGTGAGCCGGGAGCCGTCGCCGGTGGGCAGCAGCTGCACCAGCGCGAGGTCGCTGGCCGCGTCGGTGCCCAGCACCTTGCCGCGCACCACGCCGCCGGGGGAGTGCACGGCGACGCTGGCGGCGCCCTTGAACAGGTGGGCGGCGGTGAGCACCAGGTCGTCGTCGACGAAGAAGCCGGACCCCGTCACCATGTTCTGGCAGTTGTTCACCTGGACCCGCACCAGGCCCGCGGCACGGCTGCCGGCAGGCTTGGCGCTCGCCGGCGGAGCGGCCGGCTTGACCGGGGTGACCGGTGCCTTGGTCGGCGTCGCCGAGGCACTGGTGGCGGTGGCGCCCGGACTGGCCGCGGCGCTGCCTCCGGACGCGCTGGTGGAGGGCGTCGACGTGCCCGACGAGCCGCTGCTGCATCCTGCAGCAAGGCTGGCGAGCGCGACGGCGCAGACGGACAGGCGGCCCACAGATCCCCGAGTGTGCATGCCCCCACTCTTGCAGATGGCTGCCCGGTACGCCCGGTACCGGGCGTACCGGGCAGCGCCCTCGCAGGCAACAGGTGGCCCAGCTACGGGAGGCACTGGCCGATGGCCTAGCCTGTCGGGCGGACGGAAGGTGTGCATGGACATCCTGGTGAAGGCGCTCTCGCTGGTGGCGATCATCGCGGTCGGCTACCTCATCAAGCGCATCGGCTGGGTGAAGACCTCCGACTTCGGGATCTTCTCGCGCATCGTGCTGCGCATCACGCTGCCCTGCATGCTGGTCACCGCCTTCAACGACCACCACCTGCAGGTGCACCAGCTGGGCCTGGCCGTGGTGGCGCTGGGCGTGAACCTGGTGCTCCAGCTGGCGGGCCGGCTGCTGGAGCATCGCGGTGGGCCGCAGCAGCAGGCCTTCGGCATCATCAACCTGCCCAGTTTCAACATGGGTGCCTTCGCGACCCCCTACCTGGCCGGCTTCATGGGCCCGGCCGCGGTGGTCCACGCCAGCCTGTTCGACATCGGCAACGCCTTCGCGGCCGCGGGCATCGGCTACGCCTGGGCCACCGGCACCGCCGACGAGGGGCGGCGCACCACCCCCGGCATCTTCCTCAAGGCGATGTTCAGCTCGGTGATCTTCGACGTCTACCTCGCCCTGGTGGTGATGAAGCTGCTGGAGGTGCGCCTGCCGGACCAGTTCATCACCTTCACCTCGACGGTGGGCCAGGCCAACACCTTCCTGGCCATGCTGATGATCGGCATCGGCCTGGAGATCCGGATGGAGGCCAGCCAGGCCCGACGGGCGGTGCGCTACCTGGGGCTGCGCTACGCCCTGGTCAGCCTGATGGCGCTCGCCCTGTGGTTCTCCCCGCTGCCGCAGGACTGGCGCCTGATGCTGGTGATCGTGATGTACGCACCCATCGCCGCGATGGCGCCCGGATTCACCGAGGAGATCGGTGGCGACGTGCAGCTGTCCACCTTCATGACCAGCGTCAGCATCCTGGTCGGCATCGTGGTGATGCCGCTGCTGGTGGCCTTCCTGGGCTGAGGGGGCCTCAGTCCGTGAGGCCGGCCCAGGGGTCGCCGAAGTGGTCGTGGGTGGCCACGACGTCGAAGCCCGGGCCCAGCTCCTCCTGGACCAGACGGGCCAGACGGTAGCCTTCCAGCAGGTGCTGCAGACGCGCGACTTCTGAGGGCCATGCGAGGCCCGGCTCCAGGGCACCGAAGTCTGCGGCCCAGTCCACGGCCCGCTGGACCAGATCGCCGCTCAGCAGGCCCATGCCCTCGTCGTCGTACTCCGGCCGGTCAGCCGGGAACCACAGCGGCCAGTCCCTGCCGTACTCGGCGAAGAGCCTCACCCGGATCCGCTCGCTCATCCGGTCCGACTCTCAGACGCCCAGGTCGTGCAGGAAGTCGTTGGCCCAGTCGTCGATCTGGTGGCTGAAGACCTGCTTGCGCATCGCCTTCATCCGACGGGCCCGCTGTTTGGGGGAGTCGGTGGCGGCCTTCACCAGCGTCTTCTTCATGCCGTTCAGGTCGTGCGGGTTGACGATGTAGGCCTGCTTCAGTTCCTTGGCGGCACCGGCGAACTCGCTGAGCACCAGGGCACCCTCGTCGTCGGGATGGCAGGCGATGTACTCCTTGGCCACCAGGTTCATCCCGTCGCGCAGCGGGGTGACGACCATCACGTCGGCGATGGAGTACATGGCCGCCATGGTGGTGCGCGGGAAGGAGTCGTGCCGGTAGGCGATCACCGGGTTGCCGATGTCGCCCTCCTGCGAGTTGATCCGGCCCACCAGCAGGTCGATGTCGTCGCGCAGCTTCTTGTACTCCTCGACGCGCTCCCGCGAGGGCGTGGCCACCTGCAGGAAGACGGACTCCGCGGGATCCAGCTCGTCGTCACGGAAGAGCTCGCCGAAGGCCCGGATCCGCTGGCGCAGGCCCTTGGTGTAGTCCAGCCGGTCGATGCCCAGGAAGATCTTCTTCGGATTGCCCAGGTTCTCGCGCAGCTGCGCGGCCTCCTCCTGCACCGCCGGGTCCTCGGCCAGGGCCTTGAAACCGTCGGCGTCGATCGAGATCGGATAGGCCCGGGCCCTGACCCGACGGCCGTCGGGCATGGTGATGGTGTCTCCCAGCGCCTCGACGCCGGACAGCCGTCGGGCGAGCCGGATGAAGTTGGACGCACCGCCGGGCAGCTGGAAGCCCACCAGGTCGGCCCCGAGCAGGCCCTCCACCAGCTCCTTGCGCCAGGGCACCTGCTGGAAGAGTTCCTTGGGCGGGAAGGGGATGTGCAGGAAGAAGCCGATGCGCAGGTCGGGACGCAGCTCACGCAGCATGGAGGGCACCAGGTGCAGCTGGTAGTCCTGCACCCAGACCGTCGCCCCCTGCTCGGCGACATCGGCCGCGGCCTGCGCGAAGCGCTGGTTGACCGCCTTGTAGGTGTCCCACCACTCGCGGTGGAACTCCGGCGGGGCGACGCAGTCGTGGTACAGCGGCCACAGAGTGGCATTGGAGAAGCCCTCGTAGAACTCCTCGACCTCCTGCTCACCCAGCGGCACCGGCACGATCTGGTAGCCCTCGTGCTCGAAGCCCTCGATGGTCTCGTCCGGGGCACCGTGCCAGCCCACCCAGGCGCCGCCCTTGCGCTTCATCACCGGCTCCAGCGCGGTCACCAGGCCGCCGGGGGAGGTGCGCCAGACGGGATTGCCGTCGGCATCGGTCTTGCGGTCCACCGGCAGCCGGTTGGCCACCACCAGGAAGTCGGCCTTGTGGTCGCTGTTCATCGCTCAGCACTCCTTCGCATCGCTGTCACCCCCAACCTATAGCGCCGCCCCGGTGCAGAAACCACCCTCCAGCAGGGCCCGTCCGGCGCCCCTGGGCGTGAAAGGGTGGAGTCATGAGCGAACAGACCGCCACCCTGCCCAGCACCGGCCAGTGGCGCGCCGTCACCGAACTGGGCGAGCGCTCCGTCGACCTGGTCGCCGCGCACCTGGACCGCACCCTGCTGGCCACCGACTTCGACGGCACCCTGTCACCCATCGTCGAGGACCCGATGGCGGCCCGGATGCACCCTGCTGCCCGTGCGGCGCTGGTGCAGCTGGCGCCGCGGGTGGGGCAGCTGGCGGTCATCACCGGCCGCGGCGTCGACGTGGTCCGCGAACTCGGACGCTTCAGCGAGGAGCCGGCCTTCGGCCAGGTGCTGGTGCTGGGCCAGTACGGCCAGGAGGCCTGGGACGCCGCCTCCGGCGAGACCACCAGCCCGCCGGCCCCGCTCTCGGTGCGGGCCGCGAAGAGCCAGGTCACCGAGCTGCTCGCGGCGAACGCCGAGCTCGACTTCCTCTCCGGCGTCGCCGTGGAGGACAAGGGCCGCGCGATCGGCGTGCACACCCGGCGGGCGCTCGACCCGGCCGCCGCCTACGACTGGTTGCGCGAGCCGCTCGCCGGCATCGCCACCGAGCACGAGCTGGTGCTGGAACCCGGGCGCAATGTGATCGAGCTGCGCAGCTCGACCACCACCAAGGGTGAGGCACTGCACCTGTTGGCCCAGCGCAGCCATCCCGCTGTGGTGGTGATGATGGGCGACGACCTGGGTGACCTGGCCGCCTTCGCCGCCGTCCGCGAGCTGACCGCCGACGGGGTGCTGGGGCTGTGCGTGGTGGCCGGCTCCCAGGAGCAGCCCGCCGTCGCCGCCCAGGCCGACGTGCTGTGCGGTGGTCCTGAGGGCGTCGCGGCCTGGCTGGCCGAGGTCTCACGGGCTGTGGACGCCCTGCCGCAGCGCGAGCGCTGAGCGCTAGCCTCCTGCCACCAGCAGCAGACAGGAGTCACCATGGCCACCCAGCCCGCCCCGCAGCCCACCGTCGTGCCCAGCCAGGTCCCGACCCACTGGTACAACCTGGCGGCCGACTTCCCCGAGCCGCTGGCACCTGCCCTCAACCCGGCCACCCGTGAGCCGCTGGGCCCCGAGGACCTCGCCCCGCTCTTTCCGATGGCCCTGGTGGAGCAGGAGGTGACCACCGAGCGCTGGATCGAGATCCCCGAGCCGGTGCGCGAGGTCTATGCCCGCTGGCGCCCCTCGCCGCTGGTGCGCGCCACCCGCCTGGAGCAGGAGCTGGGCACGGACGCGCGGATCTACTACAAGTACGAGGGCGTCAGCCCGGCCGGCTCCCACAAGCCCAACACCGCCGTGCCGCAGGCCTGGTACAACCGCCAGGAGGGCATCCGCAAGCTCACCACCGAGACCGGGGCGGGCCAGTGGGGTGCCTCGCTGAGCCTGGCCTGCGCCCTGTTCGACATGACCTGCGAGGTCTGGCAGGTGCGCTCCTCCTACGACTCCAAGCCCTATCGCCGCTACCAGATGGAGGTCTACGGCTCGGTCTGCCATCCCTCGCCCAGCGAGCTGACCCAGGCCGGTCGTGAGATGCTGGAGCGCTTCCCCGAGACCACCGGCAGCCTCGGCATGGCGATCAGCGAGGCCGTCGAGGTGGCCGTGCAGAACGAGGACACCCACTACGCGCTGGGCAGCGTGCTGAACCACGTCATGCTGCACCAGAGCGTGATCGGCCTGGAGGCACTGGACCAGCTGCGTCAGGCCGGCGAGGAGCAGGCCGACGTGGTCTTCGCCTGCGCCGGCGGTGGCTCCAACCTGGCCGGTCTCACCTTCCCGCTGATCGGGCAGAACCTGCGCGAGGGGACCACCACGCGCTTCGTGGCCTGCGAGCCGGCCGCCTGCCCCTCCCTGACCCAGGGCGAGTTCCGCTACGACTTCGGCGACGTCGCCGGGCTCACCCCGATGCTGAAGATGCACACGCTGGGCGCCGACTTCGTGCCGCCGGCCATCCACTCCGGCGGCCTGCGCTACCACGGCATGGCGCCGATGGTCTCCCACGCGGTGGACCTGGGCCTGATGGAGGCCACCGCCGTGGAGCAGGACGACGCCTTCGCCGCCGGCATCCTGTTCGCCCGCACCGAGGGCATCATCCCTGCGCCCGAGTCCACCCATGCGGTGGCCGCTGCCATCGCGCACGCCCGCCAGGCCCGCGCGGGGGAGGTCATCCTGTTCGGCCTGTCCGGCAACGGCGTACTGGACCTGGTGGCCTACGAGGACTACGTCTGAGCCGGCCCCGACGAGGCGGTCGGCACCGAGCGGGTCAGGCGCGTTCGGCGCGCAGCGCCGGCCACGGATCGACCGCGGAGCTGTAGCGCGTGCCCGCCGGGCGCACCTCGAAGTGCAGGTGCGGGCCGTCCATGTCCTCGGTGCCGCTCATCCCCGAGGTGCCGATCACCTCGCCCGGCTCGACGTGCTGCCCGTCGCGCACCTGGACCTGGCCGAGGTGGCCGATCACGTGGTCAACACCCCGGGACCGGACCAGCAGGCGGTTCGCGCCGTAGCCGGCACCCAGCGTGTCCGGACGCAGCAGCACGGTGCCGGAGACCGCCGAGCGGATGGGCGTGCCGCTCGGCATGTCGATGTCCACGCCGTGGTGCACGTGGGAGGCGTACCACGGTGCCGTGGTGTGGCCGTAGGAGAGCATCACCGGATGGGTTCCCTCGAACCAGGGGCTGGTGAAGCAGCCGGCGTCGTCATCGTCGACGTAGAAGCGCCGGTTGCCCTCCCAGGTGGACCATTCCACCCGGCACTTGGTGGGGTCGAACTTCGCGCGTCCGGCGGAGACCACCACGCCCTCGGGGAGCGAGCTCTTCCGCGATCCCGTCGACGAGGCCGGGGCCGAGGGCTGGGTGGTGGGCCTGGCGGTGCTGGAGCTGCTGGGGGAGGCGGGCCGGCTCGAGGCGAGCGTCCCGCTGTGCGACGGTTCGGCCGTGGGCGAGGTCGACCGGGTGCTCGTCGCGCTCGGCGAGGGCACTGCGCTGGAGGGCGGCGGGGTGCTGGCGACCGGGCGGGTGCTGATCGTGGAGGCGGGCGCGGGCGGCGGTGTGGCCTGCTCGGTGCCGCCGGACTGGCCGCAACCGCAGGCCAGGCAGGCGAGCAGGGCGGGCAGCAGTGCCTTGTGGGTGCGCATGGGCGTCCTTCCGACGATCTGGCGGCCAGTCTGGCAGGCCCACCGGCCCGATGTGGGCAGGATGTGCGGATCCAGCCGATAGTCTGACCCACCGGAGGCTGGACGAGGGGCGTTAGCTCAGCCGGTCAGAGCAGGGGACTCATAATCCCTGGGTCGCGGGTTCGAGCCCCGCACGCCCCACCAGCCCGCCGCCGCTGGCTAGGCTCGACGCCATGGAGAGCACCCACGGCTGGACCACCCTCGGCTCGCGCACCGTCTACGAGAACCCCTGGATCAGCGTCCGCGAGGACCAGGTGGTGCGTCCCGACGGCGGGCAGGGCATCTACGGCGTGGTGCGGGTCAAGAGTCCCTCGGTCTTCGTGGTGGCGCTCACCGATGACGACGAGGTGCTGCTGGTGCAGCTCTACCGTTTCGCCACGCGCCGGATGTCGCTGGAGGTCCCGGCCGGCGGCACCGACGGCCAGGGGCCGGAACTCGCGGCTCGTCGCGAGCTGCTGGAGGAGACCGGATTCGAGGCCACCAGCTGGACCGAGGTGGGGCGGATGGACGCCCTGAACGGGATCTGCGACGCGCCCGAGCACGTCTTCCTGGCGCGCGGTCTGCGCCCGGCGACCGACCAGCAGCTGGCCCGCCAGGAACAGCAGGCGGAGGGGATCAGCCAGGTGCGGGCCGTCGCCTGGCCCGAGGTGATGCGCATGGTGCGCCAGGGCGAGATCCACGACGGCGAGAGCGTCGCCGCCCTGATGTACGCAGCGCTGCACCTGGGCCGGGTCGGCTGAGGCGCCTGCGGCAGCGACGAGCCAGCCGGTCAGTCGGCCGCGAGCAGCCGCTCCACCACTCGGCCCACGCCGGAGTCGTCGTGCGAGCCGGCGATCGGGAAGCCGGCATTGCGCAGCAGGGCATGGGCGTCGGCCATGGCATAGGGGTGGCCCACCGCGTGCAGCATGTCCAGGTCATTGGGCATGTCGCCGAAGGCCACCGCATCGGCCAGGTCCACCCCCAGCTCGTCGGCCAGTCGCTGCAGCGTGGTCGCCTTGCTCACCCCGGCTGCCGAGACCTCCAGCAGGCCCAACGGCCCGCCCAGGCTCCAGGTGGCGGTGAGCCGGCCCTCGCAGACCGGCGCCAGCCGCTCGCCCAGCTCGTCGGAGCTCAGCTCGCGCGAGATCACCAGCAGCTTGACGAAGTCATGGCGCTCGACGATCTCGGCGAGCGGGCCGATGTCGTCGGCCTCCACGAAGTCACCGCGGAGCGGATAGCCGGGTTCACGGGCGTAGCCGATGCCGAACTCCAGCCCGAAGACCACGTCGGGGCACAGCGCGCGCATCTGCAGCGCCAGCTCCAGCACCTCGGCCTTCGGCACCGGGAAGCTCTCCACGATCCGGCCCTCGGCCAGGTCGTAGACCGCCGCGCCATTGCTGCTCAGAACATAGGGGTGCGCCTCGCGCAGCGGCTCCAGCACGTCGAGCCAGCGGGCGGGCCGTCCGGTGGCCACCACCACGGGAACACCGAGCCGGTGGGCGTGCAGCAGGGCGGCGACATTGCGCTCGCTGGCCCGCCCGTCGGCCCCCAGGAAGGTGCCGTCCAGGTCGGTGGCGATCAGCGAGGGCAGCATCACAGCCTCTTGTTCGGCGTGGGCGAGCCGGCTGCGCCCGAGGCGGTGCCCGAGGGCATCGGCGACTCCATCCGGGGACTGCCCGAGGGGCTGGTCTCGGTGCTGCCCGAAGGGCTCGGCGAGGCCGAGCTGGGCGAACCGGATCCCTGGCTCGGGGAGGCCGAGGACGGTGTCGGGGAGCCCGACCCCTGGCTGGGCGAGGCCGAGCTGGGCGATCCGGAACCCTGGCTCGGGGAACCCGAGGAGGGCGGCGGCGACTGCGAGGAGTTCGACGGCGGCGGGCTGGTCGGGATCGGCGGTGGCGGGGGAGCCGGCGGCTTGTTCTGGAAGAGCAGCACCGCCACCAGCAGCGCCAGCGCGGCCAGCAGGATCATCAGCAGCCAGCTGACCAGGATCGAGATCCAGCCCGCGCGGTCACCCCGCCCGGGCCACGGCAGGGGCCACAGCCGCCAGCGTCCGGACTCGGTGCGGTCCAGCCAGTGCAGCCGGTAGTCCGGGCCGGCCGGGGTGCCCACCAGGGAGGTGGCCGACAGGTCGACGCTGCGCAGCAGGCGTTCTGCCTCCGCGACGGCTGCCTCGCTGCCGTCGTAGGCCAGCGCCACCCACGGGGCCAGCGGTGCGCCGTCGGGGGAGACGGGCCCGGCCTCGGCACTGCGGAAGCGGTGCGCCAGCCGACCCTCGTCCTGGCCCTGGCCGCCACGCGCCACCACCGTGTCGATGTGGAGCTTGTTGACCTCGCCCGAGAAGCGCTGTCGGGCCGCGGCATCGCTCGCGGCGCCCTCGGTGAGCACCACCAGCATGACCTGGCTCTCGGCGCCGTCCCCGTCGGGCCCGTGGGCCAGGTAGGCGACGCCCGGAGGACCGGCCACCAGGCGGGCATCGAGCCAGAAGTCGCCGATCCGCGGCGGATCGCTCGACAGCAGCGGCGCGGCCGGCGGGAAGTCCGCGGAGGCGTCGCCGGAGGAGGGGGCGGGGGGCTCGATGGTCATCGGGTCAATCTCACCACATCGGCCAAGCAGGGACCTGACCGACCGCCGTGCGTCGCCCGACTGTCCCGCGGCTCCCGGGCAGGGTGGAGGAACTGCCTGTGAGTCCGCAGGGTCCGGCCCGACGTGCACGGTAGTGTGAAAGCTACGTGTCCGCACCGCCTCGCACAGCCAGGAGACATCCGTGAGCAGCACCCCCGAGAACGCCCCCGTGGGCCGTCCCGCCCTCGACAACCAGTCGGCGGCACGTCTGCTGGGCGAGGCCATCGCCCAGGTGCAGCGGGTGATCGTGGGCCAGGAGCACATGGTGGAGCAGCTGATGGTGGGCCTGCTGGCCAAGGGCCACATCCTGCTGGAGGGTGTGCCCGGCGTCGCCAAGACCTTGGCGGTGCGCTCCTTCGCGACGGTGGTGGGCGGCGAGTTCGCCCGCGTCCAGTTCACCCCCGACCTGGTGCCCTCCGACATCGTCGGCACCCGGATCTACTCCGCCTCCAAGGAGGAGTTCGACATCGAGCTGGGCCCGGTCTTCGTGAACTTCGTGCTGGCCGACGAGATCAACCGCGCGCCCGCCAAGGTGCAGTCCGCGATGCTCGAGCTGATGGCCGAGAAGCAGGTCTCCATCGCCGGCCACACGTACCCGGCCAAGAAGCCCTTCATCGTGATCGCCACCCAGAACCCGGTGGAGTCCGAGGGCGTCTACCCGCTGCCCGAGGCCCAGCGCGACCGCTTCCTGCTCAAGGTGGACGTGCCCTACCCGCGCGGCAACGAGGAGTTCGAGATCCTGCGCCGGATGTCGGTCACCCCGCCGGAGCCGGTCAACGTGCTCAACCCGGACACCGTGATCCAGCTGCAGGACATGGCCAGCAATGTCTTCGTGCACAACCTGGTGGCCGAGTACATCGTGCGCCTGGTGCTCGCCACCCGCACCCCGGCCGAGTTCGGCATGCCGGATCTCACCAATGTGATCCAGATCGGCTGCTCGCCGCGCGCCACGCTCGGCCTGGTGGCCGCCGCCCGCGCGCTGGCCCTGATTCACGGCCGCGACTACGTGCTGCCCACCGACGTGCAGGCCGTCGCCCCCGACGTCATGGCCCACCGCCTGGTGCTGGGCTTCGACGCCGTCGCCGACAACATCGCGCCGGCGCAGGTGGTGGAGCGCATCCTGGCCATGGTGCCGCCGCCCACCCCGGTCTGGAACGAGCAGACCCGCCAGGCCTCCCACCAGCAGCACTCGGTGCAGCCCCCCGCCTCCGCCCCGCAGGTGCCGCAGGCGCCGGCACCGCAGGTCCAGAACGAGCAGTCCTGAGCCGATGTCGCTCCCGTCCTCCAAGCCCGGCTTCGCGGCCCCGGCCCGTCGCACCGACCTCGACGTCGGTGCCGCGGGCAGCGTGCTCGCGCCGCCCACCGGAGCCACCCTGCCGCTCGGCAAGCTGGCCCCCGAGGCGGCCCTGCGTCGCCTGGAGCTCACCATCGTGCGTCGTCTGGAGGGCTTCCTGCACGGCGACCACCAGGGCCTGCTGCCCGGCCCCGGCTCGGACAGCAATGACGCGCGACCCTACGTGCCTGGCCAGGACGACGTGCGCCGGATGGACTGGGCGGTCACCGCCCGCACCACCGTGCCGCACGTGCGCGACACCATCGCAGACCGTGAGCTCGAGGTCTGGGCGCTGCTCGACGTCACCCCGTCGATGAACTGGGGCACCGAGGGTGTCACCAAGCGTGACCTGGGCATCGCCGCCATCGCCACCATCGGCTTCCTGTCCCAGCGGATGGGGGATCGGTTCGGCGGCATGGTCATGCGCCAGGACTCGGTCAAGCGGCTGCCGGCCAGCAGCGGGCGCACCGCCCTGTACGGGCTGCTGCGCACCATGCTCACCGAGCCGATCGTGCCGGATCATGCACCGGGTGACATGACGCTGGCCAGGGGTATCGAGCAGATGGTGCGCACCCAGCGCCGCCGCGGCATGCGCGTGGTGGTCAGCGACTTCCTCACCCCCGGCGACGCCGAGCTGGACCCCGACGTGGAGCCGGAGTGGGAGCGGGCGCTGCGTCGTCTGGCAGTGCGCAACCAGGTGCTCTGCGTCGAGGTGGTGGACTCCCACGAGATCAGCTTCCCCGACGTCGGCGAGATCCTGATCAAGGATCCGGAGACCGACTTCGCCCGCTACGTGAACACCTCGGATGCCGGGGCGCGGGCCCGGATGGACGAGGCCTCCGCGGCGCAGCGCGAGCGGATCCGGATGGCGATGCGCCGTGCCGGCGTGGGCCACATCCAGCTGCGCACGGACCGTGACTGGGTGCAGGACATCGCCCGCTTCGTGCTGGCCTACCGCCGTACCGCCTCGATGCTGCACCAGCCGCCGCAGGGGGTGAGCCGGTGAACCTCGTGACGCTGCTCACCCTGCCGGAGTTCAAGGCGCCGCTGCGGCTGTGGTCGCTGCTGCTGCTCCCGCTGCTGGTGCTGGCCTACCTGGTGCTGCTGCGCCTCAAGGGCCGCACAGGCATCCGCTACACCAATACCGGCGTGCTGGGCGCGGTGCTGCCGCGCCAGTCGCAGTGGCGACGCCACGTGGCCGTGGCGATGAGCCTGTGCTCGCTGGTGGCGCTCAGCCTCGCCTGGGCCCGCCCGATGGGCCTGGAGAAGGTGCCGCGGGAGCGCGCCACCATCGTGGTGGCCATCGACTCCAGCCGCTCCATGATGGCCACCGACGTGAAGCCCAACCGGCTCGACGCGGCCAAGCAGGCCGCCAAGGACTTCGTGAACTCACTTCCCGAGAGCTACAACGTGGCCGTCGTCTCGCTCTCCGGCAGCCCCTCGGTGCGGATGCCGCCCAGCGTGGACCGCGCCGCCACGCTGCGCGCCATCGACGGCATCGACCTGGCCGACGGCACCGCCATCGGCGATGCGATCACCGTCTCGCTCAATGCCGTGAAACAGGCCCCGCTGGGCGAGGACAAGAAGCCCGCGCCCGGCCTGGTGGTGCTGCTCAGCGACGGCACGAACACCCAGGGCAGCGACCCTGCTTCGGGCGCCGCGGCGGCGAAGGCCGCCAAGGTGCCGGTCTACACGATCAGCTACGGCACCTCCACCGGCTACGTCGATCTCGACGGCAAGCGTGAGCGCGTGCCCCCGGATGCCGCCACCCTGAAGCAGGTGGCCCAGGCCACCGGCGGGCAGGCCTGGAGCGCCGGCAGCGCCGACAAGCTCAAGGACGTCTACAAGGACGTGCGCAGCGTGGTGGGCTACGAGGAGGTCCGCAAGGAGCGCACCGCGCAGTACGCGCTCTATGCCCTGGCCTTCGCGACGGTGGCCGCCCTGGGCGCGGTCTCGATGGCAGCGAGGTGGCCGTGATGCCGATGATCCCGATGGCCCTGGAGTTCATGCGGCCTGGGCGGCTGTGGTGGCTGGCGCTGCCGGCCCTGCTCGGCCTGGCCTACCTGCTGCTGGCCAGCCGGCTGCGGCCCACCGGGGCGCGCCAGCGCACCCGGCTCGACCTGGTGATCCCCAAGGACAAGGCCTGGAAGCGCCACGGGGCCGTGGCCCTGGCGCTGCTCAGCCTGTGCTCGCTGGTGGTGGCCTGGGCCATGCCCAAGGCCTACACCGACGTCCCCCGCGACCGCGCCACCGTGGTGATCGCCATCGACGTCTCGCGCTCCATGGTGGCCACCGACGTGAAGCCCAACCGGCTGCGGGCCGCCCAGGACGCCGCGGTGCAGTTCACCCACCAGCTCCCGGAGCGCTTCAACGTGGCCGTGGTGAGCTTCGCCGCCACTGCCCAGGTGGTGGTCCCGCCCACCACCGACCGGGGTGCGGTGGACCGTGCCATCCAGAACCTCGAGGTGGCCCCGTCGACCGCGATCGGTGAGGGCGTCTACTCCTCGCTGGACGCGCTCAAGCTGGTGCCCACGGACCCGAAGCACCCCAAGGAGAAGACTCCCGCCGCCATCGTGCTGCTCTCCGACGGCGCCACCAACATCGGCCGCAACTCCGTCGACGCGGCCATGGAGTCCAAGAAGCAGGAGGTGCCGGTCTACACGATCGCCTACGGCACCGCGGACGGCTACGTGATGGAGGGTGGGCAGCGCCAGCGGGTCCCGGTGAACCACGCGGAGCTGAGCGCCGTGGCGAAGGCCTCCGGGGGCAAGAAGTTCGCGGCCGCCAGCGACTCCGAGCTGAAGGCGGTGTACCAGACCATCGCCCATTCCATCGGCTACGAGAAGGTCTACACCGAGGTCACCGACAAGTACGCCGGACTGGCCTTGCTCTTCGCCGCCCTGGCCGCGCTGGGCGTCATCTCGCTGGGCGCCCGCTGGCCCTGAGCGAGCACCGGTGCTGAGCGCCAGCTGATGGCGTGCCCGGGCGCGGGCAAGCAGCTGGACAGACCACCCTGCCGAGGATGGTTGACTGGTGGGCATGGCTTCCATCCGTGACAACCTCACCACCATCCAGCAGCGCATCGAGACGGCCGCCGCAGCGAACGGTCGCCAGGCCTCCGAGATCCGGCTGCTGCCGGTGAGCAAGACCCACCCGATGGAGATGCTGCGCGAGGCGGCCGCCGCCGGGTACACCCAGCTGGCCGAGAACAAGGTGCAGGAGCTGGTCTCCAAGTCCGCGGCCCTGGAGCCGGGGGAGAGGATCGGTTTCTCCTTCATCGGGCACCTGCAGACCAACAAGGCCCGCCAGGTGGCCGAGCTGGCCGACGAGTTCCAGTGCCTGGACTCGGCGCGCGTCGCCAAGGAGCTGGACAAGCGGCTGCAGCCGCTGGGCAAGCGACTGCCGGTGCTGGTTCAGGTCAACTCCTCCGGCGAGGAGCAGAAGTTCGGCGTCGCCCCCGACCAGGCCGTCGACCTGGTACGCGAGCTGGCCGCCTTCGACGCGCTCGACGTGCGCGGCCTGATGACCGTCGCGGTCAAGGGCCACGAGCAGCAGGTGGCCGCCTGCTTCGAGCGGATGCGCGAGCTGCAGGACCGGCTGCGCCAGGCCCAGGCGCTGGGCTCGGCCTGGGACGAGCTGAGCATGGGCATGTCCGCTGACCTGGAGCTGGCCATCGCGCACGGCTCCACCTGTGTGCGGGTGGGCACCGCCATCTTCGGCGCGCGCGACTGCTCCCAGGCCTGAGCCGCCCGGCCCGGCGGCTCAGGACAGCCGGGCGTTGGCCAGCACCGGCAGGGTCTGGCGTACCTGCTCCACCTCGCCCAGGTCGATCTCGGCCACCAGCAGCTCGGGCGCCTCACCGGCCTCGGCCAGCACCTCGCCCAAGGGGGAGACCACCATGCTGTGGCCCACGCCCGTGGGCGCGCCCTCGACGGCGTCGACGCCGGAGGCCGCCGGCTCGGCCTGGCCGCAGGCGAGCACGAAGCAGGTGGAGTCCACGGCGCGTGCGCGGCAGACCAGCTGCCACTGCTCCACCTTGCCCGGCCCGGCACCCCAGCTGGCGCAGACCAGCTGCACCGTGGCCCCCGCACGGGCGTTGTGCACGAAGAGCTGGCTGAAGCGCACGTCGTAGCAGATCGCCGCCCCCAGCCGGGTGCTGCCCAGCGGGAAGCAGACCGGTTCGGAGCCCGGCTCCACGGTGCGCGACTCCTGGAAGCCGAAGGCGTCGTAGAGGTGGATCTTGTCATAGCCGAAGCGGCCCGAGGGCCCGGCCATCAGCAGGGTGTTGCGCACCCGCGAGCCGTCCTGCGAGGGGGTGAACATGCCCAGCACGACGTGGATGTCGTGCTCGCGGCCCAACTGCTCCACGCGACGGGCGAAGCCACCGTCCAGCGGCTCGGCGATCCCGCCCAGCGGGTGGCCGAAGGCGCACATCGTGGCCTCCGGGAAGACCACCAGCTCGGCGCCCCGGGCGGCGGCCTCGGCCACCCGGGCGGCCACCTGCTCGAGGTTGGCGGCGACGTCGTCAGTGGTGCAGATCTGGGCGAGGGCGACCTTCATGGCTTCTCCTGGGGTGGGGTATACATGGGGGATGGATCACGCTGGCGAACCGCGGCTCACCAGCCGGTTGAGGGCCTACGAGTACCTGCGTGACCGGGTGCTCACCGATGCCGGCCGACGGGGCACCTTCCTGAACGAGGCCGAGCTGGCCGCCGAGATCGGCGTCTCCCGCACACCCGTGCGCGAGGCCTTCCTGCTGCTGGCCGCCGACGGCCTGGTCGAGATGATCCCGCAGCGCGGGGCCTTCATCCCGCGGCTGACGCGACGTGCCGTCGCCGAACTCTTCGAGGTGCGCCAGATGGTGGAGTGCCATGCGGCCAGCACCACGATCGCCCGAGACGAGGTGCCCGGCGGCCGGATGGGTGCCCTGCTGGCCCAGCAGGAGGAGATGCCGGTGGACGCGGAGAACTCGCTGGCCTTCATCGAGCTGGACCGCGACTTCCACCAGGCCCTGGTGGATGCCGCCGGCAATGCCCTGCTCTGTCAGCTCTACGCCAAGCTGCGCTCCCGCCAGGTGCTGGTGGGCGTGGAGGCGGTGTTGCAGCCCACCCGGAGACGGGAGGTGGTCGTCGAGCACCAGCTGATCCTGGACGCCCTGCTCGACGGGGACGAGGAGCGCAGCCATGCCGCGATCATCGCGCACCTGGCCGCGAGCCATGAGCTGGTGCGCCCCTCGCACTGAGCACGAGGCCACGAGGGTGGCGGGCCAGCTGGCGCTCATGCCTGCGCGGCCTGGTCGACCTCGTCCACCACGGCCCGCCCCATGGCCAGGCCCACCAGGGTGACCAGGCAGGCGACCGCGATGTAGCCGGCGATCCAGTAGGCGTTGCCGGCATGGTTCTTCATGAACAGCGCGAACATGGTGGGGGCCAGGCCACCGGCGAAGATGCCGGCGAAGGTGTAGGCCAGCGAGGAGCCGGTGTAGCGCAGCCGGGCCGGGAACTGCTCGGCGATGTGGGCCGCCTGCGGGGCGTACATGAACGAGTGCGTCATCAGCCCGATCACCACGCCCACCAGGGCCAGGCCAAAGGAGCGGGTCTGCAGCATGGCCACGAAGACGAAGGACCACACCGCGCCCAGGGCGCAGGCCACGGCATAGAGCAGCCGCCGGTTGATCCGGTCCGACAGCCAACCGGCGAAGGGCATGGTGAAGACCTGGATCAGGCCTGCGGTCATGGTGCAGATCAGCGCCTGGGTGTTGCTGAGCCGGTTGGGGCCGGTCTGCAGCCAGGTGATGACGTAGACCGCGAAGAAGGCGTAGAGCACGTCGGGGCCGAAGCGGGTGAAGATGGCGCCGAGCAGCGCCCGGCCCTGGGTGCGGAAGACCTCCGTGACCGGTGCCTTGGGTGCCTCGCCCTGTTCGGCGAGCTTCTGGAAGACCGGCGTCTCCTCCAGGGTGCGTCGGATCCACAGCCCGAAGGCCACCAGCACCAGCGAGAGCATGAAGGCCAACCGCCAGCCCCAGGCCAGGAAGGCCTGCTGGGACATCGAGGCGGTCATCACCACCAGCAGCAGGTTCGCCAGGAAGGAGCCCAGCGGGACACCGGTCTGCGCCGCCGAGGCCCACAGCCCCCGCGTGCCGGGCCGCGCGAACTCGCTGGACAGCAGCACCGCGCCGCCCCACTCGCCGCCCACGCCCACTCCCTGCAGGAAGCGCATCAGCACCAGCAGGATCGGCGCCCAGACCCCCGCGCTGGCATAGGTGGGCAGCAGGCCGATCGCGAAGGTGGCCACACCGATCAGGCTCAGCGTCCACACCAGCACCTTCTTGCGGCCCACCACGTCGCCCAGCCGGCCGAAGAAGATGCCACCGATGGGACGGGCCACGTAGCCGGCGCCATAGGTCATGAAGGCCTTGATGGTGTCCATGGCGGGGTCCGCGCCGTGGAAGAAGAGCTTGCTGAAGACGGTGCCGGTGACGGCGCCGAACAGGGCGAAGTCGTACCACTCCAGGGAGGTGCCGGACAGGGAGGCGATGAAGGCCTTGCGCAGGTTGCGCCGTTCCTCCGGTGTCTGTTCCGGCATGACCGCTGCGGACATGGGGTCCCCTTCACTGAGCATCGTTGCCATTGTCCCCGGGTGGGGGCTGTCCCCGAATCGGGGTGTTGTATACATTAGGCATACCAAGCGCGGCCTTCCTAGGGCCTCGCCGAAGAATTCTCGTCGACAGGGGACCAGCATGGACCAGCTCGTTTTCAGCCTTCCCGACGGCAGCACCACCACCGTCGACGTGCGTCGCACCCTGAACGCCGGCTACGCCGGGCGCAACACCGAGGAGGTCCGGGCCCACATCGAGGAGCTGGCGGCGCTCGGCGTGCCCGGTCCCAGCACCGTGCCCACCCTGTACCCGGTCTCCACCTACCTGGCCCAGCAGACCGAGCTGGTGGAGGTGCAGCACGACCGGACCTCCGGCGAGGCCGAGTGGGCGCTGGTCATCACCGAGCAGGGTGTGCTGCTGACCGCCGCCTGCGACCACACCGACCGCGAGCTGGAGGTGCACGGCGTGGCCTGGTCCAAGAATGCCTCGCCCGACGTGCTGGCCCGCGAGGCCTGGTGGCTCGACGAGGTGCGCGACCACCTGGACCAGATCACGCTCAAGGCGTGGGTGACCAGCGACGGCCGCGAGGAGCTGCTGCAGGACTCCTCCTGCGCTGCGCTGCTGACCCCGGACCACTGGCTGGGCGTGCTGCGCGAGATGGGCCTGGACCAGCCCGGGACGGTGCTGGTCTCCGGCACCGTGCTGATGACCGAAGGCGTGGACCAGTTCGCCGACCGCTGGCGCGTCGAGCTGGCGGACCCGCAGACCGGTCGGCGCATCGAGCTCGCCTACGACGTCGAGATGCTCCCCGCACCGGTTGGATGAACCGGTACGGCCCCGCAGCCAGGCCATCCCCCGAGGCCTGGACCGACGACGTGGGCGAGAACGGCCCCGGATCCCTTCCTGGATCCGGGGCCGTTCTGCCGTTCGGGGGGCCTGCCGAAGCGGCTCAGAGGTTCTCGATCTCCAGCCGCGGCACCTCGTCGGCGGGCGTGAAGCCGAAGAGCTGGCTGAAGAAGGACAGCTGGGCCTCCACCACCGCGCGACGGGTGGACAGTTTGCGGAAGCCGTGGCCCTCGCCCTCGAAGAGCACCAGGGCCACCGGCAGCTGCTTGGCGCGCACCGCCTCGGCCATCGCCTCGGCCTGGTTGGGGGGCACCACCTTGTCGTCCAGCCCCTGCAGGATCAGCATCGGGGAGCTGAGCCGCTCGACGTGGTGGATCGGGGAGCGCTCCCGGTAGAGCTCGCGGGCCTCGGGGTAGGGGCCCACCAGGCCGAAGGGATAGCGCGACTCGAACTTGTGGGTGTCGGTGGCCAGCATCTCCAGGTCTCCGATGCCGTAACGGCTGACGCCCGCGGCGAAGACGTCGGAGCTGACCAGGGCCTGCAGCGTGGTGTAGCCACCGGCCGAGCCGCCCTGGATCACCACCCGGCGCTCGTCGGCCAGGCCGCGATCCACGAGGCTGCGCACGGCGTCGACGCAGTCGTCGATGTCGGCCACGCCCCAGCTGCCGCGCAGCCGGTTGCGGTACTCGCGACCGAAGCCGGCCGAGCCAGAGTAGTTCACGTCCAGCACGGCGAAACCGCGTGAGGTCCAGAACTGGAAGCCGGGATTCCACGAACTGGGCGCCATGCCGGTGGGCCCGCCATGGGTGTTGACGATCACCGGCGGCAGCTCACCGGCGGGCAGCTCGCTGTCCGGGCTGGTGGGCGGGTAGTACCAGGCCTGGCTGCGGCCGTGGCGGCCCTCGAACCAGATCGACTCCGGCCGCGAGACCCAGGCCGGGTCGGGCAGCTGCTGGTAGCTGCGCCGTACCACGGTGGCGGCCAGGCTCTCGGGGTCGATGCGCACCAGCTCGTCGCCGCGGTCGGCATGGCTCACCACGGCGAACAGGCCCGCCGGCCCGGCGGCGATCGAGTCGACGTCGGCGAAGCCCTGCTCCAGGCTGCGCAGCCGTCCGGTGGAGACCTCCAGCAGCCCGAGCCGCGCGGCGCCGTCCACATAGGTCATCAGCGCCAGGTGGTCGTCGTCGAGCACCGCCCAGGCCTGGTTGCCCAGCACCCACAGCGGGCGGCACATGTCGTGCGGGGCCACCAGCAGCTGGCGGCAGTCCTCGCCCTCGCAGACCCATGGGTTCCAGAAACCGGACTCGTCGCCCAGGAAGAAGAGCCGGCCGTCACTTCCCCACAGCGGGTGCACCACCGAGACCTGGTCGCCGCCGGCCACCTGCCGGGCCTCGCCCAGGCCGTCGGGGGCGAAGCGGGCCACCATCAGCCGGGTGCCGTCCCAGGGCATGTTGGGATGGCTCCACTCCACCCAGGCCAGCCGGTCGTCCTCGGAGAGCTCCGGGTGGGCGTAGAAGTCAGCGCCGTGGGCCAGCACCGTGCCGCCGTCGGCATTGTCCGAGTCCATGGACAGCGCCACGATCTCGGTGACCGCCTCGCCCTCGGCCCGCTGGTCCTCGCGCACCGCGAGCACCAGCCGGTGCCGGGGCACCACCCGCAGGTCGCCATGGACCAGGCCGGCATCCCCGGTGGTGATGGTGCGCACCTGGCC
Organism: Luteococcus peritonei; assembly: GCF_039526385.1. Classification (NCBI taxonomy): domain Bacteria; kingdom Bacillati; phylum Actinomycetota; class Actinomycetes; order Propionibacteriales; family Propionibacteriaceae; genus Luteococcus; species Luteococcus peritonei. The sequence continues at coordinate 100,925 of NZ_BAAAIX010000027.1, read as the reverse complement.
GGCCTCGGCCAGCTTGACCGTACGGTCGGCGTCGTCGCACCAGGCGATGGTGCCGCCGGCCGCGTGCCAGGCACCGCCGCCGTATTCCTGCACCCGCGAGCGCACGGTCATCGGCGCCGGGGTGATCTCCTGCAGCTCGTCGCCCTGCAGGTGCACCAGCGTGGTGCGCCCGTCCTCCTGGGGCCGGGACTCGAGCCAGAGCACCTGGTCGCCGTCCACGTCCAGGCTGGACAGCGAGGTGGCGGCGCCCAGCAGGGCGTCGACGGTGACGGGGGAGGGCCAGCTTCCGGCGGTCAGGGTGGTCATGGCCCCGACCCTACCCAGTCGGACGTTGGCTTTGCCGGCCGCCGTGATGCACAATCGGGGCATCACCCGTTCCGATCGGCCAGTGTGCAGGGGAAGGCACCACCGACCAGGAGGAATGCATGGTGACGACGACTGGTGGACTGCTCTTCGTCCACTCGACGCCTTCGGCCCTGTGCCCGCACATCGAATGGGCAGTCGGAGGCGTCCTTGGCATGCCCACTCACCTGGACTGGCAGCCGCAGCCGGTGCAGCCCGGCAGCTACCGCGCCGAGCTGGCCTGGCAGGGCCCGGAGGGCACCGGGGCGAAGCTGGCCAGCGCCTTCCTGCACTGGTCCAAGCTGCGCTTCGAGGTGACCGAGCAGGCGCCTGCCGGTGGTGAGGGCAGCCGTTGGAGCTACACCCCCTCGCTCGGCATCTTCCATGCCACCACCGGGGTGCACGGCGACATCCTGGTGCCCGAGGAGCGGATCCGCGCCGCCATCCTGGCCGACGCGGACGGCAGCAAGCCGATCCGGATCGCCCTCGACGAGCTGCTGGGTGTGGCCTGGGACGAGGAGCTGGACATCTTCCGCCAGGCCGAGGCCGACGGGGTGCGGTGGATGCACCGCGCCGGCTGAGCCCTACTCGGCCTGCCAGAGCCAGGTGTAGAAGGCCAGCCGCTCCTGGTCGACCGGGTGGCCGTAGGCCTTGAGGAAGGGCAGCATCCAGCCCGGACCGTAGTTCCAGCCCAGGCTGAGCACGGCGGGGGCCAGGTCGGCATGCCGGTCCGCGAGGCCGAGGCGGCCCAGGTCCACGTAGCCGACGCACTCGGCGTCGGGCCCCAGCAGGAAGTTGGGGCTGCAGGCATCGCCGTGGCAGACCACCAGGTCACCGCGGGCCACCGCCGGCACCGGACGCCGCTCGGTACCGGAGAGCGACGCCAGCCGGTCGTCCACGTCCCAGGTGAAGGGGCAGTCGCGCACCGGCAGGCTGTCGTGGAGGCGACGCAGCGCCCGCCCCAGGGCGGGCACCACCACCTCGGGCCGGGCCCGGTTCGTGGGACTCACGGCATTCTCACCACCCAGGGAGCGGGTGCGCAGCCACTCCAGCTCGCCGTCGCCGCCGTAGGAGACCACCCGGGGCGTGGGCAGCAGACCCGCCACCCAGTCCAGCCGGGCCAGTTCTCCGCGCAGGTCGAACTCGCGGTGCTCCGGCTGCACCTTGAGGTAGTCGGCGGCCTCGCCGCGGCCGATCCGCCAGGTGGTGCCGCCGATCTCGTTGACCCAGACCGCCTCCACCGGGGCGCCGTCGGCCTCCTCGGTGACGATCCAGGGCGCCTCGGGCTGCTCGGTGGGGATGCTCATGCGGTGGCCACCCAGTAGCGACGCTTGGCCTCGACCACGTCCTGCAGCACGCCGCCGGCCTGCTCGATGACCGCGATGGAACCGGTGTTGTCCTCGTCGCAGGTGACCAGGGCGCGTTCGACGCCCAGCGCGGCCAGGTGGTCCAGGCCGGCGCGCATCAGGGCGGAGGCGATGCCACGGCGTCGGGCCGTGGGCCGGACCGCGTAGCCGATGTGGCCGCCGACATGCGCCAGATGCTCGTTGAGCTCGTGGCGGATCGATACCCGGCCCAGCCACTCGTCGTCCTCGACGGCCCAGAGCATGGTGGCCGGGACGAGGCCCTCGGCCGGGTTCGTGGCCTCCTGGCGGCGGGTGCGGCACATCGCCGCGAAGCCCTCCTCGCTGGACACCTGCTCACGCGAGAGCCCGAAACAGCCGGTCCAGTTCCCGCCGCCACCGTCCACGGCGTCGAACTCGTCCCAGGCGGCGAGCAGGGACTCCCGGAAGCCGGGGTCGGGCGGCACGATCTGCACACTCATGGCTGCATTGTGCTGCCTGGCGGGGACCCTGTCGCCTCGACACCCGTGGGACGCAACAGGGCCCCGCACCGCAGTGCGAGGCCCTGCCGGTCGTCCAGCGGTCAGCGGCTCTGGTTCCGGTTGGTGACCACGACGGCCACGTTGTGCCCGCCGAAGCCGAAGGAGTTGTTCACCGCGGCCAGGTCACCGGCCGGCAGCTCGCGCACCGTGGTGGCGATGTCGACGCCCAGACCGGGCTCCAAGTTCTCGACGTTGATGGTGGCCGGCACCTGGCGGGTGTTGAGGGCCATCACCGTGGCGAAGGTCTCGATCGCACCGGCACCGCCCAGCAGGTGGCCGGTCATCGACTTGGTGGAGGTCACCACGATGTCCTCCGCGGCCGAGCCCAGCGCCTTCTTGATCGAGCCGATCTCGGTGAGGTCGCCCTTGGGGGTGGAGGTGCCGTGCGCGTTGACGTGGCGGATGTCGGCCGGGGAGAGGTTGGCCTCCTTGAGACCGCGCACCATGGCGGCGGCCTGGCCGCGACCCGAGGGATCCGGCTCGACGAAGTCGTGGTTGTCGGCGCTGATGCCGGCTCCGGCCAGGGTGCCGTAGATCTTCGCGCCGCGGGCCTTCGCGTGCTCCAGGCTCTCCAGCACCAGGCAGACCGACCCCTCACCCATCACGAAGCCGTCACGACCCGTGTCCCAGGGGCGGCTGGCTGCCTCGGGGGCCTCGTTGCGGCGACTCAGCGCCTGCATCTGGGCGAAGGCGTTGATCGGCAGCGGGTGGATCACGGCCTCGGTGCCGCCGGCCAGCACCACGTCGGCGCGGCCCAGGCGGATCATGTCGATGCCCAGGCTGATCGCCTCGTTGGAGGAGGCACAGGCGCTGACCGGGGTGTGCACACCGGCGCGGGCGCCGATCCTGAGCCCGATGTTCGCGGCGGGCGCGTTCGAGATCAGCATCGGGATGGTGAACGGGCTCACCCGGCGCAGGCCCTTGTCCTTCTGGATGTCCCACTGGGCCACCAAGGTGTTCAGGCCGCCGATGCCGCTGGCGACGCTGACGCCGACGCGGTCCTCGTCGAGGCCGTCGGTGCGCTCGGTGCCGGGCTCGGTCTGCCAGGCGAAACCGGCATCGGTCCAGGCCTCCTCGCCGGCGACCAGGGCGAGCTGGGTGGAGCGGTCCAGGCGACGGGCCTGCACCCGGTCGAGCTTGGCGGCGGGATCACTGATCGCCTCGGCCGCGAAGGTGACGGGCAGGTCCTGGGCCCAGTCGTGCTGCAGGGTGTGGGCGCCGCTGACCCCGTCGAGCATCGCCTGCCAGGTGGAGGGGGCATCTTCGCCGAGCGGCGTGAAGGCGCCGAAACCGGTGATGACAACGGTGGTCATGGTGACTCCAGACAAATGTGGGGTGGGTGGTGGTCGCGGGCGCGGCGCCAGGGCCGCGCCCGCGGTGCCGGTGGTGACCGGCTGCCCGGCTCAGGCCTGGGCGCGCTCGATGAAGGCGACGGCGTCGCCGACGGTCTTCAGGTTCTTGGCGTCCTCATCGGGGATGGAGACGCCGAACTTCTCCTCGCAGGCGTAGATGATCTCCACCATCGACAGCGAGTCGACGTCGAGGTCGTCGGTGAAGGACTTGTCGAGCTGGACGTCCTCGGTGGCCACGCCGGCCACGTCGTTGACGATCTCGGCGAGGTCGGTGCGAATCTCTTCGGTGCTGGCCATGGGGCCCTCCTTGCGTGGTTGGTGTGGTGCTGCTTCAGGTGGCTGCCGGGTGGCGGCCACCGGAACTCGTGGGCTCCCTCAGGGGAGCGTGACCACCTGACCGGCCCAGGCCAGGCCTGCGCCGAAGCCGATCAGCAGTGCGGTCTGTCCGCTGCGCGCCTCACCGGAGGCGAGCAGGGCGTCCATCGCCAGCGGCACCGAGGCCGCCGACGAATTGCCCATGTGGGTGATGTCGCGCGAGACCACGACATCGGCGGGCAGCTTGAGGTGGCGCAACATCGAATCGGTGATCCGGTTGTTCGCCTGGTGGGGGATGAAGGCGTCGAGCTCCTCGGGCGCCAGGCCGGAGGCCTCGAGCACCTCGCGGGTGCGGTCCGCGATGTAGGTGGTGGCCCAGCGGAAGACCTTGGCGCCGTCCATCCGGATGTAGGGGATCTGGCCGGAGTCCAGCGTGGACCAGTCGTCGATGGTGATCACGTCGGCCTGCGCGGGGTCCGAGCCCCACAGGGTGGCGGAGATGCCCGGCTCCTCGGCCGGGCCGACGACCGATGCCCCTGCACCATCACTGAACAGGAAGGCGGTGCCACGGTCGGCCTTGTCCAGCACATGGCTCATGGCCTCCGCACCCACCACCAGCACGTGGCGGGCGGTGCCGGCGCGCACCATCGCGTCTGCCACGCCGAGGCCGTAGCAGTAGCCGGCGCAGGCTGCCGACAGGTCCATCACGGCGGGGCGCGACAGGCCCAGCTGCTGGGCCACCAGGGCGGCCATCGAGGGGGTCTGCTGGGTCCAGGAGATGGAGGCGAGCAGCACGGCATCGATCTGGTCGGGCTGCAGCCCGGAGCGCTCGACGGCGATCCGACTCGCGTCGACGGCCAGGCTCAGCGCATCCTCGCCCTCGGCGGCCCAGCGGCGCTCGACGATGCCGGTGCGCTGCTGGATCCACTCGTCGGAGGAGTCGATCATGGTGCACATCTCGGCGTTGTCCACCACGCGGGAGCCGCGGGCCGAGCCGACGCTCATCACGCGGGAGAAGCGACGCGGCTCACTGGTGCGCAGCGCCATCTCAGGCCTCCGTGGCGGGAGCGCCGGTGGCGCCGTGGCGGGTGACGAAGTCGCGGGCCTCGTCGAGCTGGTCGGGGCTGTTCAGGTTGAACAGCTCGACGCCCTTGAGGTTGCGCTTGGCGATGCCGGTCAGGGTGCCGGCGGGCTGCAGTTCCAGCAGGCCGGTGATGCCCAGGCCCGCCATGGTCTCCATGCAGAGGTCCCAGCGCACCGGGTTGGCCACCTGGTCGACGATCCGGTCCAGGTAGTCGCGGCCGGAGGTCACCGACTGGCCGTCCCGGTTGCTGAGCAGTCGGGTGGCAGGATCGGCGGTCTCCACCTCGGCAGCCAGGCTGCGCAGATGGTCCACGGCGGGCTCCATGTGGACGGTGTGGAAGGCGCCGGCGACGCTGAGCGGGATCAGCCGCGCGCGCTTCGGGGCGTTCTCGGCCAGCTGCTCCAGCTGCTCCACGGTGCCGGCCGCGACGATCTGGCCGGAACCGTTGTTGTTGGCGGGGGTCAGCCCGACGGCCTCGATGGCAGCCAGCACCTCGTCCCGGTCACCACCGATCACGGCCGTCATCGAGGTGGGACGCACCGCGGAGGCCTCGGCCATCGCCCGGCCGCGCTCACGCACCAGCACCATGGCTGCCTCGGGGCCCATCACGCCCACGGCGGCAGCCGCGGTGAGCTCGCCCACCGAGTGCCCGGCGACCACGCCGACCTGCTCGGGAGCAGCACCGTGGTCGAAGAGCTCCTGGTGGGTGGCCAGCCCGGCGGCCACCAGCAGCGGCTGGGCCACCGCGGTGTCGCGGATCGTCTCGGCGTCGGCCGTGGTGCCGTAGCCGGCCAGGTCGAGGCCGCTCACCTCGGCCAGCGCGGCGAGACGCGTGGCGAAGCTGTCCAGCTCCAGCCACGGGGCGAGGAAGCCAGGGGTCTGGGCGCCCTGTCCGGGCGCGACGATTGCAAGCACAGGTCCACCCTGCCGTCTCGGGGCCCACGGTGCAGCGGATGAGGCCACGAAATCGGGCGGGCCGGTGTTGTGAGATCCCCACAAGCGCTGCACGGATCCCCGCGGGGACCGCAGGGCGAGGTTGTGGGAGGCACTGAATCACGCCGGTGGGATTCCCGCCGGCAGGCGGTTCAGACGCCGCGCTGCGCCAGCCGGCCGAGCGTGATGGCGAGCCGCAGCACATAGGCGTCGCGCGCATCGGTGGGGGAGTAGCCGGTGACGTCCTGGATCCGCTTGAGCCGGTAGCGCACCGTGTTGGCGTGCACGAACAGGTCGCGCGCCGTGGCCTCCACCGAGCAGCCGTGGTCCAGGAAGCCCACGCAGGTCTCCAGCAGGTCACCCCCGGCCTCGGCCAGTGGCTGGTAGATCTCACGGGCGAGCTCGCGGCGCGCGTGGCCATCACCGTTCAGCGCCCGTTCCGGCAGCAGCTCGGCCGCGGGCAGGGCGCGGGCGCCCTCGGGCCAGGCCACCGAGGCGCGCAGCCCGCTCACGGCGGCGCGGGCGGAGCGGGGGCTGTCCACCAGGTCGGCCACCAGGGGACCCACCACCACGTGGCCCTCGCCGAAGAACTCCTGCAGCCGGTCCACCATGGCGATCGCGGACTGCTCGTCGTCCACCTGGGGGCTGGAGCCCACCACCACCAGGCTGTCGCCCTGCACGGCGGTGAGCACGTCGAGCCCCAGCTTCCCGGCGGCATGGCGCAGCGAGCTGGTGGAGTCCTCACCGGTGGTCAGTGTCTGGCCCACCGCGACGAAGACCTTGCTGCCGGAGGTCCAACCCAGCGTGGAGGCCCGCGAGACCATCGCCTCGTCGGCCTCGGCGCGCACGATGGAGTCCACCACCAGCGCCTCCATCCGGGCGTCCCAGGCGCCCCGGACCTCCGCCGCGCGGGCGTAGACCTCGGCCGCGGCGAAGGCGACCTCGCGGGAGTAGTGCAGCACCGCGTCCTCCAGCACCGGTCGGTCCTCGGCCGGCAGCAGGCAGAGCTGTTCCTCGACCACCGCGATCGTGGTGCGCATCAGGTCGACGGTCTGGTGCAGCGTGATCTGCCGGGTCAGGGCACGCGGCGCAGCCGCGAAGACGCGGGAGGGCTCGAAGTCGGCCTCCGGGTCGTCGGCCACCCACTGCACGAAGCCGTCGATGCCGCTGCGCGCCACCACCCCGATCCAGGAGCGATGCTCCGCGTCGAGCTCACCGAACCAGGGATGGCGCTCGTCCATGGCCGCCAGCGTCGCGGTGGTCATCCGGGAGGTGGTGGCCGACAGGCGGCCGACCAGCTGGCGACGCTGGGCAGCGTCGGGCACCAGGGCGCGACCGGTACCGGGGGCGGGCTTGCTCGCGGCCTTCTGCTGGACGGTGGGGGTGCTTGGCATGTTGTCCCTCCTTGGCGGACCAGCCTAGTGTGGCCGGATGGGCCACCAGATCGACCACAGCGTGCCGGACTCCCCGCAGCAGGCCTTGCGGGAGATCGGTTTCTGGCTGGAACGCTCTCGCGCCGACACCTACCGGGTCAAGGCCTACCGCCGTGCCGCGGATGCGCTCGACGCCCTGCAGCCCGACGAGCGCGAGGCGCTGGCCCAGGCCGATGCCTGGGGCCAGGTTCCCGGCCTGGGACCCCGCACCGTGCAGGTGATCCGCGAGAGCCTGGCCGGGACCGTGCCCCAGACGCTGGCCGGCCTGCGCCAGGCGGGCGCACCACCACTGGCGAGCTCCGAGCTGCGGACCCTGGTGCGCGGGGACCTGCACAGCCACACCACCTGGTCCGACGGCGGCTCGCCGTTGCCCGAGATGGTGGCCACCGCAGAGTCGCTGGGCCACGACTACCTGGCGGTCACCGACCACTCGCCCCGCCTGACGGTGGCCCACGGTCTGGACGCCGAGCGGCTGGCGGCGCAGTGGCGCGAGATCGACGAGCTGCAGCCGCAGGTGGGGATCCGCGTCCTCAAGGGCATCGAGGTGGACATCCTGGACGACGGCTCGCTGGACCAGTCGGAGCAGATGCTCAGCGTGCTCGACGTCGTGGTGGCCTCGGTGCACTCCAAGCTCCGGGGCGACCGCGAGTTCATGACCACGCGGATGGTGGGAGCGGTGGCCAACCGGCACACCACCGTGCTGGGCCACTGCACCGGTCGCCTGGTGGAGGGGGGACGTGGCACCCGGCCGCCCTCCGACTTCGACGCCGAGGTGGTCTTCGAGGCCTGCCGCCAGTTCGGCGTCGCGGTGGAGATCAACTCCCGGCCCGAGCGGCAGGACCCACCCGACGAACTGCTCGCCCTGGCCCGTGACATCGGCTGCCTGTTCAGCATCGACACCGACGCCCACGCGCCCGGCCAGCTCGACTTCCTCTCCCTGGGCTGCGCCCGCGCCGAGGCGGCCGGCATCGCACCGGAGCGGATCATCACCACCTGGCCGGTCGACGAGCTGCTCGACTTCGCCTCCCGATGAGCACCACGGCGAAGCACTGCCTGGTGCTGTGCGGCGCCGGTCGGTATGCCGACCCCTGGCACGACTTCGCCCGCACCTCCGCCTGCCTGGCCGAGCTCCTGCAGGACTCCCGGACAGCCGGCCAGCGGCTGGTGGTGCGCGTCGTGGCGAGCGATGGGACTGACTGGCTGGCACGGCTCGCGGACGCAGACCTGCTGATGGTCAACACCGGCACCGGCCTCGACCCGGCCGCAGAACTCGCCGAGGACCCGCGCTGGGAGCAGGCCTTCGACCAGCTCGGTACGTGGATGGATGCCGGCGGGGCCGTGCTGGGCTGCCACACCGCGGTGGCGAGCTTCCGCGACTGGCCCGACTGGCCGCGTCGGCTGGGCGGGCGTTGGGTGCGCGGGGTCTCCGGCCACCCGCCCCTCGACGAGGCTGTCTTCCGCGCCGCCCGCGGTGCCGAGGAGCACCCTTTCTGGGACGGACTGGCGACGTCGCCCGGACAGGCTCCTGAGCTGCGGGTGGTGGACGAGCGCTACAGCAACCTGGAGATCGCTCCGGGAGTGGTCCCGGTGCTCTGCCACGGAGAGCCGCGGAGACCGCAGGTGATGGGCTGGACGCACGGCGAGCGCCTGGCCTACGACGGCCTGGGGCATGACCAGCGGTCCTTCGCCACGGCCGCGCGTCGACGTCACCTGCTCAACCAGCTGCACTGGCTGCTGCGCTGAGGCGGATGAGCGGTCCGGGTCGGCCGGCTGTCAGTCCTTCTTCGGTGCAGGGCCGCCGAACATGATCTCGTCCCAGCTGGGCACCGAGGCACGCTTCTTGCGGCTGCGCGGCTTGGCCTTGGGCTTGGCAGCGGGCTCGGGGGAGTCGACCAGGGCATCCTGCTCAGGCATCGCAGCCGCTGGCTGCTCAGCGCCGGGGTCGGGCTCCACCACAGGATCAGGCGCCGCGGCAGGCTCCGCAGCAGGCGCGAGCTCGGCCTGCTCCGCGGCGGCCGCAGCACGCGCCACGGCGCGGGGATCACTGGCCGTGGCCCTGTCGCTCGAGGACTGCACCTTGACCGGCTCCGGCTCGACCACCGGCTCCGGCTCGACCACCGGCTCGGGCTCGGTGACCGCCTGCTGCAGCCCGGCGCGATCCAGTGCCTCGGTGTTCTCCGGCAGGGCATCCTGCTCGGGAACCAGATCGGCCCGCTCGCCGGTGATGGCCACCTGCTCCTCGACGGCCAGGTCCTCCACCACCATGTCGTCCAGCTCCTCGTCCACCGGCTCGGCCAGCGCAACGTCCTCGACGGCCAGGTCCTCGACGACAGTCGGCTCCGGCTCGACAGGGCTCGCGGGGGAGGCCGGCGACGCGGGGGAGTCCGGGGACTCCGGGGAGTCCGGGGACCCTGGGGAGTCAGGCGTGAGGGGAGCGATCGGCTCGTCCTCGGCCACCGGGCCAGCCGGCTCCTCGTCGGCCGCCTGCTGCGGCTCGCGGGACTCCTGCTGGGGGACCTCGTCGGTCTGCTGGGAGGCTGCCGTGGCCTGCTGGTCCTCACTGACCTCGAGCGGCGGCTCGGTCTCGCCCACGGGGGTCCACTCGGCGGCCGCCGGCTCCACCGGGGTGGGCTGCTCCTCGGCCTGGTCCGCCTCCACCCAGTCGAGCTCGGCCACGCCGGGATCCGTCTGCGGGTCGATCACCCTGGGCTCGGAGGTGGGGTCGGCGGGGGCCACGGGATCGGCCAGTCCCGCGTAGATGTTCACCGAGTCCTCGTTGAAGGCGCTCAGCATCTCGTAGAGGGTGTCCATGTCGGAGGTGTTGCCGGGGACGAAGTCGTAGACCCCGTCCACCTGCTCCAGTTCCGGTTCCTGGTAGTCGGTGACGTCCTCGGTCTCCACCACCCGGGCCACCGGCTGGGACTGCGAGGCGGCAGCTTCCTGCGGATCCCCGCCCTGCGGTTCCTGGTCCTGCGGCTCGGAGTGCTGGGCGGCCGGCTGGGGCACCTCCACCAGCGGCACCGAGCCCTGCACCGCTCGCACCAGGGCGAGCTCGTCGTTCAGGTCGATGGTGGGCTCGGCATCGGTGTCGGCCGGCGGGCGGTGGGCGGCCTGCGGGCTCGCGGTCGCCTCGCCGATCAGCCAGCGCGCGTCGTCATTGGCGGCCACGGAGAAGCGGGCCCGCGGGTCGAAGGTGAAGCGCGCCTCGGTCTGCTCGTCGTCGATGCTCCAGCGGCCCACCAGGGTCCAGCGTCGGTCCTCGTTGCGCCAGGCGTCCCAGGTGACGTCCTGCTCCACGTCCAGCCCCAGCGGCTGCAGTCGCTCGGTGGCCACCGCGCGCATCGCCCGGACCGAGCCCGTCTCGCCCCGGCGTCGCACCGGTGACTGCAGCGCGGTGCCGGCCACGTGCTCGCGCTCGGCCAGCACCGGCGCCGCGAAGGGCTCCACCTTGTCCACCGGGACTCCGGCGTCGCGCGCCACGTCCTCCAGCGACTCACCGGACCGGATGCGGGTCTGGATGTCGCGGGGGCTGAGGGCGCTCGTCATGGTGTCTCCAAGGCTGGACTGCGGGACAGGCTGGGCTGTTGGCAGCGGCGTTCGGGGACGACGAGGACGCCTCTGCTCGCCCAAACCTACCGTGCCGGGGCGGGTGGGCGCCCGCAAGCCCGACCGGGGGTGTCAGGACTGTCGGTGGCATCTGGAAAGATCGGTGCCATGAGCGAGAACACCACCGACAGCCACGACGCCATCCTGCTGGTCTCCTTCGGCGGTCCCGAGAAGCCCGACGAGGTCATCGACTTCCTGGAGAACGTGACCCGCGGTTCCGGCATCCCGCGTGAGCGGCTGGCCACGGTGGGGGAGCACTACTACCTCTTCGGCGGCCGCAGCCCGATCAACGACCAGAACAAGGCCCTGATGGCGGCCCTGGAGGCCGAGCTGGTCTCCCGCGGTCACCAGGTGCCGGTCTACTGGGGCAACCGCAACTGGCACCCCTTCATCGACGAGGCGTTGGACCAGCTGGTGGCCGACGGCCGCCGGCAGGTGTTGATGCTGTCCACCTCGGCCTATCCCTCCTACTCCGGCTGCCGCTCCTACCGGGAGGCGCTCGCCGAGTCACTGGCCCGGCTGCCCGATCCGCCCCAGGTGGAGCGGATCGGCCACTACGGGCTGGACGACGGCTTCGTCGCGGCCAATGCCGCTGCCCTGCAGGCTGCCGCCGCGCAGCTTCCCGGCGCGCGCGTGGTCTTCGTGACGCACTCGATCCCCACGCCCATGGAGGACAGCGCCGGCCCCGACGGCCAGGCCTACACCGCCTGGCACCGTGAGGTGGCCGAGCGCGTCTTCGCCCGGGCGGGCCTCGAGGGCGAGTGGGACTTCGCCTACTGCTCGCGCTCCGGGCGTCCCACCGATCCCTGGTTGGAGCCCGACGTGAACGACCACCTGGAGCAGCTGCACGAGCAGGGCATCAACTCCGTGGTGCTGGCGCCGATCGGCTTCATCAGTGACCACATGGAGGTCATCTACGACCTGGACACCGAGGCCCGCAAGACCTGCGAGCGCCTGGGCATCGAGATGGTGCGGGCCGCGACCGCCGGCACCCACGAGGCCTTCGTCCGTGGCCTGGCGGACCGCATCGAGTGGGCCATGGGCGCCCGGGGCCCCGAGGGCCTGTCCGAGCAGGGCAACCAGCTGGGCCGGGCCCGCTGCGGCGGCGAGGGCTGCTGCCGCAACCTGCGCCGGCCCGAGACACCCGCCATCGACTGACCCGGCCAAACCCCGCCCCGCCGTACGAGAGGAAGCCATGACCACCGCACCTGCCGACCTGGACCAGAACCGCGAGAACCGGGCGGAGCCAGAGCTGGGATCGCCCTGGCAGGACCTGCGGGCCTACGTCGCCCTGCCCCGTCTGGTGAGCCTGCACCTGTCTCCCGCGGGCGACCGGCTGCTCGCCGGGGTGCAGACCCTCGACGTCGACCGCACGGCCTACACCACGGCGCTGTGGAGCGTCGACCCCACCGGCGAGCGGCGACCGCGGCGGCTCACCCGGGGCGTGGAGGGGGAGACCGTCGCCGCCTTCCTGCGTGACGGCTCGGTGGTCTTCACCTCCCGGCGGCCCGTGCCCAAGCAGGACGAGGAGTCCAGCGACCAGGACGGCGCCGTGTGGTGCCTGCCCGCCCAGGGCGGTGAGGCCTATGTTCTCGCGCGACGCACCGGCGGTTTCCAGGGCGTGCTGGCGGCCCGTGGGACCGACCGGATGGTGTGCAGCATCGGCATGCGCGCCGGGATCGACGACCTCGCCGAGGACGCCCGTCGGGCCAAGCAGCGCCGCAGCCGCAAGGTGGAGGCCATCCTCCACGAGGGCGTCGGGGTGCGCTACTGGGACCACGACCTGGGCAGTGAGACCACCCGCTTCCTGGCGGCCGACCTGGATGCCGACAGCGAGCCCGAGCTCACCGCCGATGACCTGCGCCTGGTCCACGAGGACCTGGGCCGGGGTCTCGACGACGGTGCCACCCTGAGCTCCGCCGGCGACTTCCTGGTCACCGGCTGGGCGCAGGACCTGCCGCGCGGCGACCGGCGCGACAGCCTGGTGCGCCTCGACCTGGCCGACGGCCGGCTCACCCACCTGATGGCCGACGACCAGGAGGGTGAGTACGAGGGTGCGGTGCTCAGCGATGACGACCAGCTGCTGGCCTGTGTGCGCTCCGTCCCCTCCACCCCCAGCGAGGCCCCGCACGCCTTCCTGCACCTGCTGGACCTGACCACCGGCGAGCACCGCGACCTGGCGCCCGACTGGAAGCGCTGGGGCCACCCACTGGCCTTCAGCCCGGACACCAGCACGCTCTACGTGAGCGCCGACGAGGACGGCGAGCACCCGGTCTTCGCGGTCGACGTGGCCGACGGCCAGGTGCGTCGGCTGACCGACCACGGTGCCTTCAGCAGTGTGCAGCTGTCGCGCGACGGACGCTTCCTGTTCGCCCTGCGCAGCGCCTGGGACGATCCCGGCAGCATCGTGCGGATCGACACCGCCTCGGGCGAGACCGTCGAGCTGTCCGCGCCGGTGGAGTACCCGGAGCTGCCCGGTCGCCTGGAACGGGTGGAGACCACCGCCGCCGACGGCACCCGCGTCCCGGGCTGGCTCGCCCTCCCGGCCGAGGCATCGGCCTCGCAGCCCGCACCCCTGGCCTTGTGGATCCACGGCGGCCCGCTCAATTCCTGGAATGCCTGGAGCTGGCGCTGGTGCCCCTGGCTGCTGGTGAGCCAGGGCTATGCCGTGCTGCTGCCCGATCCCGCACTGAGCACCGGCTACGGCCACGAGATGATCCAGCGCGGCTGGGGACGCTGGGGCGAGGAGCCCTACACCGACCTGATGGCGGCCACCGATGCCGTGGTGGCCCGAGAGGACATCGACGAGCAGCGCACGGTGGCGATGGGCGGCTCCTTCGGCGGCTACATGGCCAACTGGGTGGCCGGGCAGACCGACCGCTTCCGCTGCATCGTGAGCCATGCCAGCCTGTGGAATCTCACCAGCTTCGGTCCCACCACCGATGCCCCCTGGTTCTGGGGCCGCGAACTCAGCCCCGAGATGATCCGGGCCAACTCGCCCCACCAGTTCGCCGACCGGATCACCACCCCGATGCTGGTGGTCCACGGCGACAAGGACTACCGGGTGCCGATCGGCGAAGGACTGTCGCTGTGGTGGGCCCTGGTGCACCATTTCGACGGCCACCCGGCCGAGCTGCCGCACAAGTTCCTCTACTTTCCCGACGAGAACCACTGGGTGCTGAGCCCTCAGCACGCGATCATCTGGTACGAGACCGTGCGGGCCTTCCTGGCCACCCACGTCGAGGGAGCCGAGTTCATACGTTCGGAGGTTCTCTGAGCGGGTGCACGAGACCGGTCGGACCCCTTCTCGTGCCCAAAGCAGGACCGGCCTGCACCCGACTTCCGACCATGTGGTACACATGTGCCTGCCGTCGACGGCCGGCCGGTTTCTGCACACGGGAACAAATGCCGTCTCGACGGTGTTGTGGGGCACGCCGGGGGCCACGGCACCGAGCACCAGGGCACCACGCAGGACCACCAGACTCAGGGCCGCCGGCCATCGGAACGACACTTGGAGGACAAGACATGGCGACTGACTACGACGCGCCTCGCAAGACCGACGAGGAGATGAAGGAAGACTCCATCGAGGAGCTCAAGACTCGTCGCAACGACGCCCAGTCGGGCAAGGTCGACGAGGACGAGGTCGAGGCTGCCGAGAGCTTCGAGCTCCCGGGCGCCGACCTGTCCCACGAGGAGCTCACCGTCCGGGTGCTCCCGCGACAGGCCGACGAGTTCACCTGCGCCTCCTGCTTCCTCGTGAAGTCGGGCAGCCAGGAGGCCGAGCGCAAGGGCAACCTCGTCTACTGCATCGACTGCGTCTGAGCACACCCGGGCGCGCCAGCATGGCGCCTGGACGAGACAAGAGGCCGCACCCCACGGGTGCGGCCTCTCGTCGTCTCCGAGCGGTACGGACGGCTCAGATCTTGATCTTGCTCTTCGAGGCGGTGTCCAGGCGCTCGCCGGTCAGGGCCTCGAAGCGACGGCCCATGAAGCGGTTGAGCACGATCTGGCTGACGCCGAGGCCCAGTCCGCTGGCCAGAGCCCAGATGGCGGCCTCGGTGGCGGGGACGTCGGGATCGTTCGGGTCCGGCGGGTTGTCGCCGGTGGCCACCTTCCAGGCGGCCTTGACGAGCTTCTGCGTGGCGATCGTGGTCACCGCGCCGAGCACCCCGGCGTAGACACGGAATGCGATGTTCTGGCTTGCTGCGGCCATGCGGGCCTCCTCGTGAGTGGGCTGACACCGCCATCGTAGGGCCGTGGTGGGAGCGCGGGCAGCACCGGCCAGGCCGCTGTTCGCCCTGCGCACAACGGGCCGGGTAGTTTTGGCCCATGGCCGAGCAGAGCACCCCCGTCCGACATCGTGAACGCCTGCACGCACCGCTGGGCTGGTGGCTGGTGGCGATCCTGGTGGCCCTCACCCTGGTGGTGGCGGTCTGGGCATACCTGAACATCTGGTTCGGTGCGGCCACCGCGCTCGTCTGCCTGCTGGTGATCGCGGTCGGTCTGCTGGGGTACGGCCACTCGGTCGTCGCCGTCGACGAGCACGGCATCCAGGCCGGGCTGGCGCACGTCGAGTGGCCCTGGGTGGGCCAGATCGAGGTGCTCAACGCCAAGCAGTCGCAGGCCGCACTGGTCTCGCACGCCGAGGCCCGCAACTACCTGCTCACCAGGCCCTACGTGAAGCAGATGGTGCGCATCACCTTGGCCGACCCGGCCGACCCCCACCCGGCCTGGCTGGTCAGCACCCGTCACCCCGCCCGCTTCGCCCGCGTCGCGGAGCAGGTGCGGCCCCGATGAGCGGCGAGCGACCGGTGGACCAGCTGCGCGTCCACCGTCTCGACCCCGGTCTCCCGCTGCCCCGACGGGCGCATCCCGGCGACGCCGGGCTCGACCTGATGTGCACCGAGGACGTCCGGCTGGCGCCAGGGGAGCGATGTCTGGTGGGCACCGGCCTCGCCGTCGCGCTGCCGCACGGCACCGTCGGCCTGGTGCACCCCCGCTCCGGTCTGGCCGCCCGCCACGGGCTGACCGTGGTCAACGCCCCGGGCACCGTGGATGCCGGCTACCGCGGCGAGATCAAGGTCTGCCTGCTCAACACCGACGCCACCGCGGAGGTGGTGCTGCACCGCGGCGACCGGATCGCGCAGCTGCTGGTGCAGCGTGTCGAGCTGCCCGAGCTGGTGGAGGTGGCGGATCTGGACGAGACCGGCCGAGGCACCGGCGGGCACGGCTCCAGCGGCGGCGTGGAGGCCTGGCGCAGCGGTCGGTGAGCCGACGCGGCCCGTGTCCGGCCTGCCCCGGGGTTGGTTGTAGGCTTCCCACTGGCCCCGCGGCGAAGGTCGTCGCGGCCGACGAAGGGGACAAGACCCGTGAACCTTGAGCGCAACGACGACGAGATCGGCACCGACGAGATCGTCGAGGACGAGCAGAGCGCGGCCACCGAGGAGCAGTCCGACGAGCTGCAGGTCGACGACGCCTTCTGGGACGAGCTGGATGCGCGCGACTGGCGCGAGGACGGCCCCTTCGACCTGGACGAGGTGGACCTGGACGCCGACGAGGTCGAGCGCCTCGACTTCGGCAGCCTGGTCATGACCCCCTTCGAGAACATGCAGCTCCAGCTGCAGATCGAGGAGAGCACCCAGCAGGTGCAGGCGGCTCTGGTGATGCACGGCAACTCCGCCATGGAGGTGGCCGTCTTCGCCGCCCCCGCCAGCAGCTCCATGGCTCCCGAGATCCGCCGCGAGATGGTCCAGATGACCGCCGAGCAGGGGGGCGACGCCCAGCTGGCCGAGGGTCCCTTCGGCACCGAGATCCGCCGCGTCATCCCGCTCACCAATGAGGACGGCGAGCAGATGTACCACGTCTCACGCACCTGGTTCGCGCACGGCCCCCGCTGGCTGCTGCGTGCCGTGGTGATGGGCGAGGCCGGCATGACCGAGGGCGTCGACGGCCCCACCGCCGTGCTCTACGAGTTCTTCCGCAACCTGGTGGTGCGTCGCGACGACTCGCCGCGCGTGCCCGGCGACCTGATCCCGATGGATATCCCCGCCGAGCTGGTGGCGCAGGGCGAGCCGCTCCCGCCGGCCGACGACCAGGCCTGATGGCACCGCAGACGGTGACCACCGGCCCGGGGCGTGGCCCCGGGCCGCTTCGCCGTGCCCTGGCACGGCTCACCCGCGAGGACTCACAGATCCAGGCGGAGGGCCTGCGCGAGCAGGCCAGCCGTGCAGGATGCCAGTGCATCGCCCAGGCGCCGCTGCGGCGTCCGGTGCGGATCCGCGGCACCATCACCCAGGTCGCCATCAACCCCCGGGGCGTGAACCGCTGGCTGGAGGCCATCCTGGACGACGGCTCCGGCGAGGTGACCCTGGTCTGGATGGGGCGGCGCCTGGTGCGCGGGATCGAGGCCGGCCGGCTGCTCGAGGTCGACGGTCCGATCAGCATGGTGCGCGGTCGTCGCACCGTCTACAACCCCCGCTACACCCTGCTGGGGCACTGAGGCCCCAGGCCGCTGCGCGCGGGGTCGTCGTCCGAATCAGAAGCGGGGGGAGAGCAGCTCCGCCAGCTCCTCCTCGTGCTCGGTGGCCACCACGAAGAGCAGCTCGTCACCACCCTCCAGAGCTCCCTCGCCCTGCGGGGCCATCGCCCGGCCGTCGCGGATGATCGCCACCAGCACGCAGTCACCGGGCCAAGAGATGTCGCGGATCATGGTGCCCACCACCGGGCTCTGGGCCGGCAGGGTCATCTCCACCAGGTTCGCCTGGCCCTGCTGGAAGGTGAAGATCCGCACCAGGTCGCCGACGCTGACGGCCTCCTCGACCAGGGCAGAGATCAGCCGCGGCGTGGAGACGGCCACGTCGACACCCCAGACCTCGTCGAACATCCACTCGTTGCCCGGATGGTTCACCCGTCCCACGGTGCGCGGCACGCCAAACTCCGTCTTGGCCAGCAGCGAGTGCACCAGGTTGGCCTTGTCGTCACCGGTGGCGGCGATGCAGACGTCACAGGTGTCCAGCCGGGCCTCGGTGAGGGTGTCCATCTCGCAGGCGTCGGCCAGCAGCCATTCCGCCTGCGGCACCGAGTCCGGCTTGATGGCCTTGGGGTCACGGTCCACCAGCAGCACCTGGTGTCCGTTGGCGATCAGCTCGCGGGCGATGGAGCGGCCCACGTTGCCTGCTCCGGCGATGACGACGCGCATCTGTCTCTCCTGGGTTGCCGGTCAGTGCCGGGTGGGGGGCTCGGCGAGGATCTGCTCCACCTCGTCGGTACGGTCCAGCTCGACGGCCGCGTAGAGCAGGTCGCCCTCCTGCAGGATGGTCTCCTCGGTGGGCACCAGGCCGGTGCCGAAGCGCACGATGAAGGGCAGCGGGGTGCGCACGGCACGGCCGATCTGGCCCACCGTGTGACCCACCCAGTCCTCGTGGGCATGCACCTGGACCAGGCGGGCCTGCCCCGAGGGATCACGCCAGACCGGCTCGGAGCCCTCCGGCAGCAGCCCGCGCAGCACCTGGTTGGCCGCCCAGCGCACGGTGGCCACGGTGGGGATGCCGAGCCGCTCGTAGACCTCGGCGCGGCCCTGGTCGTAGATCCGGGCCACCACGTTGAGCACCCCGAACTCCTCACGCACCACACGGGCAGCCAGGATGTTGGAGTTGTCGCCGCTGGAGACCGCGGCGAAGCCGTCGGCCTCATGGATGCCGGCCTTCTCGAGCACCTCGCGGTCGAAGCCGACGCCCTTGACGGTGCGTCCGGTGAAGTCGGGGCCGAGGCGGCGGAAGGCGTCGACATTGGAGTCGATCACGCTGACGCTGTGGCCCCGCTTCTCCAGGCTGCGCGCCAGGCTGGAGCCGACACGGCCGCAGCCCATGATCACGATGTGCACTGTTCCTCCTGGTGCGCACTGCGGACCCTGCTGCCCGCTGGCGAAACGCTATCGCACGGCCGCGGCCGCACCCGCGCGGCACCGGGTGCCGGGGGCCGGGCTGGACAGGTCTATTGTCGGCGCGTGAGTTTTTCGCATGCCGTGAAGCGGATGCTGGTGGGCCGCAAGCTGGCCAGCACCCAGCTGGGGGAGACCCTGCTGCCCAAGCGCATCGCCCTGCCGGTCTTCGCCTCCGACGCCCTGAGCTCGGTGGCCTATGCGCCCGACGAGATCCTGCTGACCCTGTCGCTGGCCGGCATGGCGGGCTTCGCCTTCAGCTGGTGGATCGGCCTGCTGGTGGCCGTGGTGATGGCCGTGGTGGTGCTGAGCTACCGCCAGACGGTGCACGCCTACCCCTCCGGCGGAGGCGACTACGAGGTGGCCACGGTCAACATCGGCCCCACCGCCGGGCTCGTGGTGGCCAGCGCCCTGTTGGTGGACTACGTGCTCACCGTGGCGGTCTCGGTCTCCTCGGGCGTGCAGAATGCCGAGGCGATGCTGCCCTTCCTGGCCGGCCACGAGGGCCCGGTGGCGGCGCTGGTGATCCTGCTGCTGATGGCCATGAACCTGCGCGGTGTGCGGGAGTCGGGCACCGCCTTCGCCGTCCCCACCTACCTGTTCATGGTGGCCATCATCGGGATGACGCTGTGGGGGCTGTTCCGGATCCTGGTGCTGGGCCACGAGCTGCGCGCCGAGACCGCGGACTGGGTGGTGCACTCCAGTGCCCCCTACGCCCAGAACTTCACCGGCCTGCTGATGGTGGCGCTGCTGGCGCGCGCCTTCTCCTCGGGTTGCGCGGCGCTGACCGGCGTCGAGGCGATCAGCAACGGCGTCCCTGCCTTCCGCAAGCCGAAGAGCCGCAATGCCGCCACCACGCTGGGCCTGCTGGGTCTGATCGCGATCACCATGCTGGGTGGCATCATCACGCTGGCCAACCTCACCCGGGTGCACATGCTCGACGTGCGCGGTGGTGCCTGGTTCGTGAAGCCGGACGGCACGGAGGTGCACCACGAGGCCACCACGGTGGTGGGCCAGCTGGCCCGCGTGGTCTTCCAGGACAGCTTCCTGCCGGGCTTCTACCTGGTGGTGCTGCTCACCATGCTGATCCTCTTCCTGGCCGCCAACACCGCCTTCAACGGCTTCCCGACGCTCGGCTCGATCCTGGCCCGCGACGGCTACCTGCCGCGCCAGCTGCACACCCGCGGCGACCGGCTGGCCTATTCCAACGGCATCATCTCGCTGGCCTTCGCGGCCGTCGCCCTGGTGCTCATCTTCAACGCCTCGGTCACCGCCCTGATCCAGCTCTACGTGGTGGGCGTCTTCGTCAGCTTCACCGTGAGCCAGTTCGGCATGCTGCGCCACTGGACCCGCGCGCTGCGCACCGAGACCAGCGCGCCGGCGCGGCAACGGATGCAGCGCTCACGGCTGATCAATGCCGTCGGGCTCACCCTCACCGGCATCGTGCTGCTGGTGGTGCTGGCCAGCAAGCTGCTGCACGGCGCCTATCTGGCGATCATCGCCATGGTGGTGACCTTCCTGGTGATGAAGGCGATCCACCGCCACTACGCGCGGGTGGCCAAGGAGGTCGCGCTCAGCGGGCCGTCGGACCGCGCCCTGCCCAGCCGGGTACGGGCCGTGCTCTTCGTCGGGCAGGTCAACAAGCCGACCATGCGCGCACTCGCCTTCGCCAAGGCCACCCGACCCTCCAGCCTGGAGGCGGTGACCGTGGCCGTCGACGACGAACAGACCCGGGCCCTGCTGGAGGTCTGGGACGACAACCAGGTGGACGTGCCGCTGAAGGTGATCGCCTCGCCCTACCGGGAGGTGACGGGACCCTTCATCGAGCACGTGCGCCGGATTCGTACCGACAACCCGCGCGACGTGGTCAGCGTCTACATCCCGGAGTACGTCGTGGGCCACTGGTGGGAGCAGCTGCTGCACAACCAGACCGCGCTGGTGATCCGCACCCGGCTGCACTTCATGCCGGGCGTGATGACCATCTCCGTGCCCTACCAGCTGCGCTCCTCCCAGGAGGCCGAACAGCGCTACGAGGCCGATGACCCGTCGGCCTGGCGGATGGTGGGCCAGTAGGCTGGGGCGCCCGGCCACCCGGCCGGTGACGAGACGAAGGACCTGCCGTGCCCGATCCCGCTTCCCCCACGCCGCTGCCCGGCAGCGTCGTCGGCCCGCTCGAGGTGGGTCCCGTCGCGCACGGCGGCCACTGCGTGGCACGCCATGAGGGACGCGTGGTCTTCGTGCGGCACGCCCTGCCCGGCGAGCGGGTCATGGTGCGGCTCACCGATGTCTCCCGTCCTTCCTTCTGGCGCGCCGACGCCGTCGAGGTGCTCCAGGCCGACCCGGAGCGCGTCCAGCCGCCCTGTCCGGTGGCCGGTCCCGGTGGCTGCGGTGGCTGTGACTTCCAGCACGTCTCGCCGACCGGCCAGCGCGCGCTCAAGACCGCGGTGGTGCGCGAGCAGTTGCAGCGCCTGGCCGGGATCGACTGGACCGGCTCCGTGGAGGCCGTCGAGCCCATCGAGGGCTGGCGCACCCGGGCGCGCTTCGCGGTGGACCACGACGAGCTGCAGGAGCTGGCGGTGGTGGGCATGCGCGAGCACCGCTCCCACGCCATGGTGCCGCTGCCGGAGCAGGGCTGCATGATCGCCAGCCCCGCCGTGCCCGAGGTGGCGGCGCTGCGGCAGCTGGCGAGCGATGCCACCGGCGACGAGATCCGCGTCGTGGTGCCCACCGACGGCGAGCCGCGCGTGGTGACCGGACGCGAGCAGGGCGCCCAGGTCGTGGTGCAGCGGGTGGGCGGCCGCGACTACCGGGTGCGTGCCGACGGCTTCTGGCAGGTGCACCCGCGTGCCGCCGAGACCCTGCAGCAGGTGGTGCTCTCTCTGCTGCAGCCCCGAGGCGGCGAGCAGGCATTGGACCTGTACTGCGGTGTCGGCCTGTTCGCGGGCGGGCTGAGTGATGCCGGCACCCGTGTGGTGGGGGTGGAGCAGGCGCCGAAGGCGGTCCAGCTGGCCCGCGGCAATGTCCCCGAGGCACGCTTCATCGCCGCTCCGCTGGCCCGTGCGCTGCGCCAGCTGCCCCGGCAGGTGGACCTGGTGGTGCTCGACCCGCCACGCACCGGCGCCGGGGCGCAGGTGGTCACCCACCTGGCGGGCCTGGGTGCCCGGGCGATCGCCTACGTGGCCTGCGATCCCGCGGCCCTGGCCCGCGATCTCAAGACCTTCGCCGAGCAGGGCTACCAGGCGGCCGAGATCCGCGCCTTCGACCTGTTCCCGATGACCCACCACGTGGAGTGCGTCGCCCTGCTCCTGCCAGCGGGCTGAGGCCGGGTCCCGGCCCCAAGGGGACCCCGGCCGAGGGCGGGGGAGCGGGCCGCGCCAGAATGGGTCCATGAGCAAGCCGCAACCCCGGTGCCCGATCCGCGACCAGGAACCCTGCACGCTGTGCCACATGGGTGTGTCCGGACCGCAGGACTGCGGCCTGGTCTACCTGGTGATGGACGATCCCGAGATGCGCGAGCTGTGGCAGGCCAACCGGCTGGCACACCGCCGGGAGCAGGCCGCCGGGGCGGCGCGAACGGCCTAGTCAGCGCCTCACCAATAGGGCACGAAATGGGCACGTAATTCGGCCCTCGCCGCGCTGGAAGCCGACTGGTGGCTGTAGCAGACTGGGCGGTGCACGGATTCGGTCGAATCCATGGTCACGGGAGTTCCACCGTGATATCTTGATGTCAAGAGACTTTGGCGCAGGCGCCAGAGCTAGTCCGATCAGGAGTGATGCATGAGCGTCAACAGTTTTGGAGCCAAGTCCACCCTCGAGGTGAACGGCCAGTCCTACGAGATCTTCCGGCTCGACGCCGTCGAGGGTCACGAGAAGCTCCCGTACAGCCTCAAGGTCCTGCTGGAGAACCTGCTGCGCACCGAGGACGGGGCCAACATCACCGCGGAGGACATCAAGGCGCTGGCCGCCGGTGCCCCCACCGGTGAGCCGGACAAGGAGATCCAGTTCACCCCGGCCCGCGTGATCATGCAGGACTTCACCGGCGTGGCCTGCGTCGTGGACCTCGCCACCATGCGCCAGGCCGTCGCCGACCTGGGCGGCGACCCCGACAAGGTCAACCCGCTGGCCCCGGCCGAGCTGGTCATCGACCACTCCGTCATCGCCGAGTACTTCGGCACGCCGGACGCGCTGCAGCTGAACACCGACGTGGAGTACCAGCGCAACCTGGAGCGCTACAAGCTGCTGCGCTGGGCCCAGGGCGCCTTCGACGAGTTCAAGGTGGTGCCCCCGGGCACCGGCATCGTGCACCAGGTCAACATCGAGAACCTGGCCCGCGTGATCTTCCCGCGCACCGTCGACGGCGTGCTGCAGGCCTACCCGGACAGCTGCGTGGGCACCGACTCCCACACCACCATGGTCAACGGCCTGGGCGTCGTGGGCTGGGGCGTGGGCGGCATCGAGGCCGAGGCCGCCATGCTGGGCCAGCCGATCAGCATGCTGATCCCCAAGGTGGTGGGCTTCAAGCTCTCCGGCAAGCTCAACGACGGCGTCACCGCCACCGACATGGTGCTCACCATCACCGAGATGCTGCGCGCCCACAAGGTGGTCGGCAAGTTCGTCGAGTTCTACGGCCCCGGCGTCTCCGAGGTGCCGCTGGCCAACCGCGCCACCATCGGCAACATGTCGCCCGAGTACGGCTCCACCATCGCCGTCTGGCCGATCGACGACAAGACCGTCGACTACATGCGCCTGACCGGTCGCGACGAGGACCAGCTGGCCCTGGTCGAGGCCTACGCCAAGGAGCAGGGCCTGTGGCACGAGGCCGACAACGAGCCCGTCTACAGCGAGTACATCGAGCTGGACCTGTCCACCGTGGTGCCCTCCATCGCCGGCCCCAAGCGCCCGCAGGACCGCATCGAGCTGTCGCAGTCCAAGTCCGCCTTCCGCGAGGCCCTCACCGCCTACGCCGGCGAGCCGGATCCCGCCCAGCAGGGCAGCCTGGACCGCGCCGTGGAGTCCACCATGGCCGGCTCCGACCCGATCGAGAGCACCCCCGGTGACGTCGACACCTCCGAGCCGCCCGCCGAACTGGGCTCCGAGAGCGTGCCGCAGCGCGCCAGCAAGAAGATCCCCGTGACGCTGTCCGACGGCACCAGCTTCGAGCTGGACCACGGCGCGGTCACCGTCGCCTCCATCACCTCCTGCACCAACACCTCGAACCCGAGCGTGATGCTGGGCGCCGCGCTGGTGGCCAAGAAGGCCGCGGAGAAGGGCCTCAAGCCCAAGCCGTGGGTCAAGACCACCGTCGCCCCCGGCTCCCAGGTGGTCAGCGACTACTACGAGAAGTCCGGCCTGCAGACCTACCTCGACCAGCTCGGCTTCAACACCGTCGGCTACGGCTGCGTCACCTGCATCGGCAACACCGGTCCGCTGATCCCCGAGGTCTCCAAGGCGATCAACGACAACGACCTGGCCGTCACCGCGGTGCTCTCCGGCAACCGCAACTTCGAGGGCCGGATCAGCCCCGACGTGAAGATGAACTACCTGGCCAGCCCGCCGCTGGTGATCGTCTACGCGCTCGCCGGCACCATGGACATCGACCTGGCCAAGGACCCGATCGGCCAGGATGCCGAGGGCAAGGACGTCTTCATGGCGGACATCTGGCCCACCACCCAGGAGATCGAGGACGTGATCGGCGGCTCGATCAGCGCCGACATGTACAAGTCGCGCTATGCCGACGTCTTCACCGGCGACGAGCGCTGGCAGAACCTCGACACCCCCGAGGGCAACCTGTACGAGTGGGAGGACGCCTCGACCTACATCCGTCGCGCCCCCTACTTCGACGGCATGCCTGCCGAGCCCACCGCCGTGGAGGACATCAACGGCGCCCGGGTGCTGCTGAAGCTGGGCGACTCGGTCACCACCGACCACATCTCCCCGGCCGGTTCGATCAAGTCCGACAGCCCTGCCGGCCAGTACCTGACCGAGCACGGCGTGGAGCGCCAGGACTACAACTCCCTGGGCTCGCGGCGCGGCAACCACGAGGTGATGATCCGCGGCACCTTCGCCAACATCCGTCTGCGCAACCAGATCGCGCCCGGCACCGAGGGTGGCTTCACCCGCGACTTCAGCCAGGCCGATGCCCCGGTGACCACGGTCTACGAGGCCTCGCAGAACTACCAGGCCGCCGGCACCCCGCTGGTCATCCTGGCGGGCAAGGAGTACGGCTCCGGCTCCTCGCGCGACTGGGCCGCCAAGGGCACCACGCTGCTGGGCGTCAAGGTGGTCATCGCCGAGAGCTACGAGCGGATCCACCGCTCCAACCTGATCGGCATGGGCGTCATCCCGCTGCAGTTCCCGGAGGGCGAGAATGCCGAGTCGCTGGGCCTGGACGGTACCGAGACCTTCGACGTGACCGGTGTCACCGAGCTCAACCAGGGCGTCACCCCGAAGACCATGAAGGTGAAGGCCACCAAGGCCGACGGCACCGTCGTGGAGTTCGACGGCGTGGTCCGCATCGACACCCCCGGAGAGCGTGCCTACTACCTCAACGGAGGCATCCTGCAGTACGTGCTGCGCCAGCTGATGAAGGGCTGAGCCAGACCGGTTCCACGACAGGGCCGCATCCCGCTTCGACGGGGTGCGGCCCTGCCGCATCTCCTGGCTCGCACAGGCTTTCGAAAAACTGTCAGTGCCGACCTGCAGGCTGGTGGTCGTCGGCGGGGATTGCCCATCGTCCGACCCCGACCTAGTATCGAACATGTATTCGAAGGAGGCGTCATGTCCGCCATGGCATTCAGGCAGTACCCCCAGCAGCAGGGCTCGGGGGAGTTCCATGCCGGTGGCTCCTTGCGCTCTGTGCCTCGCGACGCCCGCCCCGGGGACCGCGGCCAGCAGGTCTACGTGCCGCCGGGCTGGCCGCAGGAGGTGCTGCCGCCCGGCGTGCCGGACTGGGAGCAGAGCGCGGTGGCCTGGCTGCTGGACCAGTGCCCGGCGGACTACCGCGGCTACCCGGTGCTGCGGCGCCATCCGGTGGTGCTGGCCCGCTTCGCGGCCGAATTCGTCGAGGGCCAGATCCGCTCCTCGCGTGAGGCGCTGGCCACGGCCCGCGCCAGCCTGGGGGAGTACGTGGACAATGACGTGCTGGACCGTGCCACCGAGGCCATCCAGTCGGAGGGCGCCCGCCTGGTGCGGGTCCGCCGGGCGGTGATGCTGGTGGAGGAGACGCTGCGCGGCCGCATCTTCCTGCCCCGGCTGTGACGGCCTGCAGCGCCGCACCGGGGTCGCAGCCGACTGCCTCCACGGGGGCGCCCGGAGCCCGGTCGGTCTGCGATTCTGGGCAACACTTGTGCGCGGTCAGCGGAGATGGGCATGGGGCAGGTGTCCACGGACCTAGGATGGTCCCCATGGCTTTGTTGGACCAGATCAAGCAGCCCTCCGACCTGCGAGGGCTGTCGCGCAGCGAACTCGACGACCTCGCACGGGAGATCCGCGCCTTCCTGGTGACCAATGTCAGCCGCACCGGCGGCCACCTGGGCCCCAACCTGGGCGTCGTCGAGCTGACCATGGCCATCCACCGCGTCTTCGACTCCCCGAGCGACCCGGTGATCTTCGACACCGGGCACCAGAGCTATGTGCACAAGATCCTCACCGGCCGCGCCGAGGCCTTCACCGGCCTGCGCCAGCAGGGTGGCCTGTCCGGCTACCCCTCGCGCGCCGAGAGCGAGCACGACTGGGTGGAGAACTCCCACGCCTCCACCTCGCTGAGTTGGGGCGAGGGCCTGGCCAAGGCCTTCCGGCTGCAGGGCGAGCAGCGCACCGTGGTCTCGGTGATCGGCGACGGTGCCCTCACCGGTGGCATGGCCTGGGAGGCCCTGAACAACCTGGCCGTGCAGGACGACCTGCGCATGGTGGTGGTGGTCAACGACAACGGCCGCTCCTACACCCCGACGGTCGGTGGCCTGGCCGCCCACCTGGCGGGCCTGCGCACCGACCGCCGCTACGAGCAGACCCTCGAGGTGGCCAAGCGGGCGATCAACAACGCCCCGCTCTTCGGTCGCCAGGCCTACGACCTGCTGCACGGCATGAAGACCGGCCTCAAGGACGTGCTGGCCCCGCAGGGCATGTTCTCCGACCTGGGGCTGAAGTACGTCGGCCCGGTGGACGGCCACGACCTGGAGGCGCTGGAGCGCAGCCTGGAGGCCGCCAAGAACTTCGGCGGCCCGGTGATCGTGCACTGCATCACCCAGAAGGGCCGCGGCTTCAAGGCCGCCGAGGACAACGAGCAGGACCGCTTCCACGCCGTCGGCAAGATCGACGAGCACACCGGCGAGCCGCTCTCCGCCGCGGTCCAGGCCACCTGGACCGATGCCTTCAGCGACCACATGGTGCGCCTGGGGGAGAAGTTCCCCACCATGGTGGCCATCACCGCCGCCATGCTGCACCCGGTGGGTCTGGGGCGTTTCAGCCAGGTCTACCCGGACCGCGTCTTCGACGTCGGCATCGCCGAGCAGCACGCCGTCACCTCGGCCGCCGGCCTGGCCGCGGGCGGGCTGCACCCCGTCGTGGCGGTCTACTCCACCTTCCTGAACCGCGCCTTCGACCAGATGCTGATGGACGTGGCCATGCACCGTCAGGGCGTCACCTTCTGCCTGGACCGTGCCGGCGTCACGGGACCGGACGGCGCCAGCCACAACGGCATGTGGGACGTGGGCATCTGCGGCCTCGTGCCCGGCCTGCGGCTGTCCAGCCCCCGTGACCGGCAGCGCATGGAGGAGGCGCTGGAGACCGCACTGGGCGTCGACGACGCCCCCACCGTGGTGCGCTGGTCCAAGGAGAAGCTGCCCGACCCGATCGAGGCGCTACGCCACACCGAGGGCATGGACCTGGTGGCCTACGACGAGCAGGCGGAGGTGCTGCTGGTGGGCCACGGACAGTTCGTGGGCCTGGCGCTCGAGGTGGCCGCGCTGCTGGACAAGCAGGGCGTGCGCGCCACCGTCGTCGACCCGCTGTGGTCGCTGCCGGTGAACCCCGCCCTGGTGGACATGGCCGCCCGCCACCAGCTGGTGGTCAACATCGAGGACTCGATGGTGGCCGGCGGCGTGGGTGCCCGCCTCTCGCACGAGATGCGACGGGTGCGGGTGGACACCCCGCTGATGTGCTTCGGCATCCCGCAGCGCTTCCTGGACCACGCCAGCCGTGGCCAGGTGTTGGCCGAGTGCGGCCTCACCGGGCCGGACATCGCCCGAGAGGTGCTGGGCTGCTGGCTCTCGCAGCAGGCGGGACAGCCCGCCGAGCAGCACCAGGCCTGAGCTCTCAGTCCTGCTGGTCGGCCAGCAGCTCGGTGAGCACCGGCACCAGGAAGCCGCGCTGCCAGGCCCGGGCCCCCAGTTCGGCCAGCCGGGCGTCGACGCCGGCCTCGTCGAGCGGGCTGGGCGGAGTGAAGGCGATCCGACGCAGGGTGTCGGGGCTCACCAGGTTCTCCGGCGGCATGCCCAGCTCCTCGGCCATCTCCTGGGTGCGGGGGCGCACGCGGTTCCAGCGGGCGAAGGCCTCGGGATGGCGGCGTTCCCAGCTGCGCGGCGGGGGAGGACCGTCCGGCGTCACGTGCATCGAGGGGTACTGCTTGGGTCCCATCTGCTCGACGCGGGCCAGCGCCTGCAGCCAGTTGTTCTCGTACTGGCGGGCGGTGCGGCGCTTGAAGCCGTTGACGGCGCGCAGCTCGTCCTTGGTGGGCACGTGGGCGGGTCGGGTGGAGGCGGCGCGGGCGGCCAGCTCACAGATCGCGGCGTCCTGCACCAGCCGTCCAGGGGCCTTGTCCAGCTTGACGGCCAGCTCGTCGCGCACGGTCCACAGCTCGCGCACCACGGCCAGCGCCAGCGGGGTGCGCACCTGGTGCATGCCATTGGTGCGGCGCCAGCGCTCGGGGCGGGGCGCCACCTCGTCGGTGCAGTGCTGCACCAGGTGGGCGAACTCCTGGCGGGCCCAGTCCAGCTTGCCCGCAGCCTCGAGCTCGTCGGCCATCTGGTTGCGCAGCTCCACCAGCAGCTCCACGTCGAGGGCGGCGTAGTTCAGCCACTCCTCGGGCAGCGGGCGGCGCGACCAGTCGGCGGCCGAGTGCTCCTTGAGCAGCCGGACCCCGAAGTACTGCTCGATCATCGCGCCCAGGCCCACCCGCGGCAGGCCGAGCAGACGCCCGGCGAGCTCGGTGTCGAAGACGGTGCGCGGCACCATGCCGGCCTCCACCAGGCAGGGCAGGTCCTGGGAGGCGGCGTGGATGATCCACTCGGCGTCGGCCAGGGCCTCGCCGAAGCCGCCCAGCTGGGCCACCTGCTGGCCCTGCTCGAAGGCAGTGGGGTCGACGATGAAGCTGCCAGCACCCTCACGGCGGAACTGGAAGAGGTAGGCCTTGGCGGAGTAGCGGAAACCCTGCGCCCGCTCGGCGTCCACCGCCAGCGGACCGCTGCCGGCCACCAGCGCGGCCTGGGCCGCGGCCAAGGCCTCGGGGCTGTCCACCACCACCGGCAGGCCGTCGCGGGGACGGTCCAGCACCGGCAGCTCGACGGTCTCCTGCGAGTCCTCCTGCGGTACCGTCGTCCCGCTCATCGGGTGCGCCCCTGGCGCGAGCCCAGCATCACGATGCCCTGCGGCAGGCTGGGCAGCCCGGCCGTCATGCACAGCAGGTCCTGCCAGGCGGCCAGGTGCGGGGTCAGACCGGTGGGGCCGTCGATCACCGGGGTCCAGGAGGCGCGGATCTCCACCTCGGCACGGTCCGGCTCGTCCTGCATGCCGCCGAAGCACCGGCTGGAGACGGCGGTCACCGTGCCGGAGGCGGCCAGGTAGTCGGCCCCGTGGTCGGCCAGGGCATCGGTGAGCCAGGACCAGCCCACCTCGGCCAGCAGCGGATCGGTGACCATCTCCAGGTCCACCTCGGCACGCGCGAAGGTGACACAGCGGTGGGTTCCCTGCCAGGCCTCGTTCCCGGCGGGATCGTGCAGCAGCACCAGCCGGCCGTTGCCGACATCCTCGCCGCCGCTCACCACGTCCGCGGCCACCGCCACCGAATGGGGGGCGATGCGTTGCGGGGAAGGAATCTGCTCGATCTCCACCTCGGGACGCCAGGTGAATCCCTCCAGCTCCCGGGTCAGGGCACCAAAGTCTGCATCGGCATCGGGCGGAAAGGGTGAGCTCACAGCCACGAGGTTATGCAACGGGCGCTCCACAACGGGAGAGACTCGCCGCAGTGTGACCCCTTGGACCGGGTGTGGGAAGATCGAACCCGTGACCGCACCCGTAGACCCGACCCCGTCGTCCATGCCGGCCCTGGTGGCCGCGGCCCGAGGCCGGCAGGGCACCCGGCTGCCCGTCTGGTTCATGCGTCAGGCCGGCCGTTCCTTGCCGGAGTACCGCGAGCTGCGCGTCGGCACCCGGATGCTCGACGCCTGCAGCGATCCCGGGATGATCCACGAGATCACCATGCAGCCGGTGCGCCGGCATCGGGTGGACGCGGCCATCTTCTTCTCCGACATCGTGCTGCCGCTCAAGGCCATGGGCGTCGACCTCGACATCGTGGCCGGCACCGGACCGGTGATCGCCCGCCCGGTGCGCACCCGCGCCGACCTGGACCAGCTCGGCGAACTGGACCCCTCACAGGTGGGCTTCGTCACCGAGGCGATCACCAGCCTGGTGGGCGAGCTGGGTGCCACGCCGCTGATCGGCTTCGCCGGCGCACCCTTCACCCTGGCCAGCTACATGGTCGAGGGCGGCCCCAGCAAGGACCACGCGCTCACCAAGTCCATGATGGCCGGCGATCCCGAGCTGTGGGACGAGCTGTGCCGCCGGCTGGCGCAGGTCTCGCGCACCTTCCTGCAGGTCCAGGTCGACGCCGGGGCCCAGGCGGTGCAGCTCTTCGACTCCTGGGCCGGCGCGCTGGCGGAAGAGGACTACCGGGCCCGCGTGCTGCCGCACAGCCAGGCGGTGCTGGGTGGCCTGGAGCGCGAGGTGCCACGGATCCACTTCGGCGTCGGCACCGCCGAGCTGCTGCCCGCGATGGCCGAGGCCGGCACCGAGGTGGTGGGCGTCGACTGGCGCACCCCGCTGGACGTCGCAAGCCGTCGCATCGGGCCCGGGCACGCCGTGCAGGGCAACCTGGACCCGGCCCTGCTGCTGGCGCCCTGGGAGGTGCTGGCGGAGCGCCTGCGCGAGGTGATCCGTCGCGGCGCCGTCGCCCCGGGCCACATCGTCAACCTGGGCCATGGCGTGCCCCCCAGCACCGACCCCGACGTGCTGACCCGCATCGTCGAGCTGGTCCACACCGAGGGCCCGGCACTGCGCGCCGAGGCCGGACACACCGACTGACACCCATCCCGATCCGAGGAGAGAAGAGCATGACAGCAAGCCCCCAGAGCGACCCGCAGGCCGGCATCGACGCCGAGGTCATCAACTCCGACATCAACTACACGATGTACTCGGTCTTCGCGCGCACCAGCGCGGTCTCCGAGACCGCCGCCGCCGACGCGCTGGCCGCCATCGAGCAGGCCACCGAGGGCAAGGGCCTGGTGATCCGGGGCTGGTACGACGTGGCCGGTTTCCGTGCCGACGCCGACCTGATGGTCTGGTGGCACGCCCCGAGCTCCGAGACCCTGCAGGACGCCTACCTCGCGCTGCGCGCCACCGAGCTGGGGGAGAGCCTGGTGCCGGTCTGGTCCCAGGTGGGCCTGCACCGCGCCGCCGAGTTCAACCGCGCCCACATCCCGGCCTTCCTGGCCGGCGAGAAGGCACTGGGCAACATCTGCGTGTACCCCTTCGTTCGCTCCACCGAGTGGTACCTGCTGCCCGACGAGGAGCGCAAGCAGATGCTGCGCGAGCACGGCATGATGGCCGCCCCCTACCCGGACGTGCGGGCCAACACGGTGGCCTCCTTCGCCCTGGGTGACTACGAGTGGCTGCTGAGCTTCGAGTGCGACGAGCTGCACCGCATCCTGGACCTGATGCGCGACCTGCGGGCCGCCGCCGCGCGTCGCCACATGCGCGAGGAGCAGCCCTTCTTCACCGGCCGTCGCCGCGAGCTGTCCGAGATCGTCGCCTCCTGGGGCACCGCCTCCCAGGCCGGCTGCGGCTGCTGCTGACAGCTGTCGGCACCACCCCGGCCACCACGAGCGCCGACGTCATCACGACGTCGGCGCTCGTGCCTATACTGGCCCTTGCTACGTGCTCCGGGGTCGGTGAAAATCCGAGCCGGCGGTGACAGTCCGCGACCCAGATCGAGGCAGCTCGAGATGGTTGATCCGGTGGAATTCCGGGACCGACGGTGAAAGTCCGGATGGGAGGAAGCACGGCGCCTGGCGACGCCCCACGAGTGCGTCCCGGGCCGCCTGCCGACATGCCGTCACCCCGCTCGCGCAGCGCAGCGGAAAGGAATCATGGCACCGGTGACCCAGCCCACCAGCAGGGCGATCTCCACACGCGCGATCATCGCGCCGCTGCTGCTCGCCCTGGTGCTGCTCGCCGCCTGGCAGCTCCTGGTCCAGCTCACCGACTGGCCCGGCTATGTGCTGCCCTCGCCGGGCACCGTGCTGCGACGCCTGGTCAGTGACCTGGCCGGGCCCACGCTGTGGCAGCACCTGGGCCTGACACTGCTGGAGGCGCTGGGAGGCTGCCTGGTCGGCTGTCTGGTGGGCCTGCCGCTCGCGGTGGCCATCCACGAGTCCCGCTGGTTCTCGGCCGCCGTCAACCCCTTCCTGGGCGCCACCCAGGCCGTCCCGGCCATCGCCCTGGCGCCGTTGCTGGTGCTCTGGGTGGGTTATGGGCTGGTGCCGGTCATGCTGCTGTGCGCCGTGATGGTCTTCTTCCCGATCCTGGTCTCCACGCTGGTGGGTCTGCGCCACGTCGACCCCGAGGTGGTCGACGCCTCTCGTGTCGACGGGGCGGGACGCTGGGCCCAGCTGTGCTTCATCGAGGGGCCGCTGGCGCTGCCCAACAGCCTCGCCGGGCTGCGCAATGGCTTCACACTGAGCATCACCGGCGCGGTGGTGGGGGAGATGGTGATGGGCGGCAAGGGCCTGGGCCAGGTGCTGACCGTGCAGCGCGAGGCCATCGACACCGCCGGCATGTTCTCCACCATCATCGTGCTCTGCGCCGTCGCCTCCCTGCTCTACTCCCTGATTCGTCTGGTCGAGCGGCGTTCCCGCGTGGTCAACGCCCAGCGACGCGAGTCCTGATCCCCACGAAAGGTTGACCCCCATGACCCAGCTCTCCCGCCGTGGCCTGGTCGCCGGCGCCCTCGGTGCGCTGGCCCTGTCCGGATGCAATGGCACCGCCGTGCGCCAGGCCGAGCAGTCCGCCAGCCCCAAGGTCTCCACCCCGGGCGCGGGTCTGCCGGCCTGCACCATCGGCCTGACCTACATCCCCAACATCCAGTTCGCGCCCTTCTACTGGGCGCAGGAGAAGGGCCTGTTCACCCGGCGCGGTGCCCGGGTCACGCTACGCCACCACGGCGCCGACGAGGGACTGTTCACCGCGCTCACCTCCGGCCAGGAGGACTTCGTGATCGCCGGCGGCGACGAGGTGGTCCAGGCCAATGCCGAGGGGATGGACCTGGTCACGGTGGCCGGCTACTACCAGCGCTACCCGATCGTGATGATCGTGCGCGAGGACTCCCCGATCACCTCGCTGGCGCAGCTCAAGGGCCGCACTGTCGGCATCCCGGGGGAGTACGGCGAGAGCTGGTTCGGCCTGCAGGTGGCGCTGCGCACCGCCGGCCTGGCGCGCACCGACCTGACCATCCAGTCCATCGGCTACACCCAGCAGGCGGCCCTGGCCACCCGCAAGGTGGACGCCATCGTCGGCTTCAGCAACAACGACGTGGTGCAGTTCGCGACCAACGGTGTGGCGGTCCGCCAGATCCCGCTCGCCGACGAGATCCCACTGGTGAGCTCCTCCATCGTCACCACCCGGGCCACCCTGGAGTCGCAGCCTGAGCTCGTGGAGCAGGTCTGCCGCGGCATCGTCGAGTCCGTGCAGGGGGTGGTCGCGGACCCGCAGGCGGCGATCACCACCAGCATCGCCCACATCCCGGGCCTGGACGCCGCCACCGCCCAGAAGAATGCGCTGACCACCCTGAAGGCGACGATCCCGCTGTGGAAGGGCGAGCAGGAGGTGCCCGAGCTGAAGCTGTCGGCCGACCGATTCGTCGAGATGGCCGACTTCATGCACCAGGCGGGGCTGATCAGCAGGAAGGTGGACGGCTCGAGGGCCGTCGACGCCTCGGTGCTGGCGTGAGCCCCTCCGGGCCGGCCGCACCGGCCCGGGGGGAGCGTGCTCAGGCTGCTCAGGTCTGGTCCGCGGGCTCCAGGGTCAGGCAGACCGAGTTGATGCAGTAGCGCAGATCGGTGGGGGTGTCATAGCCCTCGCCCTCGAAGACATGGCCCAGGTGCGACTCGCAGGCGGCGCAGCGCACCTCGATGCGGGGACGGCCCGGGATCGAGTCATCACGGACATAGCTGACCCGCTCCTCGGCCAGCGGCGCGAAGAAGCTGGGCCAGCCGCAGTGCGAGGAGAACTTCTGGTTGCTGCGGAAGAGCTCGGTGCCGCAGGCGCGGCAGCGGTAGACGCCCTCGGTGGTGGTGTCGGTGTACTCGCCGGTGAAGGGGCGCTCGGTGGCGGCCTGGCGCAGCACGGCGTACTCCAGGTCGTCGAGCTGGGCCCGCCACTCCGCCTCGCTCTTGACCACCTTGCCCACCGGGGCGAGGCCGGTGGTGGGGTCGATGCTGGGATCGCTGGTCATCATGTCCTCCAAGGTCGGGGTCTTTCAGCCTACCCTTGGCCCCATGCCGAAGACTGCCACGATGCTCAGCGTCGCAGACCGCGAGGTCCGCCTGTCCAGCCCTGACAAGGTCTACTTCCCCGAGCTGGGCCTCACCAAGCTCGACCTGGCGCACTACGTGATGGCCGTGGGCGAGGGCCTGCTGGCCGGCCTCTACCGTCGCCCCACCACCATGGAACGCTGGCCCGGCGGTGTCTTCGAGGGCGCCGTGATGGCCACCCGGGCCGACGGCCGTGGGGACGCCTTCTACCAGAAGAAGGCCCCCAAGGGGATGCCGGAGGGCGTCGAGGTGGCCACCGTCACCTATCCCTCGGGCCGCACCGCCGAACAGGTGACCCCGACCCATGTGGCGGACCTGGTCTGGATGCTGAACCTGGGCACCCTGCGCTTCCATCCCTGGCCGGTGACCGCACCGGACACCGAGCACGTGGACCAGCTCCGCATCGACCTGGACCCCCAGCCCGGCACCGGCTTCGCCGAGGTGGCGCGCGCCGCCCTCGAGCTGCGCGAGGTGCTGCAGGAGGCCGGACTCGAGCCGTGGGTCAAGACCAGCGGGGGCCGGGGCCTGCACGTCTTCAGCCGGGTGGAGCCGTGCGACTTCATCGACGCCCGCCACGCCGCCATCGCGGTGGGTCGTGAGCTGGCCCGACGGATGCCGGAGCAGGTGACGGTGAACTGGTGGAAGGAGGAGCGCGGCGAGCGCATCTTCGTGGACTTCAACCAGATGGCGCGCGACCGGCTGATGGCCTCGCCCTACTCGATCCGGCCGGTGCCCACCGCCCAGGTCTCGGCCCCGCTGCGCTGGGAGGAGGTGGAGGGCGTCGACCCCTCCTGGTTCACGGTGCAGACCATGCCGGAGCGCTTCGCCGAGCATGGCGACCTGTGGGCGGGCCTGTACACGGCCACGCCGCGCAGCCTGGCCACGGCCCTGTCCTGGTACGGGCGCGATGCGGAGGCCGGCGAGGGCGAGATGCCCTATCCGCCCGAGTACCCGAAGATGCCCGGTGAGCCGCCGCGGGTGCAGCCCAGCCGGGCCCGCCACCACGACGAGCCTGACGCCACCAGCTGAAATGGCGCCCGTCCGCTGACATCGAGGGTGGCCGTGGGCCATGATGTCTGGATGGCAAAGAAGTCATCGAAGAAGAAGTCGGACAAGTCCAAGGATTCCGGCGCGTCCAAGAAGTCGAAGCAGGGCGTGGTGGGCACCGACACCAGCCTGCGCGATCTGCTGCGGGTCCCCGCCGGCGCGGTCGACGTCGCCGCCCTGGACCCCTCGGCCACCCCGGGCTTCCCGGGCAAGGGGAAGCAGGACGCACCGGCCCAGGCCGAGCTGATCGAGCCGCGGCTGTCCGACCTGCAGGAGCGCCTCTACGCCGCCGGACGGGAGGACTCCAAGGCACCGCGCGTGCTGGTGATCCTGCAGGGCATGGACACCTCCGGCAAGGGTGGCGTGATCCGCCATGCCATCGGCATGGTGGACCCGCAGGGCATCCACCTGAAGGCCTTCAAGTCGCCCACCGCCGCCGAGCTGCGCCACGACTTCCTGTGGCGGATCCGCAAGGAGGTGCCGCAGGCCGGCATGATCGGCATCTTCGACCGCTCCCAGTACGAGGACGTGCTGATCGGGCGCGTCAACCAGCTGGTGCCGATCAAGGAGTGGAAGGCCCGCTACCAGCAGATCAACGACTTCGAGGCCGAACTCGTCTCCGGTGGCACCCGGGTCATCAAGTGCTTCCTGAACATCTCCGCCGACGAGCAGAAGGCCCGGCTGCTGGAGCGGCTGGACAACCCGGAGAAGTACTGGAAGTACAACCCGGGCGACGTGGACTCGCGCCAGAAGTGGGATGCCTACATGGAGGCCTACGGCGACCTGCTGGAGCGCTGCAATCCCGACTCCGCGCCTTGGTACCACATCCCGTCGGATCGCAAGTGGTACCGCAACTGGGCGGTGGCGCAGATCCTGCTGGAGACCCTGGAGCAGATGGACCTGGCCTGGCCCGAGGCCGACTTCGACGTGGCCGCCGAGCGTCGCCGCGTCGAGGACAGCTGACCGCCGGCATGACGAGAGGGCCGCACCCGGTGGGTGCGGCCCTCTCCTGCGTCCGGGATCAGAGCGAGATGGCGTCGAGCGGGATCTCGGCCGGCTCCTGGGGCTCCTGGGCCGTGGTGGCGGCATCCAGCAACTCCATCGCCGCATAGGCGTAACGGGCCATCACCAGGTCCAGGATGAACTCGTGGCCGCCCATCGGCGCGGAGACCGCCTCGGCGCCGGCCGCGATCGCCGCCTCGCGCTGGGTGCTGAAGCCCTCGTCACCGGCGATGAAGAAGCTGCCCACCGCGATGTGACGGCGACCCTGCGCTCGCAGCGAGGCCATGGCCTGCACCACACCGGGGCCGGCGCCGTCGGTGACGGCCACCAGCACCGGGAGGCGGTGGTGGGAGGCCCATTGGCGGGCGCGACGCGCCACCAGGGCGTTGCCGCGGGTGTCGCCGCTGGTGGAGGTGGACAGCACCAACGCGTCGACCTCGGTGGCGTGGCTCTGGCGCAGCGCCTCGCGGAGCCGGACGTCGAGCACGTTCAGCAGGTCCGTGGCCGGGCCGAGCGGCCGCGACATGGTGAAGGCGATCTCGGGATGCGCGATGCGGACGCGCTGCAGCAACTCGTGGGCCTGCTCGTCGGCCTCGACCGCGTGGGTCAGGTCGAGCGGCACGAAGACCATCTCCCGCACGCCGCGGCTGGCCAGGGCCTGCACCACGGCCGGGCCCGAGGGGGGACAGCGGTCGATGAAGGCGAGGTTGACGTTGAGCTCGGGACGGGCCTGCTGCATCTGCACGCGGAGCTGGTGCAGGGCAGCATTCTGGTGGGGCTCGGTGGAGCCGTGGGCCAACAAGATCAACGCCGGGGCAGTCATCTGAGTGCCTTTCCGCTGGGGGACTGGAAGGCGGCTCCGTTGCCGTTGCTCGAACTCTTTCCCGCAAAAGTCCTTGCCTGCAAGCGAAATTCCACATAGTGAGATTACGTATCATCATGCGGTCAGATTCCGGGATGGCCGAGACAGGCGATCCCATGAGAGATTTTACGGTTTTCGACTAAATGGGGCGTCAGTGGCCCAGATCGAGCCACGCTTCGTGGGCGGGATGCGGCAGCGCCGAAGATTTCACAGCTTTCAACTTTCTTCCACACCGGCGCGCACCGGCCCGTTCGTCACGGCGGGGCACAGTCTGACCTGCGGACCTGACATCGCGATGAACATCCACCGTGCGAGACGGCCCACCACCACGCGGGCTGCGGGCGCACCGGCCGGAACGACGAAGGACCCCGGCCGCCTGGCCGGGGTCCTTCGCAAGGGTGGGCGATACTGGGTTCGAACCAGTGACCTCTTCGGTGTGAACGAAGCGCGCTACCACTGCGCCAATCGCCCTTGCGAAGAGAAACACTAGGGCACATCGTCGCAGCCCTGCAAATCGGGGCGGACCCATCGGGCCGGGCTCACAGTGACAACGCACCTGCCCCATCTGCACGGGACCGACTCCTGGCACCAGGGGCCCGTCGCCCCCCGCGGAGGCGGCCACACCCCGCATCACGGCACGACGTGCACGATCGCCCCTGGTGCAGCAGGGGCGATGAGGCGCCATCAGCCGCGATCGCGGACCCGGCGGATGGGGAGTGAGCCGAGCGCCACCTGACTGCAGGTGATGAGGGACCACCACCAGGACGCGAGCACAGGATGACCCCAGCTCAGGACAGGGCGCGGTGCACGTCCCCAGGAGCGCAGTACCGGCCCGTCACCCGGTGCGGTCGCGAACACCACCACAGGCGGCAGTCAGCGCCGCAGGGGTCCCGTCGACGCCCTCCCGGAACTTTTTCTGGCGAACGAAGCACCTTGTCAGATGAACTTTGAACGAGTCATCGAGGGACTGGAAGTGACAGTGGTGTGACTTCGATTTGCAAAGTCCGCGAAGGCTTGGTTAATGTTCTCTACGCACCGCAACGCGGCAGCCGGAAACGGAAGCCCTGAACTGGTGCAGTGCGGACGTGGCTCAGTTGGTAGAGCATCACCTTGCCAAGGTGAGGGTCGCGGGTTCGAATCCCGTCGTCCGCTCGGAGAGGCTCTCGCCCCATCCAGATCGGTGAGGTCTTCACCTGGTGGAGTGGCCGAGAGGCGAGGCAACGGACTGCAAATCCGTGTACACGGGTTCAAATCCCGTCTCCACCTCGGGCGATTGGCGCAGCGGTAGCGCGCTTCCCTGACACGGAAGAGGTCACTGGTTCAAACCCAGTATCGCCCACCAGCACCTGAAAGCCCCGGAGCCCATGGCCCGGGGCTTTCTGCTGTCCTCGCCACCCCTCGTCCGCCCCTCCCGCTGGTTCGGGCTGAAGATCGGTGCAAACTTGCCGTCCCCGCCGACGGGCTCGGCAAGAGTTGGTCCGCGAGGGACATAAGCTCTAGTCATGGCCCTTTCCCGTGCACATCGACCGATCGTGGTCTTCGTGGACCTGGGGACCATGCTCAGCTTCGAGCAGCTCGCCTCGGTGCTGCGCAGCCGCGGCGTCGAGGTGGCCCACCTGACCGTCGCGAGCAATCCGCTGGCGCGCCTGGCCTCGCGCGCCCTGTTCCACTCCACCAGCTTCTTCGCCACGCAGGAGGAACTGCTGGCCGCCCTGCGCCGGCTCGACGTGAGCCGCGTGGTGGACATCCAGTGCCCTGAATTCCTGCTGGACGACGTGGTCCACGCCGCCCGCGAGGCCGGGGTCCCTCGCGCCGTGCTGACAGAACTGGAACTGCGCTTCGCCTGGCGTGACAAGTTCGCCGTCGCCCGCTCGCTGCAGCAGGCCGGCCTGGCCGCGCCCCGGGTGCGCGACCTGGAGGACTGCCGGCGCGAGGACTTGCTGACCGACTTCGGCCTGCCCCTGGTGATCAAGGACCGCGTCGGTTCCGGCGGGGAAGGCGTGCGGATCGTGCGCCGGGCCGAGGAGCTGGGAGAGGCCGTGGAGGCGCTGGGAGGCGAGAAGGCGCACCTCTATGCGGAGGAATTCCTGCCCGGCGCGACCATGTGCTACGCCACGGCGATCGTGCACGGCCGCCCGGTCCAGGGCGTGGTGTACCACACGCTCCAGGGACGAGAGGCGGAAGGACCGTCGTCGCTGATCGAGGTGGTGCGCGACAACCAGGTGCTGGCGATCGGGCAGCGGGTGGCCGAGCTGGTGGGCGGCTCAGGCCTGCTCAACCTTGACCTGGTGCGCGACGAGCACGGCGATCCCCGTGTGGTGGACGTCAACCTGCGCAGCTGGCACTCGGTGGTGGCCCTGGGGCAGCTGGGCTTCGACTACCCGCAGGCCTACCTGCAGGGGCTCGACCTCGGACGCGCCGAGCACGGCGTGGTGACCTCCATCGGCCTGGTGCACGTCTTCCCCGACCACGAGGAGACGGGGGAGGGCTGCAGCGAGGGCCTGCGCCGTTTTCTCGACGGGTTGTGGCGCCACCGCCGGATCCTGCCGGTGCGCTACCTGGCCCTGCAGGTGCTGCTCTTCGCCCGGCGCAGCACCGGTCGCGGCTGAGCCGCCACCGCCTGCGATCGGTGCCGTGTCCGTCACCGGCACGGAAGTCGGGCAGAATGGGAGCCGACCGCGGGGCCCAGCAAGGGCCCCGTCAGCGCGTCCCCTGTCTGGGCGTGCACCCGATGAAAGGAATACCCGTGAGCCTCACCATCACCGTCGTGCGAGCAGACGAGCGAGCCGAACAGGTGGTGGAGGAGACCACCACCGGCCTGGACCTGTTCGGCGAGGACCGCAGCGTCGTCGCGATGCACATCAACGGTGAGACCCGCGACCTGCAGGCAGAGCTGCACGACGGCGACGTCGTCGAGCCGGTCGCGATGGCCAGCGACGAGGGGCTGTCGATCCTGCGCCACTCCGCGGCCCACGTCGCCGCCCAGGCGGTGCAGAACCTGTTCACCGAGGCCAAGCTGGGTATCGGCCCGCCCATCACCGACGGTTTCTACTACGACTTCCAGACCGAGCCGCTGACCCCCGAGGACCTCAAGGCCGTCGAGAAGCAGATGCAGCGCATCATCAAGGAGCGCCAGCGCTTCGTGCGCCGCGTGGTCACCGAGCAGGAGGCCCTGGCCGAGGAGGCCACGGAGCCCTTCAAGCTGGAGCTGATCAGCGACAAGGGCGGCTCGAATGCCGAGGACGGCTCCTCGGTGGAGGTGGGCGGCGCCGAGCTGACCATCTACGACAACGTGCGTCGCGACGGCAGCGTGGCCTGGAAGGACCTGTGCCGCGGCCCGCACGTGCCGCACACCGGCTACATCAACGCCTTCGCCATCACCAAGAGCTCGGCCGCCTACTGGCGCGGGGACCAGTCCAAGGCCCACCTGCAGCGCGTCTACGGCACCGCCTGGGCCACCCGCGAGGACCTCAAGGCCCACCAGCTGCGCCTCGAGGAGGCCGCCAAGCGAGACCACCGCAAGCTCGGTGCCGAGCTGGACCTGTACTCCTTCCCTGAGACCCTGGGCACCGGCCTGCCGGTCTTCCACCCCAAGGGCGGCGTCATCAAGCGGGAGATGGAGGACTACGTCCGCAAGGCGCACATCGACCACGGCTTCCTGTACGTGGGCACCCCCCACATCAGCAAGGAGGACCTCTTCTACACCTCCGGCCACCTGCCCTACTACGCCGACGGCATGTTCCCCGCCATCGACGACGAGGGCACCCTGTACCGGCTGAAGGCCATGAACTGCCCGATGCACAACGAGATCTTCCGCAGCCGCGGGCGCTCCTACCGCGAGCTGCCGCTGCGCTTCTTCGAGTTCGGCACGGTCTACCGCAACGAGAAGTCGGGCGTGCTGCAGGGCCTGACCCGGGTGCGTTCCATCACCCAGGACGACTCGCACTCCTATGTCACCCCGGAGCAGGCGCCCGGCGAGATCAAGCACCTGCTGGACTTCGTGCTCAAGCTGCTGCGCGACTTCGGCCTGGACGACTTCTACCTGGAGCTGTCCACCCGCGACGAGGACGGCAAGAAGAAGGACAAGTTCATCGGCTCCGACGAGCAGTGGGCCACCGCCACCGAGATCCTGCGCATCTGCGCGGAGGAGTCCGGCCTGGAGTGCGTGCCCGATCCGGGCGGCGCCGCCTTCTACGGCCCCAAGATCTCGATCCAGGCCAAGGACGCCATCGGCCGCACCTGGCAGATGTCGACCATCCAGTACGACTTCAACCAGCCCGAGCGCTTCGGCCTGCAGTACACCGCACCGGACGGCAGCCACCAGCAGCCGGTGATGATCCATTCGGCCAAGTTCGGCTCGATCGAGCGCTTCCTGGGGGTGCTGGTGGAGCACTATGCCGGCGCCTTCCCGGCCTGGCTCAGCCCGGTGCAGGTGCTCGGCATCCCGGTGGCCGGCGAGTTCAACGACTACCTCGACGAGGTGCTGGGCCGGCTGCGCGCCGCAGACGTCCGCGTGGAGATGGACGACTCCGACGACCGCTTCCCGAAGAAGATCCGCAATGCCACCAAGCAGAAGGTGCCCTTCATGCTGATCGCCGGCGGGGAGGACCGCGACGCCGGAGCCGTCTCCTTCCGCTTCCGCGACGGCTCACAGCTCAACGGCGTGACCGTCGAGCGGGCCGTGCAGATGGTGACCGACTGGGTGGCCTCGCGCAGCAACCAGAACCCCACCGCCGAGAACTTCGGGGCCTGAGCCGTGACCGGCCCCCAGGAGCGCACTCCGCAGCAGGAGCAGGAGCAGGAGCTGCTGGAGCAGGCCCGCCTCGAGTTCTCCGACTCGATGGCGGGCGTGCCGGACAGCTTCCAAAGGTTGTGGACCCCGCACCGGATGGCCTACATCCAGGGCGAGTCCAAGCCGGCCGACGACAGCGACGCCGAGTGCCCCTTCTGTCGCGCCCCCGGCAAGGACGACGCCGAGGGCCTGGTGGTGCACCGCGGTGAGACCTGCTTCGTCGTGATGAACCTGTTCCCCTACTCGCCGGGGCACCTGCTGGTCTGCCCCTACCGCCACATCAGCTGGTACACCGACGCGAACCAGGCGGAGGTGGCCGAGATGGCCGCGCTGACCCGCACGGCCATGCACGTGCTGATGGAGCAGTCCCACCCGGCCGGCTTCAACCTCGGGATGAACCAGGGCGAGGTGGCCGGGGCCGGGATCGCCGCCCACCTGCACCAGCACGTGGTGCCGCGCTGGCGCGGGGATGCGAACTTCCTGCCGATCATCGCCCAGACCAAAGCGGTCCCCGAGCTGCTCGACGACGCCCGCGCGCGGCTGGCCGCCGCCTGGCCCCAGGAGGACTGATGGTCGAACGCTTCCGCAAGCTCTACGCGGACCTGATGACGCCGGGGGCACGGCTGGCGATCGCGCTGCGGATGACGCCGGACATGGTCACCTGGTTCGGGACCCTGTTGGTGATCGTGGCCGCCCTGGTCATGGTGCCGCGTGGCTGGCTGTGGCAGGCCGCGCTGGTGATCACCTTCTGCGTGCTCACCGATGGCGTCGACGGCCAGATGGCTCGGATGACCGGCCAGGGCTCCAGCTACGGTGCCTTCCTGGACTCGACGCTGGACCGGGTGGCCGACGGCGCGATCTTCGGTGCCGTGGCCCTCTACTACGCAGGCCTGGGCAACTCGGTGCTCTGGGCCGGGGTGGCCATCGGCGCCCTGGTGATGGGCCAGGTCACCAGCTATGCCAAGGCCCGCGGCCTGGCCCTGGGCTTCAAGGTCTGGGGTGGCCTGGCCGC
Organism: Luteococcus peritonei; assembly: GCF_039526385.1. NCBI lineage: Bacteria > Bacillati > Actinomycetota > Actinomycetes > Propionibacteriales > Propionibacteriaceae > Luteococcus > Luteococcus peritonei. Next base: position 57,461 of record NZ_BAAAIX010000027.1, on the reverse strand, counting down.
GCGTGGCGACCGGTTGCTGGCCCTGCTGGTGGGCATGCTGCTGGCCGGGCTGGGGCTGCACTGGGCGCTGCCGGTGGCCCTGGTCTACCTGCTGTGCGCCAGCAGCTTCACGGTGCTGCAGCGCATGGGGCAGGTGAAGCAGCAGGCCGTCGAGGCCGAGGCGGCCGGGATCACCGTGGTGGACCCGCAGGCCACCGTCGCGGCGGAGCACCAGAAGAAGCCGTGAGCCGCTACTACCGCGCATTGCGCGTGGCCGAGCGGGTCCCGCCCGCGCTGTGGCGTCCTGGCCTGCGGGCCGCCTCCTGGCTGGTGGCGATCCGCCCGCCCCGGCCGGTGCGGCAGTGGCAGCTCAATGCGGCCACCGCCACCGGCCGCGAGCCCGGCCGGGCCCTGACCGCTCGCGCCGTCGCCTCCTGGGGCCGCAACCTGTTCGAGTCGGTGCAGCTGGGCCGGTGGAGCCCCCAGCAGGTGGAGCGCTCCGTGCTCATCGACCAGGCCGGCCGGGAGCGGCTCTTCGGGGCGCACCGCGACGGGGGAGTGGTGGTGGCGCTGCCGCACATGGGCTCCTGGGACCTGGCCGGCGCCTGGGCCTGCCAGAACGGCCTGATGGTCTCCACCGTCGCCGAGCAGCTGGGCGAGCAGGAGTTCGCCTTCTTCGTGCGGGTCCGCGAGGAGCTCGGCATGAGGGTCTACGGCCACCGCGAGCCCATGGTGCTGGCCCGGCTGGAAGGCGACCAGCGCGAGGGACGGATGGTCTGCCTGCTCGCGGACCGGATGTTCGCCCGGCGCGGCACACCGGTGGCCTGGCCGGTGGCCGGCGGCGAGCAGCAGGTACGGATGCCGGGCGGGCCGGCCCACTTGGCGCTGGCCACCGGCTCCACGCTGCTGGGGATCGCCTGCCACTACGAGGGCAGCCGGATGCGCCTGGTGGTCTCCGAACCGATCGTCGCCCAGGATGACGACCCGGTCACCACGATGAACCAGCAGCTGGCCTGCTTCTTCGCGCGCCAGGTCCGGACCCACGTCGAGGACTGGCACATGCTGCAGCCCTTCTTCTCCAACGTGGTGGCCCGGTGAGCCTGCGCGTCGGCCTGGTCTGCCCCTACTCCTTCAGCCGTCCCGGCGGGGTGCAGAACCATGTCATCGGGTTGGCCGGCTGGCTGCGAGGCCAGGGTCACAGCGTCTCGATCCTGGCCCCGGGCGAGCCGCCGCGCGGCCTGCTGGAGGAGGCCGGTGTGCGGGTCGAGGACTTCCGCAGTGCCGGGGCGGCCGTGCCGGTGGCCTACAACGGTTCCGTGGCCCGGATCACCTTCGGGCTGGCGTCGGCGCTACGGGTGCGCGAGTGGCTCGACGAAGGCTACCTGGACCTCGTGCACCTGCACGAGCCGATGACGCCGTCGGTCTCCCTGCTGGCCCTGGGCCAGACCCACCTGCCGGTGGTGGCCACCTTCCACACCGCCACGCCGCAGTCGCGCAGCATGGAGCTGGCCTACCAGTTGATGCCGCAGGCCGCCTCCCGGATCGACCGTTCGATCGCGGTCTCCGGGGTCGCCGCCGAGGTGGCACAGCGTTATGCCGGTCTGGATGCGCAGGTGATCGGCAACGGGATCAGCCTGGCCGACCACCCGTACCCGCCCTGCCGCGGTCGCTGGCGGGCCGGCGAGCATCCGCGTCTCACCTTCATCGGCCGCTACGACGAGCCCCGCAAGGGCCTGCAGGTGCTGCTCGAGGCGCTGCCGGCCGTGCGCGAGTACCACCCGGACCTCGAGCTCGACGTGGTGGGCCATGGTCGGCCCCGCACCGATCCAGGGGTGCGCTACCGCGGCAACCTGACCGACCGGCAGCGCAATGAGCTGCTGGCCGCCAGCGATGCCTACGTCGCGCCCCAGACCGGCCGGGAGAGCTTCGGCATCGTGCTGCTCGAGGCGTTGGCCTCCGGGGCACCGGTGGTGGCCTCCGACCTGCCTGCCTTCCGGGAGGTGGCCAGCGACGAGCACGGCCCGCTGGGCGAGCTCTTCACCGTGGGGGAGCCCCGCGCGCTGTCCGCAGCGCTGCTGCGGAGCCTGGCGCAGCCGCGCGACGCCCAGCGGGAGCGGGGCCGGCGTCGGGCCGCCGCCTTCGACTGGTCCGCGCTGGGGCCACGCATCATCGAGACCTACGCCGCGGCGGTGCGCGAGGCTCCGTAGCGCAGCTCACGGGACCTGGCCCAGGGCGTCGAGTCCCTGCTGGAGAACCAGGTCCGCCGGGCTCGACGGGCGATCAGCCGCTCCGCCCTGGCCCGCACCCGCCAGCCGGGCGGGGGCGCGCCGCAGGTGGCCCGTCGCCGGTGATCGCCTAGGCTGGCGGTGTGAGCAGCCAGCAGCAGAGCAGTGCCGCGGACCCGGTCCGCGAGGGCCCGCTGCCCAGCGACGTGGCACCCGTGGAGGGCCCCGGCTACGACACCGACCGCGTGCTCACCATCCCGAACCTGCTCAGCTTCGCCCGGCTGCTGGGCGTCCCGCTGTTCGTCTGGCTGATCCTGGGCCCGCATGCCGACGTCTGGGCGGTCCTGCTGCTGATGGCGGCCGGCGCCTCCGACTGGCTCGACGGCACCCTGGCCCGGCGCTGGCACCAGACCTCGCGGGTGGGCCAGATGCTCGATCCGGTGGCCGACCGGCTCTACATCGCCTCCACCCTGGTGGCCCTCGCGCTGCGCGAGATCATCCCGTGGTGGCTGGTGGCCCTCCTGGTGGCGCGCGACGTGCTGATGGTCTGCCTGGTGCCGCTGCTGCGCACCCGCGGCTGGACCAGCCTGCCGGTGCACCTGATCGGCAAGGCCGCCACCTTCTGCCTGCTCTACGCCTTCCCGATGGTGCTGCTGGGCGCCGGGCAGGGCTGGTTCGCCCACCTGTGCAAGATCCTGGGCTGGGCCTTCGCCATCTGGGGCACCTCGCTCTACTGGTGGGCCGGCCTGCTCTACGTGCGCCAGACCTTCCACCTGGTGCAGAGCCCGCGCGCCGTGACAGGGCAGGGAGACGGTCGCTGATGGCCCATCCGGCCCCGGAGCGTCCCGCGCGTCGGCTCGACGCGAGCATGGACCTGCTGCGCACCCTGCAGCAGGAGGCGGTGGACCCCGACTACCCGCTCGTGGCGGCCCGGCAGCCTCGCCGCAACCCCTGGGTGCTGCTGCTCGGCCTGGCACTGGCCGCCTGCCTGCTGACCATGGCCGCGGTGCAGACCCGGCGCGGCGCCACCGACGCGGCCGGCGAGCGCGACCAGCTGATCGCTCGGGTGCAGGCCGCCGAGCAGCAGGCCGATGCGCAGCAGCAGCAGGTGGCGCGGCTCACCGGCGAGGTGCAGCGGCTGCAGGCCGACAGCCTGCCGCAGGCCAGCGCGCAGCAGCAGAACCTGGCCGCCCAGACCGGCCTGCAGGCGGTCACCGGGCCGGGCATCGTGGTGGTCGTGGACGACGCCTCGGACATCACCTCCGGCGGCCAGGCCACCACCGTCACCGACCAGGACCTGCGCCAGCTGGTCAACGGGCTGTGGGCGGCCGGCGCGGAGGCCGTCGCGGTGAACGGGCACCGGATCACGGCGCGCACCGCGATCCGTTCCGCCGGTTCGGCGATCACCGTGGACTATCGTTCACTCACCCACCCCTACCGGGTGGAGGCGATCGGGGACCCGCGCAGCCTGGCCTCCGACTTCGCCGCCTCCAGCGGGGGGCAGTGGTGGTCCTTCCTCAAGGACAACTACCGCCTCGGCTTCGAGGTGACCACCAGCAAGCAGCTGACGCTCGAGGCCGACCCCGGCCTGGACGTCACCCATGCCAGGGCGGGCCAGTGAACCGCACCAAGACCATGAGGGGAGTCAGGCATTGATCGCGATCCTGGGACTGCTGGCGGGCGTGGCGCTCGGCATCTGGCTCGAGCCCTCCCTGCCCGCCGCTCTGCAGCCCTACCTGCCGATCGCCATCGTGGCGGCGCTCGACGCCCTGTTCGGGGCCTTCCGGGCCTACCTGGACGGCAACTTCACCGACAAGGTCTTCGTGGTCAGCTTCGTCTCGAACGTGCTGATCGCCGGCCTGATCGTCTGGGTGGGCGACCTGATCGGGGTGGGCTCCCAGCTGTCCACCGCCGTCATCGTGGTGCTGGGCATCCGCATCTTCACCAATGCCGCCGCCATCCGTCGGGCCCTGATCCATGCCTGAGCCGCAGCACGCCGGGCCCGGCCGTCACCAGCGGTTGCGGTCCGAGTACCCGGCCTGGGACCGGTTGCTGGGCGACTTCTTCCGGCCCAGCCTGGGCCAGTTCCTGATGGCGCTGGTCCTCTTCCTGGTGGGTGCGGCGGTCACCGTGCAGGTGCGGGCCAAGGATGCCGACGACGCCTACGCCTCCATGCGGCGTGCCGACCTGGTGCAGCTGCTGGACCAGCTGAACTCCGAGCAGAGCCGGCTGCAGTCCGAGGTGGCCCGCCTGCAGGGCACCCGCCAGCAGCTGGCCTCCGGTGCCGACGCCCGTCGGGTGGCCGCGGCCGAGCAGAAGAAGCGGATGGATACCCTGGGCATCCTGGCCGGCACCCTGCCGGCCACCGGCCCCGGGGTGCGGATCACCATCGTGGACGCCCAGGGCAAGGTGGGTCCCGAGATCCTGCTCGACGCGGTGGAGGAGATGCGCGACGCCGGGGCGGAGGCCATCGAGGTCAACGACCAGGTGCGGGTGGTGGCCACCACGTGGTTCGGCCGCGAGGGCGACCAGCTGGTGGTGGACGGGGTGAAGCTCGCCACGCCGATCACCCTCGACGTGATCGGCGACAGCCATGCGCTCGACGAGGGGGCGCGCTTCCGCGGCGGCCTGGTCAGCCAGGTGCAGGCCGAGCAGGTGGGCGGTCGGGTGATGATCTCCCGGCTCGACGAGGTGCGGATCGACGCGCTGCACGCGCCCGTCACGCCGCAGTGGGCCAAGCCCGCCTGAGACCACCGCCAGCACTGTGAAAAACCCCTCTGACTAGCCCGGGAAAATGACCTCGGGGCCATGTCGCGGCGCCGCTCGGGGGCGTTAGGCTAAGCTCGCCAAGCCCGGCGGCCCGGCGGCCGCCCCGTTGAAGGAGCCAGGAGCAGATGTCGCGTTTCCCCGAGGACCTGAAGTACAGCGAAGAGCACGAGTGGGTGCGTTCCGGCAACGGCGCCACGGTGCGCGTCGGCATCACCGACTACGCCGCCGAGGCGCTGGGTGACATCGTCTACGTCTCGCTGCCCACCGTGGGCGAGGAGGTCGCCAAGGGCGATGCCTGTGGCGAGCTGGAGAGCACCAAGAGCGTCTCCGACGTGTACACGCCCGTGGGCGGCGTGATCACCGCGGTGAACGAGAACCTGGGCGACGCCCCCGAGACCGTCAACAGCGACCCCTACGGCGACGGCTGGCTGTTCGAGATCGAACTCGGCAGCGAGGACGACACCGAGGACCTGATGGACTCCGACGGCTACGCGGAACACGTCGGCGACTGAAATCCGGGGAGCACTCCCCGCCACCTGACACAATGGGGGCTCCGAGGACTCCCCGCGTCGGGCGGACCGTTCGCAGCCCGCCCGGCGCACGCACCCCCCGAGGTCCACGAAGCGCCACGGCCCCATGGGCCCGGCAGAAGGAGAGCAGAACCATGGTCACGTGCCCCAGGTGCGGACAGCAGGTAGCCCAGGCCAATTTCTGCTCCCACTGCGGCGAGCGCCTCGTGCAGCAGCCCAGCTCGGGCGACACCACCCGCATCATCCCGGTGGTCACCGAGGAGACCAGCTCGATGGAGCTGAGCGGCGAGGACCTTGCGGCGGTGAACGCGCTGCCCACCGAGCACGCGCTGCTGATCGTCGAGCGCGGCCCCGGTGCCGGCAACCGCTTCCTGCTGGACAAGGACGTGGTGAGCGCCGGCCGCCATCCCGACTCCGACATCTTCCTCGACGACATCACCGTCTCGCGCCACCACCTGAACTTCACCCATGACCGCTCCGGCTGGACCGTGGTGGACCAGAACAGCCTCAACGGCACCTATGTCAACCGCACCCTGGTGGACGGCCAGGCGCAGCTGCGCCCCGGTGACGAGGTGCAGATCGGCAAGTTCCGGATGATCTTCTTCGTGAGCGAGCCTGGTCTGCGCTGATGGCCTCACCGCTGCGATCGATCGGCCAGGTGCTGGCCATCCTGAAGGTCGAGTTCCCCGACGTCTCCATCTCCAAGATCCGCTTCCTGGAGAGCGAGGGACTGCTCGCACCCGAGCGCGCCCCCTCCGGCTATCGCCGCTATGCCCAGACCGACATCGACCGGTTGCGCTACATCCTGCGCGTGCAGAAGGACCACTACCTGCCGCTCAAGGTGATCCGCGAGCACCTGGACATGATGGATCGCGGGGAGCAGCCGCCCAGCCTGGAGGCGCCGGCCCCGACGCCCACCACGCCGGTGGCCGACCCGGTCCTCCCGGCGGCGGCCACCGCCGCGGCCGGGCAGCCTGCCGCCGCTGGCCGTCCTGGTCAGGGTCGCAAGCCGATCCGGCTCTCACGCCGTGAACTGCTGGCTGCCTCCGGGATCAGCGAGGCGGTGCTGATCGAGCTGGAACGCAACCAACTGGTGGCACCGCGTCGCACCTCCAACTTCTACGGCCGCGAAGCGCTCACCGTGTGCGTCGTGGCCCGCAAGCTGCAGCTCTACGGCATGGACTCGCGCCACCTGCGCGCCATCAAGCAGTCCGCCGAGCGCGAGGCCGGCCTGGTGGAACAGGCGGTGCAGCCCTTCCTGCGCCGCAACCCGGGCCAGGCCACCGAGGCCGCCCGCGAGGTGGCACAGCTGGTGGTGCACGCCCACGCGGCGATGATGCACCAGATGATCGACCGCTGACCGGCTTGCCGGCAGCGCTAGTGTTGCCGCATGCGGGAACTCGACGTGCTCGGTATCCGGGTGGAAATGCCCTCCAATGAACCCATCCTGCTGCTGCAGGAGGCCGGCGGCAGCCGTGTGCTGCCGATCTGGGTGGGCGCCAACGAGGCCTCGGCCATCGCGCATGCCCTGGAGGGGATCGTCCCGCCCCGGCCGATGACCCATGACCTGTTGGCGCAGGTGCTGAGCCGGCTGGGCCACCACCAGGTGCAGGCACGGATCACGTCGATGAGCGATGGCATCTATGCCGCGGAGCTGGAGGTCGACGGCGAGGTGATCGAGGCCCGTCCCAGCGACGTGGTCGCCCTGGCGGTACGCAGCGGCATCACGCTGAGCGCCCCCGAGGACCTGCTGGCTCAAGTTGGGGTTGAGATCGAGGAGCCGGACCAGGACGAGGTGGAGCGCTTCCGCGAATTCCTGGACAACATCAACCCGGACGACTTCGACGGTTCATAAGGCCAAGTCAGCGCCCACTCTCAACCACTCCTTCACCGTTTCGGGGAGCGTCACGCCTAGTCAGCGGACAGTTGTCCGGCTTGCTGAAGGACCCTCGGGCGGCGGCGTGTTCATTGCACTGCGAGCCCGGGCGCGATTACCGTCGTGACCACAGACGTGAAACTACAGCGCTGTTGGCCACCGGTCGGGGGCAGGCGGCAGTGTGAAAGGGCCCAGAGTGAACACCTCCAAGGCAATCGAGCAGGTCATCGGCACCGCCGCGCAGGACACCCTCTTCGAGGGTGACTTCTCGCCGCTGCCCGAGGACCTGGGCTTCCGGGGGCCGGTGGCCTGCAAGGCTGCCGGGATCACCTACCGCCAGCTCGACTACTGGGCCCGCACCGAGCTGGTGACCCCGGAGATCCGCGGTGCGGAGGGCTCCGGCACCCAGCGGCTGTACTCCTTCCGCGACATCCTGCTGCTCAAGGTGATCAAGCGGCTGATCGACGCCGGCATCTCGCTGCAGCAGATCCGCGTCGCGGTGGACCACCTGCGCCAGCGCGGCGTGCAGGACCTGACCCAGGTCACCCTGATGAGCGACGGCGTCAGCGTCTACGAGTGCACCAGTGACATGGAGGTCGTCGACCTGCTGCGCGGTGGGCAGGGCATGTTCGCCATCGCGCTGGGCGGCGTCTGGCGCGACATCGAGGGCACGCTGACCGAGCTGCCCACCGAGCGCGCCGCAGATCCTGAGCAGGAGCTCACCGAGGGCGACGAAAGTTCTCGCCGCCGCCCGGTGCTCCGCGCAATCTGAGCCCGATCCGGCCGGGGGTCACCGTCGCATCGGCGGTGACCAGGCGCTAGTGTGACGGCCATGGTCACGCAGCCTTCGGCACACACCTTCAGCAACCGCCACATCGGCCCCAGCGCCTCGGAGACCAGCCAGATGCTGGCCAGCCTGGGCCTGTCCCGGCTCGAGGACCTGGCCGAGGCACTTCCCGCGGCGATCCGCGTCGACGAGCCCCTCGACCTGCCCCCGGCCGTCACCGAGGCCCAGGTGCTGGACGACCTGCGCGGCCTGGCGGCCATGAACCGCCCGCACCGCGCCATGATCGGCATGGGCTACCACGGCACGCTGACGCCTCCGGTGGTGCGACGCAATGTGCTGGAGGACCCGGCCTGGTACACGGCCTACACGCCCTACCAGCCCGAGATCAGCCAGGGCCGGCTGGAGGCCCTGCTGAACTTCCAGACCATGGTCAGCGACCTCACCGGTCTGCCCACCGCGGGCGCCTCGCTGCTCGACGAGGGCACCGCCGTGGCCGAGGCCGTCGGGGTGGCCCGCCGCACCAGCAAGAAGGGCGACGTGGTGCTGCTCGACGCCGACCTGCTGCCGCAGTCGGCCGCCGTGGTGCGCACCCGCGCGCTGGCGATGGGCTACCAGGTCATCGAGGCCGACGACCTGGTGGCCGCACTGCAGCAGCACGAGGCCTTCGTCGTCGTGGTGCAGCTGCCCGGCACCAGCGGCCGGATCCGCCCGGTCACCGAGCTGCGTGCCATCGCCGACAAGGCGCACGAGAACAATGTCACCGTGGTGGCCGCCTGCGACCTGCTGGCCCTCACCCGGCTGGCCGCCCCGGCCGGCTGGGACGCCGACATCGCGGTGGGCTCCACCCAGCGCTTCGGCGTGCCCCTGTTCTACGGCGGCCCGCACGCCGGCTACATCAGCGTCCGGGAGGGCCTGGAGCGTTCCATGCCGGGCCGTCTGGTGGGTGTCTCGGTGGACGCCGACGGCACGCCCGCCTACCGCCTTGCGCTGCAGACGCGCGAGCAGCACATCCGTCGGGAGAAGGCCACCAGCAACATCTGCACCGCGCAGGTGCTGCTGGCCGTCACCGCCTCGATGTATGCCGTCTACCACGGACCCGAAGGGCTGCGGGGGATCGCCGACGCGATCCACGCGAACACCCGCCGGCTGGCCGCGGCCCTGGATGGCGCCGGCTGCCAGCTGGCCACGAGGGACTTCTTCGACACCCTCACCGTCACGGTGCCGGGCCGGGCTGCCGAGCTGGTGGCTGCCGCCCGAGATCGGGGCGTCCACCTGCGGCTGGTGGACGACGACCGGGTGGGCATCAGCGTGGGGGAGGACACCGAGCAGGCGGACCTGGAGGCGGTGGCCGAGGTCTTCGGCGCCGAGCTGGGCGAGGACTCGCTCGGTGGCCTGGCCGACCACGGCCGCGAGGCCGACTACCTGCTGCACCCGGTCTTCAACAGCTACCACTCCGAGACCCTGATGCTGCGCTACCTGCGCGCCCTGTCGGACCGCGACTTCGCCCTGGACCGCGGCATGATCCCGCTGGGCTCGTGCACCATGAAGCTGAACGCCACCGCCGAGATGGAACCGATCAGCTACCCGGGCTTCGCCGACCTGCACCCCTTCGCGCCCGCCCAGGACGCCGAGGGCTATGCCGAGCTGGTGCGACGGCTGTGCCGCTGGCTCGAGGAGATCACCGGCTATGACCGGGTGAGCCTGCAGCCCAATTCCGGCGCCAACGGCGAGTTCGCCGGCCTGATGGCGATCCGCGGCTACCACCTCGCCCATGGCGACGACCAGCGCACCGTCTGCCTGATCCCCAGCTCCGCCCACGGCACCAATGCCGCCTCCGCGGCGATGGCCGGCATGAAGGTGGTCGTGGTCAAGGCGCTGGCCGACGGCTCGATCGACATGGACGACCTGCGGGCCCAGGTGGAGCGCCACCGCGACCAGCTGGCCGCCATCATGGTCACCTACCCCTCGACCCACGGCGTCTACGAGGACTCGATCACCGAGCTGTGCCGCCTGGTGCACGAGGCCGGCGGCCAGGTCTACGTCGACGGCGCGAACATGAACGCCCTGGCCGGTCTGGCCCGGCCGGGCCGCTTCGGCGCCGACGTGAGCCACCTGAACCTGCACAAGACCTTCGCCATCCCGCACGGCGGTGGCGGACCGGGCGTGGGTCCGGTGGCGGTGCGCGAACACCTGGCGCCCTACCTGCCCAACCACCCGCTGGTGGCCGAGGCCGGTCCCGAGACCTCCTACGGGCCGGTGGCCGCGGCCCCCTACGGCTCCGCCGGCGTGCTGCCGATCAGCTATGCCTACATCGCCATGATGGGCGCCGACGGCCTGCGGCAGGCCACCCTGACCGCCATCCTGAACGCCAACTACGTCGGCAAGCGGCTGGAGGGTGCCTTCCCGGTGCTCTACGCCGGGGCCGACGGTCGGGTGGCCCACGAGTGCATCCTGGACCTGCGCCCGATCACCAAGACCAGCCATGTCAGCGTCGACGACGTCGCCAAGCGCCTGATCGACTACGGCTTCCACGCCCCGACGATGAGCTTCCCGGTGGCCGGCACCCTGATGGTGGAACCCACCGAGAGCGAGAGCCGCTACGAGCTGGACCGCTTCTGTGAGGCGATGATCGCCATTCGTGCCGAGATTGACAAGGTGGAGCGAGGGGAGTGGGACAGCAGCGACAATCCGCTGACCAATGCCCCGCACACCCTGGCCCGGGTGACGGCCGACGAATGGAACCATCCCTACAGCCGCACCGAGGCCGGCTTCCCCGCGGGACGCCACCTGGGGCCGCTCGCCGGCACCGGGCAGGACAAGTACTGGCCGGCCGTGGCGCGCATCGACGGCGTGCAGGGTGATCGCAACCTTGTCTGCTCCTGCCCGCCGCCGGAGGCCTACCAGGACTGAGCAGCCACTGAGAGCGGCGAGGCCGGCTCGTGGCCGACCAGCCCGCGAGCCGCCGTCGTCGTGCCTCACGGGCCGCTACCCTCTGATGGGTACCGGAGCCGTTCGGGGGAGGGGGTGTTGGCATGGGGCTGTGGCGGTGGTTGAAGCGCACCCCGTGGTCGGCGCACCTGATCCGGGCCAACGACCGCTTCCAGAACCGGATGGGCAACCAGCTGGCGGGCGGGATCACCTACTTCTCCGTGCTGACCCTGGTGCCCGCCCTGATGTTCGCCTTCTCCTTCCTGGGTTGGATGCTGACCGTCTACAAGCCGGACTGGCTGCTGCGGCTCACCGATGCCGCGGTGCGCGAGATCGGCGCCGTCGCCGGCGGCCCCCAGGCCATCGCGCTGATCCTGCGGGCGCTGAACAGCTGGCGGGCCGTGCTGCTGGTGGGCCTGGTCTCGGCGGCCTATTCCGGGTCCGGCTGGATGGGCAACCTGCGTGGTGCGGTGCGGGCGCAGTGGCGCCCCGAGTTCGACTGGAGCCCACCGGGGCGCAACTGGTTGGCCGAGCGCTTCGTGAACCTGTTCTACTTCCTGGCGCTGATCGCCTTCCTGGCGATCAGCTTCGTGGTGGTCACCGTCTCCGGCAACTTCGCCGACAGCCTGGTCTCCTGGCTGGGCATCGAGCAGACCCCCGGCGTGGCCGGAGCCCTGCAGGTGCTGGCCATGCTGCTCACGGTGGTGCTCAGCACGCTGCTCTTCTGGTTCCTGTTCCACGTGCTGCCGCAGTACCAGGCGCCGCTCAAGGACATGCTGAAGGGCTCCTTCGGGGCCGGTGTGCTGATGACCGCGCTGCTCTACGGCACCACGCAGGTGATCGGCGTGCTCTCCCGCAGCCTGTCGACGGTGGTCTTCGGCAACATCATCATCGTCATGCTCTTCTTCAACCTGTTCGCCCGGCTGATCCTGTTCGCCGCGGCCTGGATCGCCACCAGCTACCAGCCGGCGATCCCGCGCAAGTACTCCGAGGTGGACCTGCCACTGCGTCGCCGCAGCGACCTGATGACGGTGCCCGGCCACTGGGAGGCCGCCGAGGCCGCCCGGTTGAGTGACGAGAAGGCCAAGCAACGCGACAAGCTCGCGAAGGAGGAGGCGCGTCGCCTCGAGGTCGAGCACCGGCGCCACCGGCGCATCTTCGGCCGCTGAGCCGCCGATCGGGCGCGCCTCAGGGCAGCAGGCCGGCCAGCAGCTGCGCGGCGGGACCGGTGGGCTTCCAGGCGGTCGCCGGACGACCCCGGCCGTCCAGCAGCAGCCAACCACCGGCCGTCGTGGACGGGGCCAGCACGAGGAAGTCGCCGCTGGCAGCAGCCAGCTGGACCCGCCCCCGGCCGGAGGCCACCGTCTGGTCCACCGTGGAGCCCTCCGCCGCGGGAGCGGGCAGGGCGGCGCGCAGGGCATCGAGCTGGCCGGCGTCGAGCGGGACGGCCTTGCCGCCGGCAGGACAGGCCCAGCCGCGCACCAGGTCCGCGGGGCGGGGTGTGAGCAGCGAGGACTGGTCCGCGCAGGGCTGCGGGCTCGCGGTGGGCAGCCGCCCGCTGCGGCGCTGCTGCTGCACCAGGTCGAGTGCCTGCTGGCGCAGCGCCACGAAGCCGGTGCGTCCGCCCAGGGTGCGGCAGCCGGCGGCCATGCCCCAGACCGACTCGGTGTGGCCGTCGGGGTAGAGCAGCACGGCGCCCTCGGTGGTGGTGAGATCCGCGGTGCAGACGGCGTCGGGACGCAGGGCGGGACGCGCATTGAAGGCGGTGATCCAGTCGTCGACGCCGGAGGTGACGACGTCGACCGGCGCCCAGCGGCGCTCCGGGGCGTCCTGGACCGGTGCACACCAGCGCAGGGCCACGGCACCGGCCGGCACGGTGGTGGCCGTCCTGCGGTCGTGCGCCGGGACGGTGGTGGGGCAGTCGAGGGAGGCGACCGGGGTGGGGGAAGCGGTGACCGACGAGGAATGCGTGGGCTCGTTGACCGCAGAGGGCGTCGCGCCCACCTCGGGTCGGGCCGTGCCGCAGCCGCACAGCACCAGCGCCACCACCAGGACCGCAGAAGATCGCACCATGGCTCAACAGTGCCACGCCGGACGCACGACGGCCCCGGACCACGCGGGTCCGGGGCCGTCGAGGGCTGGATCAGTGCTCGGGAGCGTGCTCCACGGCCTTGGGGGTCGGCTGGCCGACACCCTCCACCAGCTCGACGAACCAGGGTTGGCTGATGTCGAAGGGCTTGCCGCCCTTGATCCGGTCGAAGGCGATGACGCTCATCACGTCGCCGTTCTCCTCGTCCTGGCCCACCACGCCGGGCTTGCCCTCCAGGGCGGAGTCCACGGCCAGGTCGGTGCACTGCTTGATCAGGGCCAGGTCCGCGTCATTGGCGGCAGCGGCGCGGCTGTAGTAGCCGGACTTCTGCACCATGACCTTCTCGGCCTTCAGCAGCTTGGCGAACTGGTCACCGAACCAGGCACCGGGGTTGACCTTGTCGAGCTTGACGTGGCCGAAGGGGTCGCGGGGGACCTCCTGCCCGGCCTTCTCCATCTCCGCGATGATCGACTCCAGGCCGGCACCCTCGGACAGGAAGATGGTCACATTGCCCACCTCGTCCATCACCTTGGTGAGGCGGGCGGCCTCGGCCTCCAGGTCGATCTCGGCCTCGGGCACGTAGACGGCGTGGACGTCCCAGGCCTGCTTGCTCAGGCCGATCTCGGGCACCCAGGTCTCGACGCTGTCCAGCCACTCGCGGTACTTCTGCGCGGTGGCGGCGGTCAGCCAGCCGCAGTTGCGGCCCATGACCTCGTGGATGATCAGCATCCGCGAGCCGGAGTTGTGCTCGCCGATGATGTTGCGGGCGAAGCCGGCGCCCTGCTCGGCGGCGGTCCAGGCACCCAGCGACTGCTTGATCGGGATCACGTCGTTGTCGATGGTCTTGGGCAGGCCCACCACGGTCAGGCCGTAGTCGTGCTCGGCCAGGTAGGCAGCCAGGTCGGCGGCGGTGGTGTTGGTGTCGTCGCCACCGATGGTGTGCAGCACGTCGACGCCGTCGGCCACCAGACGGTCGGCGGCCACCTTCAGCGGGTCGTCGCCCTCGGCCACCAGGCCGCGCTTGACCAGGTCGGCAGCATTGGTCAGCTTCACGCGGGAGTTGCCGATCGGCGAGCCACCGAACTTGTGCAGCTCGGCGGCGTGCTCGCGCACCGCGGGGGTGACGGTGAAGTAGTCGCCCTTGAGCAGGCCCTGGTAGCCGTGCTTGTAGGCGATGATCTCCACGTCGGGGGCGACCTCGGTGTAGCGCTCGATGAGGCCACCGACGGCCGACGAGAGGCACGGGGCGAAGCCACCGGCGGTGAGCAGTGCAACCTTCTTGACCATGTGGTCCAGACCTTTCCTGAAGGAGTGTGTCGGCTCCAGCCTAGCCAACCGAAGCGGGGCTGGGGCAGCCCGGTCCGGCGTCATCCACAGGCCCCGACTCGGCCACTGCCCATAGCCGCGGACCGGCTGCCAGACTGCTGGGCATGGACAACCGACCACGACGACGCGACGAGCGCGGACTGAGCGTCAGCGCGCTGGGCTCGGTGCTGGTGATGGCGCTCTTCCTGGTGGCCGGGCTGGTCATCGACGGCGGCGCCCGGGCGCGCGCCCACCGCAGGGCCGAGGTGGCGGCAGCGGTGGCGGTGCGCCAGGGCAGCGACGCCTCGGCAGCCGACCGGCTGGTGGGCCGCGACGGCACCGGTGCTGCGCTGGGAGCCGCCCGGCAGGCGCTGGCCGACGAGGGGGTGGAGGGCGAGGCGAGCCTGTCCGCCGGTGTGATCACGGTCACCACCCGTGCCGAGTCGGAGACCACCTTCCTGTCCCTGCTGGGGATCGACCGGCTGGAGGCCACCGGGAGCGCCAGCGGCGAGCTGCGCCGCCCGCGCCCCTGAGCGGTCGGTGCGGTCTAGGATCTCGCCATGGCCCGATACCTCGACGTCCACCCCGCCAATCCCCAGCCACGGTCGCTGGCGCAGGCCGTGCAGGTGCTGCGCGACGGCGGTCTGATCGCCTATCCCACCGACTCCGGCTTCGCACTGGGCTGCCGGATGGGGGACAAGGACGCGGTGGAGCGGATCCGCCGGCTGCGCAAGCTGGACGACAAGCACCACTTCACCCTGGTGGTCAGCGAGTTCGCCCAGCTGGGCGAGTGGGTGGAGATGGACAACTGGGAGTTCCGCGCCATCAAGGCCAACACCCCTGGCCCCTACACCTTCATCCTCAAGGCCACCCGCGAGCTGCCCAAGGCGATGCTGCACCCGAAGAAGAAGACCGTCGGCGTGCGGATCCCCGACCATGTCACGGCCCGGGCGCTGCTCGACGAGCTGGGCGAGCCGATCACCAGCTCCACCCTGATCCTGCCCGGCACCGACGAACCGATGACCGACGGCTGGACCATCGCCGACGAGCTGGGCCACGAGATCGACCTGGTGCTGGACTCCGGCGACGTGGGTCTCGGCCCCACCACCGTGGTGGACTTCACCGGCGAGGACGGCCCGCAGGTGGTCCGCCAGGGCGCCGGCGACCCCGCCCCCTTCGAGGACTGAGCCCCACCACTGCCCGTCTCCCGGGCCGCGGTCAGGGCTGCTGCACGCGCAGCAGCTGGCGCTCCCGGGAACCGGCGGCCACCAGGTCGTGGGCCCGGGCGCACTGCTCCAGGGGCAGCGGCTCGGCGATCCGGGGCCGCAGCCACCCCTCGGCCGCCGCTGCGGTGAGGTCCGCGACGGCGGCCTCCCGCTGGGCGGGGGTGAAGTCGTCACTGCCCACCAGCCGCAGGCTGAGGTTGTCGAAGAGCATCGGCCAGAAGGGGAGCACCACCTCCGGCTGGTCGCTGGCATAGGCGCTGATCACGCCGTGCTGCGCCAGCACCTGCCGGTCCAGGTCCAGGTTGGCCGCCAGAGCCACCTCCACCACCCGGTCGACGCCTCGCGGGGCGAGGGAACGGACCCGCCCGGCCGGGTCGTCGTCCAGGGCTACGACGTGGTCGGCCAGGCCCTCTGCCTCGGCCAGGTCGGTGGTGCGCCGCACCGTGCCGATCACGGTGGCACCGTCGCGTCGGGCCAGGGCGGCGGCCATCGAGGCCACCCCACCGAGCAGGCCGTGCACCAGCACCGTGCGACCGGCCACCGGACCGTCACCGAGGATGCAGCGGTGCGCGGTGATGCCGGGGATCCCGAGGCAGGCGGCCAGCTCGTCGTCCACCTCGTCAGGCAGGGCAACCGCCAGGTGCTCGGGAACCACCACGAGGTCGGCGGCGGTGCCGAAGGCACGGTAGGACTGGGCGCCCCACAGCCACACCCGGCTGCCGAGCCGGGCGGGATCGACGCCGGGGCCGACCCGGTCCACCACGCCCATCCCGTCGCTGTGCGGCACCACCCGGGGGTGGGCCATCCCATGGCCGAAGGAGTCCTCGCGCTTGCGCACGTCGCCCGGGTTGACGCCCGAGAGCAGCACCCTCACCCGCACCTCGCCGTCGGCGGGCTCAGGGTCTGCCAGCTCGCCGACCTGCAGCACCTCGGCTGCCGGGCCCTGTCGCTCGTACCAGACCGCCCTCATGGGTCCTCCCTCGTCGTCGGGCGGGCCCAGCGGGCCCCATCCCGTGTCACCGGCTCAATTCTCCGCCAGACCCTCGGCCGGCACTAGGGTCTGGGACATGTCGAACCCGCTGCTGACCCCCAGTGACCTGCCCTACGGCCTGCCCCGCTTCGCCGACATCACCCTCGCGCACTACCGCGAGGCCTTCGAGGCCGGCCTGGCCGAGCACGAGGCCGAGGTGCGCCGCATCGTCGAGCAGGACGAACCGGCGAGCTTCGAGAACACCGTGCTGGCGCTGGAGCGCTCCGGGCGGACCCTGAACCGGGTGGCGATGATCTTCTTCACCAAGGTGGCGAGCGACTCCACCGAGGAGCTGCGCGAGCTGGAGGCGGAACTGGCCCCGCGGATGGCGGCCCACCGCGATGCCGTCGACCTGGACCCGCAGCTCTTCGCCCGCGTCGCCGAGGTCCATGAGCGCGTCGACGAGCTGGGCCTCGACCCCGAGTCGGTCCAGCTGGTGGAGCGCACCTGGCGCGGCATGCAGCTGGCCGGTGCCGGGCTGGAGGAGCAGGCCAAGCAGCGCCTGCGTGAGATCAACCAGGAGCTGTCCACGCTGACCACCCGCTTCCAGAAGAACCTGCTGGCCGAGACCAATGACCTGGCCGTGCTCTTCGCCACCGCCGAGGAGCTCGACGGGCTGGGGGAGGGTCAGCTGTCGGCCTGCCGTCAGGCGGCCGCCGCTCGCGGCCAGGAGGGCTACCTGGTCTCGCTGGACCTCTACACCGACCACCCCTACCAGGCGCAGCTGACCAACCGGGACAGCCGACGCCGGCTGCACCAGGCCTCCACCTCGCGCGGCAGCCGCGGCAACGAGCACGACAACAGCGACCTGGTGCGTCGCATCACGGCCCTTCGCGCCGAGCGGGCCGCCCTGCTGGGCTGCGCCAACCATGCCACGGTGGCCGTGGCCGACCAGACCGCCCGCACGCCCGAGGAGATCGAGCGCATCGTCTACCCGCTGGCCGAGCCGGCGCTGGCCAACCTGCGCCGCGAGGCCGCAGCCCTGCAGCAGGAGGTGGACACCGACTGCCGCGAGCGCGGCATCGAGCGCTTCGAGCTGGCGCCCTGGGACTGGAGCCACTACGCAGAGAAGGTGCGCTCCCGGCAGTACGCGGTGGACACCGCGGCCCTCAGCCCGTGGTTCGAGCTGGACCGGGTGGTGCGCGAGGGCGTGCTGTGGGCCGCCACCCAGCTCTACGGCATCACCTTCACCCCGCGTCCGGACATCGAGGCGCCGCACCCGGATGCGCAGGTCTTCGAGGTGCACGACGAGGACGGCACCGCCCTGGGCCTGTTCATCCTGGACCCGTTCGCGCGCGAGTCGAAGCGTCGCGGCGCCTGGATGAACAACCTGGTGGAGCAGAGCCGGCTCTTCGACGAGCTGCCGGTGGTCTGCAACACCCTGAGCATCCCGCGCCCCGCCCCGGGCGAACCGGTCCTGCTCACCCTGGACGAGGTGAACACCCTGTTCCACGAGTTCGGCCACGCCCTGCACGGGCTGCTGTCGAAGGCCACCTACCCGAGCCTGGCCGGCACGAACGTGGCGCGTGACTTCGTCGAGTTCCCCAGCCAGGTCAACGAGATGTGGATCACCTGGCCCGAGGTGGTCAACCACTACGCCCGCCACCACGAGACCGGTGAGCCGCTGCCCGCCGAGGTGCTGCAGCGCCTGGAACAGAGCGCCACCTTCAACCAGGGCTTCGAGACCGTCGAGTACCTGGCCAGCGCGCTGCTGGACCAGGAATGGCACAAGATCGCCCCCGGTACCGAGGTGACCGACGTGGCGGCCTTCGAGGCCGAAGCGCTGGAGCGGGTGGGGCTGGCCAACGAGTGGGTGGCGCCGCGCTACCGCAGCACCTACTTCGCGCACACCTTCGCGGGCGGCTACGACGCCGGCTACTACTCCTACATCTGGTCCGAGATCCTGGACGCCGACACCGTGGAGTGGTTCCGGGAGAACGGGGGCCTGCGACGCGAGAACGGCGACCACTTCCGCGCCGAACTGCTGAGCCGCGGCCGCACCCGCGAACCGATGGACTCCTTCACCGCCTTCCGGGGCCGCGAGGCGCGTATCGAGCCGCTGCTGGAGCGACGGGGCCTGGTCGCCGGCTGACCCTGGCTGCAGGCGGGCGTGGGCGGCTCAGTCGTCGTCCACGTCCTCGCCGGCCAGCGCCCGGGCGGCCAGCTGCTCGTTGCTGGCCACCTCCCAGACCTCACGCGCCGCGGTGAGGTTGAGCGCCACGATCAGCAGGCCCAGCACGATGTCCGGCCATCCGCTGCGGGTCAGGGCGGTCACACCCGCCATGGCGATGATGGCGGCATTGGCCAGGACGTCGTTGCGGGCCGCCAGGAAGGCGGCCGTGGTCATCGAACCGCCGTGGTGGCGCCAGCGAGCCAGCAGCCAGGTGCACGCGATGTTCACCACGATGGCGCCGCCGGCGGTGAGCACCAGCGAGAGCACCTCCGGCGGACGGGGGTCGGAGAACTTGGTGATCGCCTGCCACAGGGCCGCCAGCGCGGGCAGCAGGATGATGCCGGCCATCACCTTGCCGGCCACGGCACGACGCTGCAGGCTCCAGCCGAGCGCCAGCGCAATCAGGCTGTTCACCGCGAAGTCCTCGAAGAAGTCCACCGAGTCCGCGAACAGGCTCACCGAGCCGATCAGCAGGGCCACCGCACCCTCGACGAAGAAGTAGGCCAGGTTCAGCAGCGCCACCAGCACCACGGTGCGGCGCAGGCTGCTGCGCAGCGCGGGATCGTCCAGCTGGTCGGCGGTGGGGGACGGTGAGCACATGGCGCCATGCTTTCACGCTCGCGCTAGCCTGCCGCCCATGGACCCCGACACTCAGCCAACCGCAGCGCACCAGTCGGCCGGCACTCCTGCTCCGGGCCGCAGAGCCCCCGCTGGCCAGGACGGGGCGATGCGGGTCTCGCTGCGCCATGTCGACGCCGACGGCCAGGCCCACGACCTGGTGGGAGACCTGGTGCTGGCCGACGAGGAGCGGATCGTGGTGCTGCCGGCCGGCCGGGGACCGGTGGAGGTTCCGCGCGAGCAGGTGCGCGCGATGCGCCGGGTGCCGCCGCGGGTGGTGCGCCCCAGCTCCGGTGTCGACGACCTGCAGCGGCTGATGGCCGAGGGCTGGCCGGGCACCGAGCAGGTACGCCTCGGAGGCTGGACCCTGCACGCCGGCGGCGGCCACACCAAGCGCGCCAACTCCGCCCATCCCACCGGCGACCCGGAACGTGACCTGGACCAGGCGCTGCGCGACGTCGTCTCCTTCTACGCCGAGCGCGGCCTGCCGGCCCTGGTCCAGGTGGCCGCCCGCAACCTCTCCTCCGACGAGCCGGGCGCCCGGCTGGACCGCGAGTTCGCCGGCCGCGGATGGCAGCCCAGCGAACGGGCGATCGCCATGACCCTCGACCTCCGCGCTCCCGGGCCGGCAGATGTGCTGCCACCCGGGTACTCCGGCACGGTCAGGTGGGCGGATTCCCCCGACGAGGACTGGTTGGGCCCGGAGTCCTCCGAGGACCCGGCACGGCTGCCGGTGACCACCGCCGTCGACGCCCACTACGCGACGCTCCTGGTCGACGGCCGCGTGGCCGGTGCCGGTCGCCTGGTGCTCACCCGCGACTGGGGCGGGCTGAGCGGGCTGGTCATCGACTCGGCGCTGCGCGGCCGCGGGCATGGCCGTGCCCTGACCGTCGCGATGACGGCCAGGGCACGGGAGCTGGGGGCCAGGTTCTGCTACCTGCAGGTGGTGGAGGACAACCACGTCGCCAGGAGCCTGTACGACTCACTCGGCTTCATGGAACACCACCGCTACCTCTACCGGCGGTCTCCGCTCAGCTGAGGATGCCGGTCTGGTGGCGGTAGTGGTACTCCTCGCCCTTGAGCGCCTTCAGGCCGGCGCGGACATGGCACCAGATCTGCAGCACCGAGGTGACGAGCATGATCAGGCCACCCACCGGTGCCAGGATGACGGTGAAGACCAGGATCCAGCCGACGATGGTGGCCAGCGTCAGCCAGATGTTGAAGTTGAAGGCGCCGGCGGAGGCGCGGCGCACGTAGGGGGAGCGGTCCTTGTAGAGGAGCCAGATCACCAGCGGGCCGACGAAGCTCAGCCAGCCGGCGCTGAGCACCATGGCGATGATCGTGGAGAAGTGGGCCATGGCCGCGGCCGAGCGGTCCTCGTTCGGGATCATCGAGGGCGGGGTCGGCTGGTACGACCAGGCCTGGTTCGGGTTGGGGTGCTGGTAGGGGTTGAACTGCTGGTTGCTCATGACTCCATTGTGGGCCCGATCAGGTCCGCCACCCCCGCTCCTCGCCCCGGTTCGGGGACGGTTCAGGGTGCGGCAGGGGATGCCCACTGCCCCCGGGGGCTATGGTGCTGGACATGAACATCGCCGTGGTCATCGCGCTGCTGCTGGCGAGCGTCCCCGTCCTGCTGGCGCTGCTGGTCTGGGCGGCGCTGCGCGAACGACAGCTGCGCCGCCAGCAGCGCGAGGCCGCCCTGCGCGCGCCGGAGCTGGCTGCCGGCTACCTGGTGGACGTGGACGGCCTGATGCAGGTGGATCGCCCATGACCGTCGTCGACGACCACCTGACCGGCCTGGCCGAGCCGGAACGGGCGGCCCTGCAGCACCTGCGCGAGCTGGTGCACGCCGAGGTGCCCGGGGTGCTGGAGGTGGAGAGCTACCGGCTGCCCGCCTTCGCGGTGGACCAGCGCAAGGGCAACCGGATCGTGGGTGGCTTCGCGGCCGGCCGTCGTTTCCTGTCCTGGTACACCTTCAGCGGCCACACCCTCGAGCGCTTCGCCGACCGGCTGGCCGGCTTCGAGACCACGAAGAGCGCCATCCACTTCAGCCCGCAGAAGATGATCCCCGACGAGCTGCTGCTCGCCCTGGTGCGCGACCGGCTCGAGACCATCCGCGCCCAGGGCTGAGCCAGAACCTCAGCCCTGGTGGCTGAAGGCGGTGGCCTGCTCCACCAGCACGTCGTCGGGTCGCACGCCGGTGTAGAGCACGAACTGCTCCAGCGCCTGCAGGCTCATCACCTGCGCGCCGTTGATGGTGACCTTGCCCAGCTCGCGGGCCCGCTGCAGCATCGGGGTCCAGGTGGGGCGGGGGACGACGTCGAAGACCACCTGGGCGGCATGCAGCACCTCCTCGGAGACCGGGATGGCATCGGCCTCGGGGCCGCCCTCCATGCCGACGGGGGTGCAATTGACCACCAGGCCGGGACGCAGCCCACCCACCTCGGCGGCCCAGTCGAAGCCGTACTTGGCGGCCAGGGCGCTGCCGGTGGTCTGGTTGCGAGCCACCACGGTGATCCGCTCGAAACCCTCGTCGCGCAGGGCGGCGACGGTGGCCTTGGCCATCCCGCCGGCGCCGAGCACCACGACGTCGAGCTCGGTGGGCACCTGGTGGGAGCGCAGCAGGGAGACGATGGCCAGGTAGTCGGTGTTGTAGGCCTTGAGGTGGCCGTCGGTGTTGACGATGGTGTTCACGCTCTCGATCACCTCGGCCGAGGGGTCCATCTCGTCCACCAGGGCGATCACGTCCTCCTTCCACGGCATGGAGACCGCGGCTCCGCGCACCTGCAGGCCGCGCACGCCGGCGATGGCGGCAGTGATGTCGTCGGTGGTGAAGGCTTTGTAGACGTAGTCGAGGCCGAGCGCGTCGTAAAGGTAGTTGTGGAATCGGGTGCCGGTGTTGCCGGGGCGGCCGGACAGCGACAGACACAGCCGGGTGTCCTTGGTGATGCCGCCGGCGACAGGGCGAGGGGTGCGGGTGGATTCGACGTCTGCCATGGTCTCGAGCCTAGGGGCTTCCCGCCCCGCGCCGCACGGCCCTACAGCGTCGCGCCCGGCGTTGCCATCACAACTTTGCGCGGAGCGCTGCCATCGTCTGCTCGTCGAGGCCGAGGCCCTGGCGCAGGTAGCCGTCCAGGTCTCCCCAGCGCTGCGTGACCTCGTCGAGACCGGCGTCGAGGAAGGCCAGGTCCACCAGGTTCATGGGCCGGTTGCGACGCGCCAGGCGTCGACCGCCGCGCAGGGTGTCGGTGCGGAAACGGAAGCGCGCCATGTGGTCCACCAGCGGCTGGCTGGCCAGGTAGGAGGCGCGGATCTGGGCGGGGGAGTCGCCGTTGAGGTGCTGCAGCAGCAGGGCGATCCAGCCGGTGCGGTCCTTGCCGTCGGTGCAGTGGAAGAGCACCGCCCCCGGCTCGTCGGCGATCAGGCGCAGGGTCTGGGCGATCCGTTCGCGCTGGCCCTCGTCGCTGACCATGCGGCGGTAGCGCGCCTTCATCGCCTCGACGGTGTCGGCCTCGGTGATCCGCTCGCCCAGCACGGACTCACCGGTGCCGTGCAGGTCAACCAAGGTGTTCGTGACGCCCGGCAGGACGGGATCGGGGAAGTTGGCGGCCACCTTCTCGGTGCGCAGGTCGATGATGCGGGTGATGCCCAGCTCCTGGATCCGGTGGCGGTCGGCGGCGGTGGCGCCCCAGAGCAGGCTGGAGCGGTAGACGCCGCGTCCGGGTCGGCTCCCGGCGGTGACCGGGCGCAGATTGTAGACGCCAAAGGGCAGGTGGGCGCGGTGGGTGACGGCTCGCAGCAGGTCCAGGGCGTCGGTCATGGCAACGACTCTAGAACAGGCCTCACAGCAGCTGGCCGGCCTGCAGGTGCTCCAGCTCGTCGGCGACGTTGCGGCGGGCCCGCTGCTCCCAGACCCGTCGGCCGTGCTCGGTGACGAAGATCTCGCCGCCGGACAGGAAGCCCTGCAGCACCGCGGCGCGCCCCTGGCGCCACCGGTCGGCGGCCAGGTGGGCGTATTCCAGATGGATGTCGCGCACGCTCACGTGGTAGCGGCCCGGTACCGAGGCCAGGATCGCCATGTCCGCATCGCTCACCCGGGCTCCGGACCGGTCTGCGGGATCGGGCCGGTGGTGCGCGGTGAGCAGCACCAGACGCTCCACCTCGGCCACCACGTCCTCCTCGTGCCCGGCCTGCCGCAGGGTGCTGACGGCCCGCTCGGCCGAGAGCTGCTCGTCCTGGCCTGCGATGCCGTCGTAGACCACGTCGTGGAAGAGCACGGCGAGCTCCTCGGCTGGGGTCGGGACCACGCCCTCCAGGGCGGCCAGCCGGTCCAGGTGCCCCAGCATCTCCACCAGGTGGCGCACGTCGTGGTACCAGCGGCCCGGTCCGGAGTAGTCCTGCACCACCTGGTGCAGGGCAGCGGCCGGCAGCAGATGCTCGAAACGGCGGTGCAGGGCGGCTCGGGCCCGGCCCCGCCGGGGCGCATGGTCGGCGGGGAGGATCCGCAGCCCACCGGAGCGCAGCCGGTGCACCAGCTCGCGTTCGTCCACCCGCACCGCACCCGCGGCCAAGGCGTCGTCGAAGCGTTCGGCGGCCAGGTCGTAGTGGTCGTGGTCAAAGGCCCGGGTGGACAGCCCCGCGCGGGCAGCGCCGGCGTGCAACTCCCACAGCGAGTGGTCGCTCACCAGATGACCGTAGACGGTGCCATGGGCGGGCCAGCGGGGACTGTCGACGAGCAGCGCCATCAGAGCAGCCAGTCCAGGACGGGGCCGGCCAGCCACAGTGCCAGCCCGGCACAGCCGCAGGCCACCAGGACCGAGACGAAGGTGCCGATGATGAAGCGTTCCGCTGCACCCGTGGTGGTGGCCTTCAGCTCCGGGTAGCGCGCCAGCCCCTTGAGGGCCAGGCAGATGGCGATCGCCTCGGGATAGTGGGCCACCAGGCCGGCGTAGATCGCCAGCCGCTCCAGCATGCCGATCCAGGTGCCGCCGGGCAGTACCCGGGCAGCCTCCACCACCCCCTGGCCACGGGCAGGAGCAGGTTCGGGGCTGGCACAGACCCGTGCGCCATCGGCCTGCGTGGGGGCCCCACCGCGACGCTCGCGCGCCAGCCTCGCCTCACGATCCACCCGGGCGAAGACGGTCTGCACCAGGGGACCGCCGGCCAGCACCGCCAGCGCTCCCAGCAGTGCCACCACTGCGGCCTGCAGCACATCCAGCAGCAGCGGGCTCATGGCCTGTCCTGCCCATCACGGGCGGCCCGCAGCAGGTCGACGGCGAGCTGCCGGCCCCGTCGCTCGACCTCCCAGCCGGCGCGACGGTGGCGCTGGCTGGCTGCCGAGGCACTGATCCCCAGCTCCCTGGCCGCCTCGCCGACGCCCAGGCCTCCCTCCAGCAGGTCCACCATCTGCCATCCCCCCGTGCTTCTCCGCTGCCACAGCTCGCACAGCAGCCACAGTGCCGTCTCCGCGCGCTGCACCGCCGCGGCTGCCTCGTCGACATCACGATAGGACGCGCCACCGACAGTTTCGCCGCGCGCACCCGGTCCGTCGCACAGCACCAGGCCCACGGGGGTGGCCTTGGCCGCCTCCACCGCCTCGCGGGCCGCCAGGTAGGCATCACCACGGGCCTCGCGCGTCGAGGAGGGCAGGGGAGTTTCCACGGCGCCCAGCCCGATGCCGGTCCACCAGGCACCCTCGCACTGCACCAGCCGCACCAGGTCCACCACCGCGGCCGGGTCGGCGGTGAGCAGCTGCACCTCGTCGCCGGCGGTGCGCTCGGGCGTCAGCCGGGCCCGATCTCCCAGAACCCGCTCCAGGGCGGACAGCAGGGCGGCCACCCGGTCCGGGCCACGCCGGGAGCGCTGCTGGTCGATGGTCACCGCGAACCAGCGCGTGAAGCTCTCGTCCTTCATGTGCTCCAGTGAAGCACACAGCCTTCATAGCCGTCTCGGCTCTGTGCTAGAAACGAGGGATGACCACCACCGCGATGAATGGCAACCCCGTCCAGCTCTCCGGCGACCTGCCGGCCACCGGCGCCACCGCGCCCTCCTTCACCCTGGTCGGCACCGACCTCGGCGAGGTCACGAGCGAGCAGTTCGCCGGCCGCCGCCTGGTGCTGAACATCTTCCCCAGCGTCGACACCGGCGTCTGCGCCACCAGCGTGCGTCGCTTCAACGAGCTGGCCTCGGGCCTGGAGAACACCACCGTGGTCTGCATCAGCAAGGACCTGCCCTTCGCCCAGGCGCGCTTCTGCGGCGCGGAGGGCCTGGACGACGTGGTGATGGGCTCCGACTTCCGCGGCGGCTTCGACCAGTCCTATGGCCTGGCCCAGCTGGACGGGCCGCTGCAGGGCCTGCTGGCCCGCGCGGTGGTCGTGGTGGACGCCGACGGCACCGTGCTGCACTCCCAGCTGGTGCCCGAGATCAAGCAGGAGCCGGACTACGAGGCCGCCATCGCCGCCCTGTCCTGAACGGCCCCGAGGGCCCGTCCTCCGCACCGGGGACGGGCCCTCATGCTGTCCGGACCACCCTCCGGTTGGGCCCCCGGCCGCCAGCAGGCCAGAATGGGCGCATGGCAGACACCCAGCCCCGCGACGACCACGCCAAGCAGCTCAAGCAGACCGTCTCCCGGGTCAAGCAGTTGCGCGGCTGGGTCTCCTCGGACCCCTCCAAGACCGAGGAGCTGGTCGACGCGCTGAACCAGGCCACCGGCCTGCGACTGCTCTCACGGCTGTGGGGCGAGGCCGCCGGCGAGGCCACCGAGGCGGTGCAGGCCTCCGACCGGCTGGTGGCCTCCCGCGGCCCGGTCGGTCCGTACACGCCCGTGGTGGACGCCGCCCGCTACTTCACGGCGCTGACCCACGTGGCCACGCTGCAGCTCGGCCTGGAGCTGGCCGAGGCGGCCGGCAGCACGATCGGCGCGGCCTTCGCCTGGAAGGACCAGCTGACCCAGCCCGGGCTGGCCGACGAGCTGGCTGCCCGCACCACCGTCTGGGCGCTGCTGGCCCGCGCCCGTGGCGCGCTGGCTGCCGGGGACCTGGCCGCCGCCAATGCCCAGGCCGATGCGGCCCTGCTCCGAGCCCGCGAGGCCCAGCTGCAGGGTGACGAGACCGTCGTGCTGCTGGAGGCGCTGCGCACCGCCGCGGATGCCCGCTGGACGGTGCGGCTGGGGGAGCAGTCGCTGGACCTGCTGCGCGAGGCGGTCTCGCTGTGGGAGCGCTGGACCGCTGAGCCGCTGGCGCAGATGCCGCGGATGACCAAGCCGCACCTGGAGCGCCTGGTGGGCCCGGGCTTCGCGCTGCGTCGTGACCTGGCCGACCGGCTGCAGGCGACGGGCCGCACCGAGGAGGCCCTGGCGCTGCGCGAAGCAACCGCGAGCCAGCTGCACCGGATGGCGGGACGACGGGGCGAGCCCGGCCGCGTCGAGCTGGCGCTGGCGCGCGCGGACCAGGTCTGGGGAATGGTGGACGCCGGGCAGGCCGAGGCGGCCGAGAAGGCCGCCGAGGACGCGCTGTCCGCGCTGCAGGCGCTGCTCAAGGCCGAGAAGCCGGTGGGACAGCACCTGGGCACCCAGCTGCTGGTGGCACCCGCCCTGGCGCGCTGGGAGCTGGCTGTCGGCCAGGCGGAGGCGGCACGCCGCAGCATCGATGCGGCCCTCAACCGGATGGCCGGCAACAAGCAGATGGCAGTGGATCCCGCGGCACGTGGGCTGGCCCTGATGGTGCGCGCGGAGGTGCTGGACGCCCTGCAGGACCCCGCCGCTGCCACCGCTCGAGCGGAGGCGGACCAGATCGCGGCGGGACTGCGCTCCAGTGGCCTGGAGTCGGAGAACTTCAGCCAGGTGGACCAGCGCACCTGGCTGCGCGCCCGCTCGCGCGGCGTGCTGCTGGTCTCGCGCCAGCACACCCCGCACTGGCAGGTGCTGAGCGCCGAGGCCGCGCTGGCCCCGCAGGGGGCCGAGGTGCCGGAGGCAGCGCTGCTCAGCGACGAGGAGGCGATGCGCCGCATCGACGAGGTGCGCGAGGCGGAGGCCCGCGAGCGCGCCGTGGCGGAGCTGCGCGAGGCCACGCTGCGCGCCGAGAAGGAGCGTCAGCAGGCCGCCGCCCGGGCTGCAGCGCTGAAGGAAGCGGAGCGCCGGGAGGCTGCCGAGGCCGAGCGTCGTCGCGCCGAGGAGCAGGCCGCCGCCGTGGCCGAGGAGCAGCGCCGCGAGCAGGAGCGCGAGCAGGCCCAGGCGGCCCGCCTGGCCGCCGAGCAGGCCGCTGAGCCGGTGAGCGAGCCTGCGGCCCCGGCGGAGTCGGAGGGCGCCGATGCCGCCACGGAGACCGACCTGGCCGCGGCCGAGCTGGAGCGCGAGGCCGCCGAGGAGCAGGCCCGCGAGGCGGCCGAGCGCCAGGCGCGGGAGGCCGCAGCGCAGGCCGAGCAGGCCGAGCAGGCCGAGCGAGCGGAGCGCGAGCGCCGCGAGCAGGAGCGCCGGGAGCAGGAGGCGCGCGATGCGGAGCTCGAGGCCGAGCGCCGCCATGCCGCGCAGCTGGCGGCCGAGCACGAGGCGCAGCGCCGGGCCGACCCGCTCGACGGCCTGCGCGAGGAGGCCCACCGGGCGCTCTCCTCGGGTGACAAGGGCTGGGTGGTGGCCAGCCACGAGGCCCTGGTGGAAGCCCTGGAACCGGTGGCCCAGGCCGATCCACAGGCCCATGGGCGCGAGCTGGTGATGGCGCTGGAGCGGCTGTCCGAGGCGCAGGGCTGGCTGCGGGGGCGCACTGCCGGACGTCGCGCCAAGCAGCTCGCCAAGGACTGGCAGCTCTGAGCCCGGCTCAGGCCGGGGGATCCTCGACGGGCTCCGGGCCGAGCAGGGCGTCGACGGCCTCGCCCAGCACAGTGCCCAGCTGGTCGTGGACCACCAGGTCGGCCATCTGGTCGTAGCCGGTGGCCTCGCGGTTCACCACCGCCAGCGTGCCGGTGGCGAAGCGCACCAGGCCGGCGGCCGGGTAGACGTTGAGCGAGGTGCCGCCCACCAGCAGCAGGTCGCTGCCGATGATCGCCTCGATGGCGGCATCCATCACCTGCTGGTCCAGACCCTCGCCGTAGAGCACCACCTCGGGACGCACCATGGCGCCGCAGCGCTCGCAGGCGGGGACCCCGCGGGTGGCCAGCATCCAGGCCATGTCGTAGTCCTCGCCGCACCCCAGGCAGCGGTTGCGTCGCGCCGAGCCGTGCACCTCGTGCACCACCCGGGAGCCGGCCTGCTGGTGCAGGCCATCGATGTTCTGGGTCACGACGGCGCTCAGCCGTCCGGCCGCCTCCAGCCGCGCCAGGGCCCGGTGACCACGGTTGGGCCGCGCCTCGGGATGCAGCAGGGCACTGCGGTGGAAGTCGAAGAAGGCCTCCGGATCCTCCACCAGGCAGTCATGGCTGAGCAGGTACTCGGGCGGCAGGCCGTCGTCGCTGGTGCGGGCGTAGAGCCCCGCGGAGGAGCGGAAGTCCGGGATGCCGCTCTCGGTGGAGACACCCGCCCCGCCGAAGAAGACGATCCGGTGGCTGCGGACCAAGAGCTCGGCGAGGCTGTCCATGCCCCCATTGTCCCGCGTAGGACCGCGGCGAGATGTGGGATTTGTCACCTACCGGCGCGGTTGGTAGAATCTTCAACATCGACGGCCGGGAAACCCCGTCGAGGAACGGAAATCCCGTTCCACCTCTGAGGCGAACGACCTGATGGTCTCGTCTCGGTGATCACACCGAGCAACCAGTCCGTGCACCGCCGTGCCCGGGCCCGCCATCATCTCCCTCAGGAGTCCTCGTGGTCGTTCCCCCTCTCGTCTGGGGCCTCACCATCGCCTTCATCGTCGGCCTGCTGGCCTTCGACTTCTTCTTCCACGTGCGCAAGGCGCACATCCCGACGCTGCGCGAGGCCGCCACCTGGTCGGCCATCTACGTCGGCATCGCCATCGCCTTCGGCATCGGCCTGTGGCTGCTGGGCGGTGACCAGGCCGGCACCGAGTACTTCGCGGGCTACATCACCGAGAAGGCGCTCAGCGTCGACAACCTGTTCGTCTTCCTGATCATCATGTCCAGCTTCCGGGTGCCCCGGGCCGACCAGCAGAAGGTGCTGCTCTTCGGCATCGTCGTGGCGCTGGTGGCCCGCACCGGCTTCATCCTGCTGGGCGCGGCGCTGATCAACTCCTTCGCCTGGGTCTTCTACCTGTTCGGCCTGGTGCTGCTGGTCACCGCCGGCAACATGCTCAAGCCGGAGTCCACCGAGGGCGACGGTCACGGCGCGGACAACATCATGATCCGGATCGCGCGCAAGCTGTTCAAGACCTCCGAGGTCTACGACGGCGACAAGCTGTTCACCGTCGTCGACGGCAAGAAGGTGATGACCCCCATGCTGCTGGTGATGGCGGCCATCGGCGGCACCGACATCCTGTTCGCGCTGGACTCGATCCCGGCGATCTTCGGCCTGACCCAGAACACCTTCATCGTCTTCACCGCCACCGCCTTCAGCCTGCTGGGCCTGCGCCAGCTCTACTTCCTGATCGACGGCCTGCTGGACCGCCTGATCTACCTGTCCTACGGCCTGGCGGCCATCCTGGGCTTCATCGGCGTGAAGCTGATCCTGCACGCCCTGCACGAGAACACCCTGGGCTTCATCAACGACGGCAACCCGGTCCACGTGGTGGAGATCAGCACCGGCTTCAGCCTGTCGGTGATCCTGGGCGTCCTCGCCGTCACCATCGTCGCCTCGCTGCTCTCGCCCAAGGGCAAGGCGCACACCGCCGTGAACAACGCCCGGCGCCATGCCCAGGCCTACCTGGACCTGGACTGGGAGTCCGACCCCGACGAGCGGGAGCGCACCTGGGCCAAGCTGGTGCGCGAGAAGGCGCAGATCGAGCTGATGCCCGCCCGCTACCGCGACGAGATCCGCGACCAGCGCGAGCTGGTGGAGCTCCTCGATGCCGCGACGGCGATGCATGACGAGCGCCAGCGCGCCGGGCACGGGGCGGCGGCCCTGCTGTGATCCGACGTCGGTCCTGAACCGCCAGCAGCCCCCGGCATCTGCCGGGGGCTGCTGCTTGCGGTGCCTCGTCGCGGTGGCCTGCTCAGCCCAGGGTGTCGCGGCCGCGGGTGACGATCAGCGGATCGGGCTCGTGGACCACGGAGGTGTCCTTGCCCTCGTAGTCGAACTGGTTGAGGAAGAAGCGCATCGCATTGATCCGGGCGCGCTTCTTGTCATTGGACTTGATCGACCACCAAGGCGCGGTGTCGGTGTCGGTGGCGGCGAACATGGCGTCCTTCGCGTCGCCGTAGTCCTGCCACTTGTCCAGGCTCTCGATGTCCATCGGCGAGAGCTTCCACTGCCGCACCGGGTCCAGCTGACGAATCGCGAAACGGGTGCGCTGCTCGCCCTGGGTCACCGAGAACCAGAACTTGGTCAGCGAAGTGCCCGAGTCGGTGATCATCGTCTCCAGCAGCGGCGCCTGGCGCAGGAACTGCTGGTACTCGGCATCGGAGCAGAAGCCCATCACGCGCTCCACCCCGGCACGGTTGTACCAGGAACGATCGAACAAAGTGATGTCCCCGGCGGTGGGGAAGTGGCTCACATAGCGCTGGAAGTACCACTGGCCCTGCTCGGTGGTGGTGGGCTTGTTCAGCGCGACGGTGTGCAGGTGGCGCGGGTTGAGGTGCTCCTCGAAGCGCTTGATGGTGCCGCCCTTGCCAGCGGCGTCGCGGCCCTCGAAGAGCACCAGGTGACGCGCCCCGGTGTCCTGGGTCCAGTACTGGAACTTGAGCAGCTCCACCTGGAGGTTGTACTTCTCCTGCTCGTACTCCTCGCGCCCCATCCGCTCGTCGTAGGGGTAGTCCTCGCGCCAGGTCTCCACCGCGGAGCCGCCCGGGTCGATCAGGTCCGGGTCCGAGCCGGCGATGTCCGGCAGCACCTGGTAGCCGTCGGTGCGCAGCCGGTCGATGTAGCTGCGAAAGTCCTCGATCCGGTCCATCTGTTGCCTCCCCCTCGGGCCTGTGCGCGATGCGGCCGCGCCCCGTCGATCGATCCTAGGGGGCCCGGCGCCGCGGGGGGCGAGCATCCGCCAGGATACGGATGGCTGTTCGTCGGATCGTCACCGCAGGGACATCCGATCCACTTTTCAACCGGCCCTGCCCTTGTATATTGCGAGCAGGACACATATCCCAGGAGGACCGATGAACACCAAGCACCAGCCCGACTTCGTCCACGAGCAGCTCACCGACGAGCACGCGGAGACCATCCGCGCGACCCTGCCCCTGGTCGGCTCGAAGATCGACGAGATCGCCCCGAACTTCTACCAGCGCATGTTCTCGGCCAACCCCGACCTGCTGCGCGACACCTTCAACCGCGGCAACCAGGCCCGGGGCGCCCAGCAGAAGGCGCTGGCCGCCTCGGTGGCCACCTTCGCCACCCTGCTGGTCAACCCCGACGGCCCCAGCCCCGACGAGCTGCTCAGCCGGATCGGGCACAAGCACGTCAGCCTGGGCATCACCGAGGACCAGTACCAGATCGTGCACGACAACCTGTTCGCCGCGATCGTCGACGTGCTGGGCGCCGACGTGGTCACCGCGCCGGTGGCCGAGGCCTGGGACGAGGTCTACTGGATCATGGCCCGCACCCTGGTGCGCTTCGAGAACGCCCTCTACGAGAAGGCCGGGGTCGAGCCCGGCGAGGTCTTCCTGACTGCCAAGGTGGCCCGTCGCATCGACCAGGGCGAGCACGTCGCCAGCTTCGAGCTGGAGGCCCGCCAGGGCGAGCCCGCGCTGCGCTCCTTCCTGCCCGGCCAGTACATCTCCGTGCGCCGCACCATGGCCGACGGTGCCGGCCAGCTGCGCCAGTACAGCCTGTGCAATGCCCCCACCGAGGGCCGCTGGCAGTTCACCGTCAAGCAGGTGCTGGGCGACACCACCCCCGCCGGCGAGGTCTCCACCTCCTTGGTGGAGGGGCTGAAGGAGGGTGACGAGCTCGAGGTCAGCCTGCCCACCGGTGACCTGGTCCTCGACCAGGACAGCGAGGCCCCCGTGGTGCTGATCAGCGCCGGCATCGGCGCCACCCCGATGCTCGGCATGGCCCGCGCCCTGGCCGACGAGAAGTCCACCCGTCAGGTGCTGGTGCTGCACGCCGACCAGGATGCCGCCGGCGCCGCGCTGGTCGACGAGCTCACCGAGGCCGTCGACGCGCTGCCGAACGGCAGCCTGAAGCTGTGGTTCGAGAAGGGCGAGCACGAGCTGGCCACCCTGGGTCTGATGCAGCTCGACCAGGTGGAGCTGCCCGAGGGCGCCCAGTTCTACCTGTGCGGCTCGAACGGCTTCCTGATGGCCGTGCGCTCCCAGCTGCAGGAGGCCGGCGTGCCGGCCGAGAGCATCCACTTCGAGCTCTTCGCCCCCAACGACTGGCTGCTGCCCAAGTGATCGGCTGAACCGCGACGCGGCCCGCACCCCCGGTGGGGCGCGGGCCGCGCCATCTCCGGGCTCAGTGCACCAGCTGGCTCACGGCATGGATCACCAGGCCGGCCAGGCAGCCCACCACGGTGCCGTTGATCCGGATGAACTGCAGGTCGCGGCCCACGAAGAGCTCGATGCGCTGGCTGGCCTCATCGGCGTCCCAGCGGTCCACGGTCACCGAGATGACGGTGGCCAGCTCCTCGCCATAGGTGTCCACCAGGAAGACCACGGCGTCGTCGACGCGCTGCTCGGCGCGACGGTGCAGATCGGGGTCGGTGCGCAGCCGCTGGGCCAGCTCGGCCAGCCAGCGATCCGCCTGGCGCCACAGGGCGGAGTCCTGGTCGTCCAGCGCCTGGTCCATCGAGTCGCGCACCGTGTGCCAGACGTCCACCACGGCACCGGGCACCGACGGGTTGTGCAGCAGCTGCTCCTTCAGGGCCTCGGCGCGCGCCATGATCTTCTCGTCGCCCTGCAGGTCCTCGGCGAGCTTGGCCAGGTAGCCGTCGATGGCCTGGCGGAAGGGATGGCGAGGCTGCATCCGCACGGCCATCGCCCACTCCAGGGCCTGGTTGTAGCCGAAGTCCACCACCTGGCGGTCCAGCCAGCCGGGGCTCCACTTCGGGGCCCGCTCGCCGATCACGGAACGTGCCGCCTCGGGGTGGCGCTGCAGCCAGGAGTGCAGCTCGCGGGCGAGCACGTCCACCAGCTGCTGGTGCGAGCCCTCGCGCACCACGTCGGCCAGCAGTCGGCCCAGGGTGGGGGAGACCGGCTGGCTGCGCAGCCGGGGCAGCACGGTGGCCTGCACCAGCGCCTCCACATCCTCGTCCTTGACCCGCAGCAGGGCTGCCTTGCCACCGCGCACCGCCTGCGCCAGCAGCCGTCGCCGGTTGTCAGGGCGCTCCAGCCAGTCCACCGCACGGTCCACCAGGTGCGCCTCGCGGACCCGCTCCTGGAGCACGTCGACGGTGAGGAAGTTGTTGGTGACGAACTGCTGCAGGCTGCGGCCCAGCTCGTTCTTGCGCCGCTTCACCAGCGCGGTGTGCGGCACCGGGATGCCCAGCGGGTGGCGGAAGATGGCGGTCACCGCGAACCAGTCGGCCAGGGCGCCGACCATGGCGGCCTCGCTGCCGGCATTGACCCAGCCGAGCCAGCCGGTGCGGCTCTCGCGCAGGGTCACCAGGTAGAGCACCGCGGCCAGCACCAGCAGCCCGGTGGCCATGGCGCGCATCCTGCGCAGCGCGACGCGTCGTTCGGCATCACCGGGGGCATCCATCATCAGGCTCACCCCTCCAGTGTGGCGCACCGCGCCAAGGGTTCAGTCGAGCCGGACCACGTCGACGGCCACCGTCAGCGTGGAGCTGCCGCCCTCGGAGAAGATCACGCCCTTCAGCGGCGAGACGTCGCGGAAGTCGCGGCCCCAGGCCGTCACCAGGTAGCGGGAGTCGGCCAGGTGGTTGTTGGTGGGGTCGAGGTCCACCCAGCGCCCGCCCGGCACCATCACCGCGCTCCAGGCGTGGGTGGCATCCGAGCCGGCCAGCTTCACCTTGCCCGGCGGGGGAGAGGTCTCGATGTAGCCGCTCACGTAGCGCGAGGGCAGCCCGGCGGCGCGGAAGACGGCGCAGGCCAGGTGGGCGAAGTCCTGGCAGACCCCGGCCCGCTTGGCCAGCACCTCGGGCAGCGTGGTGCGGGTACTGGTGGCGGTCTTGTCATAGGAGAAGTCGCGCCAGATCTCGTGGGTCACCGCGGCGATCGCCTGGCCCAGCGGCCGCTCGGGCCAGGCCAGGGTGGCGGCGAAGTCGCGCACCTCGTCCTGCAGGGTGACCAGCGCCGAGGGGAGCAGGTAGCGCGCCCGCTCGGTGGGGTCGACGGCCGCATCCTGGCCCAGCGCCGCGGCCGCCTCGGCCACGCTCCAACGGTCCAGCGCGGCCAGGTCCACGGCCGGCCACTCGACGTCGATGATGCTCGTCTTGCTCACCGCCAGGCGCCGGTGCGGCTGGGTGATCTCCAGGTAGTGGGAGAAGTTGCCGAAGAAGTCCTCGCCCTCGTCCAGCACGTCCGGCTGCGGCTCCACCCGCGTGACATGGCTGACCACGTCCTGCCAGGG
This sequence comes from Luteococcus peritonei, assembly GCF_039526385.1. Classification (NCBI taxonomy): domain Bacteria; kingdom Bacillati; phylum Actinomycetota; class Actinomycetes; order Propionibacteriales; family Propionibacteriaceae; genus Luteococcus; species Luteococcus peritonei. The sequence continues at coordinate 22,361 of NZ_BAAAIX010000027.1, read as the reverse complement.
GGTGTCGCGGGGGCGCAGGCAGGCCCGGCCGTAGGAAGCGGTCACGTCGTTCTCGTAGTCATAGGTGGTGACGTGGCGCACCTCGTAGCGGCGACGGGTGTGGTGCTCCGGCGCGGTGACGACGTTCGGCACGACGGGCTCGCTCATCGCTCCTCCTCGCCCAGCTCGGGCACCGCGAAGCTGGTCGGCGGCTTCTGGCTGGCGAAGTGGGTGGCCTCCAGCAGGTCGTTCAGCTCCCGCAGGGCGGTCTCCAGACCGGCCAGTTCGCCGCGCAGCGCCTCCCGGTCACCGGCGCACAGCTCGTCGAGGTCCAGCTGGCGCAGCCGTTGCACCAGGGCCCGGGCCGCGCTCTGCACCCGCACCTCGGGGGCATGGGCCAGGGCCAGCAGCAGGCGTTCCAGCTGGTTGACCACCGAGCGCGGGTTGGTCTCGTCGGTGAGCAGCAGGTGGCAGGCGGCCACGACGGGCTGCGCCGGGCCGGCGCCGGCCGCCATCCGACGCCGGTAGGTCAGCAGCGACTCCCCGGCGCGCAGCAGCGACTCCACCACCTGCGCCTCGGCCACCGGGGGACCGCCCACCGCCAGGGTGTTGCGCAGCAGCCGCACCGTGCCCTGGGCGCGCTCCACCCGTCGGCCGGCGTCGAGGAAGGCCCAGATCGCGTCGTGCACCAGGCTCTCGGCACCCAGTCCGGCCAGCGCCAGGCAGGACTCCAGCACCCGGGAGGCGGTGTGCTGCAGGCGCACCTGCTCACCCTCCTCCTGGGCCGCGGACAGCGTGGCCTGCAGGCCGGCCAGGATGATCGGGGTGTCCAGGCTGAGCATCTCGCGCACCTCGCCGGCGGCGCGGTCCAGCTGACGGGCGCTGCGGGCAGCACTGCCGGGCGCCACCGGGTCGAGCAGCAGCGTGGCGAGCACCTCGAAGGGGTGCTCCTCGGCACCGGGCTGCTGGTCGGCGGCCACGGCCGCGGCGTGCACCACCCGGGCCATCGCCTGGTGCCCGGGCGTACCGGTGCGCAGGTGGTGGTCCTCCACCAGGTTGTCGGCCACCAGCACCAGCCGGGCCAGCTGCTCGGTGCGCTCGGCATAGCGGCCCATCCAGTACAGGTTGCTGGCGGCGCGCGGCGTCAGGTCCGGTGCCGGGTCCGCCGCCACCGCCACCCGGGCACGCGCCACCAGCGGGTGCTCCAGCAGGTTGGGCGCGAGCTGGTCGCCGTCGAGCACCCAGACGTCCTTGCTGAGCGCGCCCGAGGCGCTGGTGACCACCAGCTCGTCACGGGCGCCGGCCAGACGGGCCAGCGCACCCGGCATCACCACCACGTCGCCGCCGATGGCGGCGGTGAAGCCGCGCAGCACCAGGGTGCGCTCCTCCAGGCCGTCCTCGGTGACCACGGGGGCGGTGGACGGGCTCACCTGTTCCTGGGCGCTCCAGCGCCAGGGCTCCGCCGTGATCCGGGCGCGCAGCTGCTCGGCGCCGGCGGCATCCAGCTCCCAGCCCAGGATGGCGCGCTGGCCCAGCCCGCGGGAGATGGGCTTGATCACCAGGTGCTCCAGGTTGGCGAGCACGTGGCTGGCCGATGAGGGCTCGCCGCACCACCAGGTGGCCGGTCCGGGCACCAGCAGGGACTCGCCCAGCAGGCTGCGGCTCACCTGTTCCAGGTAGGGGACCAGGCCGGGGTTCTCCAGCACGCCCGCGCCCAGCGGGTTCACCACCGACAGGCTGCCGCGGGCACTGGCCGCGGCCATCCCCGGCACGCCGAGCCGGCTCTCGGGGCGCAGGTCCAGCGAGTCGCACCAGTCGGCGTCCACCCGGCGCAGCACCACGTCGACGGAAGCCAGCCGCCCGGTGGTGCGCATCCAGACCCGTCCGCCGCGCATCACCAGGTCGTCGGACTGGGCCAGCGGGTAGCCGAGCAGGGTGGACAGCATGGCCTGGTCGTAGGCGGACTCGCTGCCCGGGCCGGGGGTGAGCAGCACGACGTGCGGCACCTCGCCCGACAGCGGGGGAGCGGTCTGCTGCAGGGCGGCCTGCACCACGTCGAAGAAGCCGCGCAGCCGACGCAGCCGGGTGCGACGGTGCAGCGGGCCCATGGCGCGCGCGATCACGCGCCGGTTCGCCATCGCATAACCGGCACCCGAGGGCGCCTGGACCCGGTCTCCCATCACCAGCCAGGAGCCGTCACCCTGCTGCACCAGGTCGGTGGCCGAGAGCACCAGCTGGCGCTTGCTGGGCAGCCGCACCTGGTCCGCAGCGGGCAAAAAGCCCTCGTGGCCCAGCACCAGTTCGGCCGGCAGCAGCCGCTCGACGATGGTGCGCCGGCGGCCGTAGAGGTCGACGTAGAGCGCGTCCATCAACCGAGCGCGCTGCTCCAGGGCCTTCTCCAGCCCCGCCCAGGTGCTGGCCTCGACCACCAGCGGCAGCGGGTCCAGCTTCCAGGGCGAGGGCTGGCGCTCGTCGCTCTGGCCGCCGTAGCTGATGCCGTCCTCGCGGACCATGGCCTGCACCTGGCGACGGCGACACGCCAGCGTGGCCGGGCCCAGCCGCTCGATGGTGGCGGCGAGGTCACCGGTGGGCACGCCGACCAGACCGGGGGCGGGGGAGGGCTGCGATGTGGGGGAAGTCATCGGCACAAGACCCTAGTGGTCCTCAGCGCTGGCCGCGCGAGAAGCGCCGCAGGTCGAGCGTGACGGCGTACTCGCTGGGGTCTCCCACCACCGGGTTCATCACCGACGGCCAGGCGGAGGTATCCACCCGTCCCGTCGTGGTGGAGGCGACGAAGCGGTTGCTGCGGCGGCTCTCCGCCTCGGCGGCATTGACCGGGTAGGTGTCATAGGAGCGGCCGCCCGGGTGCACCACGTGGTAGGTGAAACCGCCCAGCGAGGTCTGGTTCCAAGTGTCCACCACGTCGAACTGCAGCGGCGAGTGCACCCCGATGGTGGGGTGCAGGGCCGACGGGGGAGCCCAGGCGCGGTAGCGCACGCCACCCACCCGGCCGTCGGGGAAGTCGTTGCCGGCCAGCCCCCAGCCGGAGGTGGGCATCGGCACCATCGGCACCGGCACCCCGTTGCAGGTGACCACATGGCGTCCCTCCACCAGGCCGACAGCGCTCACCTGCACCCGCTCCACCGAGGAGTCGACGTAGCGGCTGGTGCCGCCCAGGTGCACCTCCTCGCCCAGCACCTGCCAGGGTTCGATGGCCTGGCGCAGCTCCAGGTGGATGCCGCCCAGGTGCACCTCGCCCAGCCGCGGGAAGCGGAACTCCAGGAAGGGACGGAACCAGGCCTCCTTGAAGCGCACCGCATCGGGGGCGTCGGCGAAGTGTGCATTGATCTGCTCCACCACGTCGCGCAGGTCCGCCGAGGCGAAGGCGGGCAGCAGGAAGCGGTCGTGCAGCCGGGTGCCCCAGCGCACCAGCGGCGCGGCATAGGGCTGCTCCCAGAAGCGGGCCACCAGGGCGCGCACCAGCAGCTTCTGCACCATCGCCATCCGGGCGTGCGGCGGCATCTCGAAGCCGCGCATCTCCAGGATGCCGAGCCGGCCGGTGCGCGAGTCGGGGGAGTAGAGCTTGTCGATGCAGAACTCGCTGCGGTGGGTGTTGCCGGTGATGTCGGTCAGCAGGTGGCGCAGCAGCCGGTCGGTGAGCCAGGGCTGGGTGCGGCGCTGCCGCTCGATGCGTTCCTCGGGGTCCTCGTCGAAGCGCCAGTCGTCGGCCACCACCCGCGCCAGGTCGTGCTCCACCTCGGGGTCGGCCACCATGGCGGCCAGCTCGTCGAAGGCGATCTCCAGCTCGTAGAGGTTCTCGTGGCGTCCCTCGTCGACGCGCGGCGACTGCGAGGTGGGGCCGATGAACTTGCCGTTGAAGACATAGCTGAGCGCCGGGTGGTGCTGCCAGAAGGTGAGCAGCGAGCGCAGCAGGTCGGGGCGGCGCAGCAGCGGGCTGTCGGCCACGCTCGCGCCACCCAGGGTGACGTGATTGCCGCCGCCGGTGCCGGTGTGGGTGCCGTCCAGGTCGAACTTCTCGGTGCCAAGGCCGCTGGCGCGGGCATCCTCGTAGAGCTCGACGGTCTGCTCGCGCAGCGCCGCCCAGGAGGTGGTGGGCGCCACGTTGACCTCGACCACGCCGGGGTCCGGGGTCACGCTCATCTTCTCCAGCCGGTCGTCGGAGGGCAGCGGGTAGCCCTCGAGCACGACGTGCAGCCCGGTCTCGGCGCAGGCGGCCTCGACGGCGGCCACCAGACGCACGGCGTCGTCCAGCCGGTCCAGCGGCGGCAGGAAGCAGAACAGGTGCCCGTCGCGCTCCTCGACGTCCAGGGCGGTGCGTGGGGCGCTCTCCACGTCGCCCACCACCGCGGGCACGACGCCCTCGGGAAGGTCGACCTGCAGGCCGCGGGAGGAGTCGCCGTCGTGGTTGCGGGTGATGTCGGGCGTGGGCGACCACGCCACCGAGTCCAGCGGCAGACGCAGGCCCAGCGGGCTGGTGCCGCCGATCAGGAAGAGGTGGCCGCGCCGCGTGCGCCAACGGGTGGTGGCCCAGCCGCCGCTGTCCTCGTCGACATAGAGCGGGATCACGTGGCCGCGGGGCAGTCCGGCCCCGGCATCCAGCCGGGCGGCCAGCGAGGCGCGCCCGGCCTCGTCGGCCAGCGCCGGGTCGGCGGGGTCGACGTCGAGGGTCGGGGGCTCACCCCAGGGCTGACGCGCCTCGGCCAGCACGGCCTCGGCGGGGTCCTCGTGGGCGGCCACCACCAGGTCGGCGGGGATGCCCAACTGCTTCGCCACGGCCTCGGCCAGCCGACGCGAGGCCTCGGCCCGCTCGGCCGGGTCCTCGGGGAGGCTGGGCGGCGCCCACGGGTCGTCCAGCAGGGACTGGTCGCGCCACAGCGGCTGGCCGTCGCGCCGCCAGGCCAGCTCGATCTGCCAGCGCGGCAGCGGCTCGCCCGGGTACCACTTGCCCTGGCCGTGCTGGGTGATGCCGCCGCGGGCCCAGCGCTCACGCAGCCGGTCGGCCAGGCGGGTGGCCAGCTGGCGCTTCTCCTCGCCGTCGGCGGCGGTCTCCCACTGCGGGCTGGAGGTGTCCCCGGCGGAGACGAAGGTGGGCTCGCCACCCATGGTGAGCCGCACGTCACCAGCCGCCAGGCGACGGTCCACGAACTCGCCCATCGCGTCGGCCTCGGCCCACTGCTGCTCGGTGTAGGGCAGCGTCACCCGCGGGTCCTCATGGATCCGGGTGACGGTGTTGGCGAAGGAGAAGTCCACCTGCGCGATGCCGGTGGCACCGGTGATGGCGGCCGCGCTGGAGGGGTGCGGGGTGGCCGAGAGCGGGATGTGGCCCTCGCCGCAGAACAGGCCACTGGTGGCGTCCAGGCCGATCCAGCCGGCGCCGGGCACGTAGACCTCGGCCCAGGCGTGCAGGTCGGTGAAGTCCTCGCTGGGGCCCGCGGGGCCGTCCAGCGGCTTCTCGTCGGCGGTCAGCTGCACCAGGTAGCCGGAGACGAAGCGGGCGGCCAGGCCGAAGCGGCGCAGCACGCTCACCAGCAGCCAGGCGCTGTCGCGGCAGGAGCCCAGCCGGTTCGCCAGGGTCTCGCCGGGGCTCTGCACGCCCGGCTCCATGCGCACCGTGTAGGCCACCTCCTGGCGCACGGCCTGGTTCAGCGCCCACAGGAAGTCGACGGTGCGGGTGCTGCCGTCGGTCAGCCCCTGCGGGGTGATGGTGCGCGCGATGAACTCGTCGACGGCGTCCCCGGCGCTGTGACCGGCGCCGGTGGGGTTGTCGTCGCGGTCGTCGGCGCCCACCTGGTGCAGGTAGGGGGACAGGTCGTGGGCCAGCTCGTCGGGGTAGCTGAAGGGGAAGTGCTCGGCCCAGTCCTCGAGGAAGAAGTCGAAGGGGTTGATGACCGTCATGTCGGCCACCAAGTCGACGGTGATGGACAGCTCCTCGGCGGGCTCGGGGAAGACCAGGCGGGCCATGTAGTTGCCGAAGGGGTCCTGCTGCCAGTTCAGGAAGTGGTTCTGGGGAGTGACCGTCAGCTTGTAGGCGCTGATCGGGGTGCGCGTGTGCGGGGCCGGGCGCAGCCGCACGGTGTGCGGGTAGATCTTCACCGGCTGGTCGAAGCGATAGGTGGTCGCGTGGTGCAGCGCTACTCGGATCGTCACCCCGCCACCCTGCCACAGCAGCGAACAGGCATGCCCACGCCCACGTTGCGGATGCGTTACGGCTGGTGGGCGCGCGGATGCGAAGGACCCCGCAGCCGATGGCTGCGGGGTCCGGGTGGTGCCGGGTCAGCGGACGCTGACGTGCACGTGGTTCTTGTGGTTGGCGTTGTCGCTGCCGCGGTTGGACATCCGACGCCAGCCCTCGGAGGCGCGCTGGACGCTCCAGATGTGCTGGTTCCAGATCACGTAGGTGATGCCCAGGCGGCCGGCATGGGCGCGCAGGTGGTCGGCGATGGCCTGGCCCAGGGCCTGCTGTGCGGCGCCGCGGTAGTTGCCGGGCAGCATGATGTCCACGGCACGGCCGCTGCCGTGGTCAGAGCCGGGGTCATTGCGGTGGCCCAGCATGGTGGCCACCTGCGGGAAGGCGACACGCACCTCGCGGCCCACGGCGGCGCCGCGGGAGGTGACGCCACGCGGCATCGAGGGGCGGCTCACCATCGGCAGCGAGGCGTAGCCCCGAGCCGGGGTGGCGACGCGACGGGCCGCCTGCTTGACCACGGGGCGGGCGGCGGCGGTGGCCACGGCGGCGCGGGTCAGGTACCTGGTGGAGACATAACCCAGACGGCCGTTGAAGCGGACCGGCTGCCACTTGCCGTTGCGCACGGCGCCGGCCACGGTCACCGCCTGGCCCTTGCGCAGCACGCCCAGGGCGCGGGTGGAGGAGCTGGCGCCGGAGCGGACGTAGACGCTTCCGGTGGCGCGCACCACGCTGGCGGCCTCGGCAGTGGGGGCGGCGAGCCCGGCGGCGGCCAGGGCGCTGCCGCCGGCGGCCAGCCCGGCCAGGCGCAGCAGGGAGCGGCGGTCCACGGTGGTCTCGGTCAAGGGGTACTCCTGGGTCAGGCGGTGCCGCCGGTCGGCGACTGAATATCTGAGAGGACAGTACCCATTTCCTGAGAAGATCTCATGTTCGGGCGGTACGGCTCTTGGTTCTTTTTCAGCTTCGGGTCCTGGAGTGGCCCAGCACAGCCCAGCTCGTGGTGGCCTCAGCCACGTGGCGGGAGTCCGTCGAGCATGCGCTCCAAGGCCACCATCGTGGCCAGGTTGCGGGCCGTTCCGTCCTCCAGCAGCGCCATGGCACGACCGGCCAGCCTGCTGGCCATCAGCCCCTGCGGATGGTGCAGGTAGACCACCCGATCGCCGAGTACCAGCTCGCTGGGGGAGTCGTCGCCCGCGGCCAGTTCGGTGAGGCGGACCCGCCGTTGCTCGTCGAGCGGGGCGGGCAGCACGACGACGTGCTCCAGCTTGGGTTCGGCGGGGGTGAAGGGGTTGTCGGCCAGCAGCTGCCGGAAGCTCGTCGCCTCGATGGCGAGCGCTGGCACCGGGAAGTCGGTGCGGGCCTCGGCCGCCCGGCGCACCAGCTCGGCCACGCCGACCTCGTCCAGCTCAGTGTCCAGCACCAGGTTGCCGCTCTGGATGTAGCTGGCCACAACGTGCAGGCCCGCCTGCTCGAGGTCGGCGCGCAGCTGGGCCATCGGGAGCTTGTGCCGGCCGCCGACATTGATGCCGCGCAGCAGGACGACGTGGGTGGGCATGGCCATGAGCCTAGGGGAGCGCAGGGTGCGCTTCGTCGACCCCGAGCCACAGGCGACTAATTGCACTGTTAAGTGTGAAAACAAGACATCGTCCGGACCCCAGGAGGAGTCATGTACCACAGCAACGGAAACTACGAAGCCTTCGCCCGCCCGCGCAAGCCGGCCGGCGTGGAGCAGAAGCAGGCCTGGATCGTGGGGGCGGGTCTCGCCTCACTGGCAGCCGCGGTCTTCCTCGTCCGCGACGCGCAGATGGACCCACGTCGGATCACCATCCTGGAGGCCATGTCGCTGCCCGAGGGCGCCTGCGACGGGATCGAGGATCCGGCCAAGGGCTTCAAGATCCGCGGCGGCCGCGAGATGGAGAACCACTTCGAGTGCCTGTGGGACCTGTTCCGCTCCATTCCGTCGCTGGAGACCGAGGGCGCATCCGTGCTCGACGAGTTCTACTGGCTCAACAAGGACGACCCGAACTACTCCTTGACGCGAGCCACCATGGACCGCGGCCAGGACGGGCGCACCGACGGCACCTTCACGCTCAGCGACAAGGCGCAGCGCAGCCTGATGAAGCTCTTCCTGACCCGCAACCAGGACCTGGAGGGCCAGCGGATCGTCGACGTGCTGATCCCGGACTTCTTCGAGTCCAACTTCTGGCTCTACTGGCGCACCATGTTCGCCTTCGAGGACTGGCACAGCGCCCTGGAGATGAAGCTCTGCCTGCAGCGCTTCGTGCACCACATCGGCGGCCTGCCCGACTTCAGCGCCCTGAAGTTCACCAGGTACAACCAGTACGAGAGCCTCATCCTGCCCATGGTGAGCTGGCTGCAGCAGCATGGGGTCAACTTCGTCTACGACACCCGCGTCCCCAACGTGGTCTTCGACATCACGGCCCGGCGCAAGGTGGCCCGTCGCATCGAGTGGCTGCAGCAGGGCCGACCCGGCGGCGTGGACCTCGACGAGAACCAGCTGGTCTTCGTCACCAACGGCTCCTGCGTGGAAAACACGAGCTGGGGCGACCACCACACCGCACCGGTCCTCGACGCCGAGATCCGTGAGCGCGGCGTGTGGAGCCTGTGGCGCAACATCGCGCGTCAGGACCCGTCCTTCGGGCGCCCCGACGCCTTCTGCACCACACCGCCAGCCGCACTTCCGCAGCCAGTCGCCCGAGCAGTCCGTGGTCTGGATCTACGGCCTGTTCACCGACCGGCCCGGGGACTTCGTGCCCAAGCCGATGCGGGAGTGCACCGGCGAGGAGATCGCGCAGGAGTGGCTGTACCACCTGGGCGTTCCCGTCGACCAGATCGCCGATCTCCCGGCCCGGTCGACCACCTGGCTGCCCTGCATGATGCCCTTCATCACCAGCTTCTTCCTGCCCCGTCGTGCCGGGGACCGTCCCGACGTCGTGCCCCAGGGCTGCGTGAACTTCGCCTTCCTGGGGCAGTTCGCCGAGACCGAGCGCGACACCATCCTCACCACCGAGTACTCGGTGCGTACCGCCATGGAGGCGGTCTACACCCTGCTCGACGTGGAGCGCGGCGTACCGGAGGTCTGGGCCAGCACCTATGACGTGCGAGCCCTGCTCGAGGCGACGGTGCGGATGCGCGACGGGAAGAAGTTCTGGCTGCCAGGACCGCTCCGCCGCCGTCTGGCAGGCACCGTGGTGGGCGAGCTGCTGGAGCGCCACCAGGTGGTCTGAGAGCGTCGGGGCCCGGGGCGGGTCGCACCCGCCCCGGGCGGCCCGGCACGCCTAGTCTTGGCGCATGAAGCAGTCCACCGCACTCGGCCTGATCGCGCTCATCCTGTGCCTGATGGGCGTCTGGTTCGCCTGGCAGGGGCTGCAGGTGACGATCTGGCGGATCCGCTTCATGATGCCCGCCTTCTTCGCCGGGATCCTGGTGGGCGTGATCGGCACCCTGGGGCTGTCGGGCGGTCGGGACTGACGCGTCGCCTGTGACGGGGAGGTCGGGGCGGCTCAGGCCAGCAGCCAGGCCAGCAGGCCGAGCAGCGGCAGGGTCATCTGCATCAGCGCGGGCCGCAGCTTGCTGCGGTCGCTGAGCAGCAGCACGAGCGCGGCGGCCACCATGGAGCCTGCACCCATCCACACCAGGCCACGCCCGAAGGACTCGTGCGAGCTGGTCTGCAGCAGCAGGCCGACCACGACGCCGATCGCCAGGAAGAGGTTGTAGAAGCCCTGGTTGAAGGCCAGCGGGCGGGTGGTGAGCGAGTCCTCGCGGTTCGCGATGCCGAAAGTGGCCCGGGTCCGGTCGCTGTCCCAGGCCACGGTCTCGATCCAGCAGATGTAGACGTGCAGGACGGCGGCGAGGGCGAGCAGCACGAAGGCGAGGGTGGTCATGACGAGCATCCTAGTGGGGTGGACCGGAAGGGCTGGACCGTCCGGGTCCAGGCTTGGGCCGCTGGCTAGCATGACGCCATGCAGCAACCCTTCGACCGGCAGTGGCTGGACGCCGATCAACAGTTGGTCTGGCGCCTGCTGCTGGTGCTGATGGCCCAGCTGCCCAGCGACATGAACCGGCAGCTGCAGGCCGACAGCGCCATGTCCTTCCAGGACTTCGACGTCCTGGTCCACCTCCATGAGGCGCCGGGCTGCCGGCTCCGGCTGGTGGAGCTGGCCGAGGCGTTGGCCTGGGAACGCAGCCGCGTCTCGCACCACGTCACCCGGATGCAGGGACGCGGCCTGGTGACCCGGGAACGGGTGCAGGGCGACGGACGCGGCGCCTGGGTGGTGGCCACCGAGCAGGGACTCGAGGAGATGGCGGCCGCCGCGCCGCAGCACATCGAGCTGGTGCAGCGACTAGTCTTCAACGGGCTCGACGAGCGCGACGTGCGTGACCTGGGGCGGGTGCTCACCACCATCGCCGCGAACCTGGGCTTCGAGCCGCGCAGCACCTGGCACCTGGACGGGAACGAGGCATGAGCCGATGAGCGAGACCACCACCTGGCCGAGCGAGCAGGGATCCGGGGAGATGCCCTCCGCCGACGGCAGCGGCGGACGATGGGCGGTCGTCACCGCCGCGCTGGGCGTGCTGGCCACGGCTGCTGCCTGCCTGACCTTCTTCACCGGCTACCTGGGCATCGCGCGGCTGCCCGGTGACATCCCGCCGATGGACGCCATCCCACGCACCGAGGCCACCCGGGTGCCACTGCTGCAGATGCAGGTGGGGCTCGGACTGTTCGGCCTGGCCGCGGTGCTCTGCCTGGTGGGCCTGGTGGCGGGCATCCGGTTGTGGCGCTCGGCCACCGGCTACCGATCCGGCGCCTGGGCGATCGCGCTCGCGGCCTGCGCCCCGATCCTGGCGATCATGATGCTGGCGGGGATGGGGGCCACGTGAGCCTGCCCGAGCTGGCACCGATGCTGGCCACCCTGGGCTCCGACGACGTCGTGCGGCAGCCCGGCTGGCACTTCGAGGTGAAGTGGGACGGCTACCGCGCCCTGGCCCGTCGTCCTCGCGAGGGCGGGCTGGTGCTGCGCAGCCGCGGCGGACTCGACCTGGCGGCCACCTACCCGGAGCTGGGCGAACTGGACGGCCTGCTGGCCGGTCATAAGGCGATCGTCGACGGCGAGATCGTCGCCCTGCTGCCCGACGGCCGCAGCGACTTCGAGGCCCTGCAGAACCACGGGCAGTCCGGCAACCGCCCGGCGCACTTCATGGCCTTCGACCTGCTGCACCTGGACGGCAACAGCCTGCTGCACCTGCCCTACCTGGAGCGGCGCGAACTGCTGGAGGGGCTGCTGGGCGAGGGCAGCGGGAATGTCCACGTGCCCACCACCTTCGGCGACGAGGGCGAGCTGGCCCTGGCGGCCAGCCGGCAGCTCAGGCTGGAGGGCCTGATCGCCAAGCGCGCCACCAGCACCTACCAGCCGGGCCGACGCACCGAGGCCTGGCTGAAGGTGAAGAACTTCTGGACCCAGGAGGTCGTGGTGGTGGGCTGGAAGCGGGGGAGCGGGGCGCGCTCGCGCACCATCGGCTCACTGCTGGTGGCCGTCCCCGACGCCACCGGCCGGCTGCAGTGCGTGGGCAGCGCGGGCAGCGGTTTCACCGACGCCATGCTGGACGACGCCGTGGCCCGGCTGCGGCCGCTGCAGCGGGCCACCAACCCGGATGTGGCCAACGTGCGCCCGCTCGAGGCGCGCGAGAACACCTGGGTGGAACCCGTCCTGGTGGGCGAGGTCAGCTACGGCCAGCGCACCGCCCAGGGCCGGTTGCGCCACCCGGTCTGGCGTGGCTGGCGCGACGACCTGACCCCGGCCGAGGTGGCGCTCGGCGAGGGCTGATGCCCCCAGGAGCAATGAAGGCCCCGGCCTCCCGCGCGGGGGAGACCGGGGCCTCGTCGTCCCAGCCGACGGCCGCGACGGGCAGTGCTCAGTTGGTGGGCTCGCGCACGATCATGGCCAGGCCGCCGAAGGCGGGCAGGGTGACGGTGAAGCCGCCCAGGTCGTCGACGTTGTCCACCTTCTTGCGGGTGGACAGGTCGAAGACCCGCCCGGCCGGGATGTGCTCGGACTGCACGCGTCCGGTGATCTTGTCGTTGCCGAAGTTCAGCGCCGTGATCTGGATGGCGCCGATCTCGAGACGGTTGACCAGGATCAGCATGGAGCGGTGCGGCACGTCGGGCACGTCGATCAGCTCGCCGGAGGCGATGCCGTTGCGCTTGCGCACCTTGAGCACCTGCGCCAGGCGGCTGGCGAAGGAGTTGGCGCTCTTGAGCTGTTCGGGCAGGGCGCCGTACAGGGCGGTGGCCTTGGGCATGCCGGCGGCCGAGGAGTCGGCCTCCGCATTGGAGCCCAGCAGGTCGTAGGCGCCACGCTCGATCCAGCGGGTGTCACCGGTGCTGATCAGGCGGGCCACCTGGGAGCGGTCCACGGGCAGGGCCCCCACCAGGTCCCAGCCGGACAGCGCGAAGACACCCGGCTGCCAGGCGTTGTACATGGCCAGCAGCAGGTGGGCGTTGGCGATCTTCTTGACGTCGGCGTCGCTGATCTCGGCCAGGTCGGTGATGCCCAGCGTGGCCGCGATGATCGAGGCGGTGGTGCAGGCGATGCCGTTCTGGGTGAAGACGGCGTTGTAGGGGCCGGCCTCGCCGGTGATGGTGTCGCGCAGGGTCTGGCGGATGTGCTCGGCCATGGCGGCACCGGTCCAGGTCTTGCCGTCGAGTTCGTAGACCTCCTCGCGGTGGTTGTTCGCGAAGTGGACCAGCTCGTAGGTGAGCTCGTCGTGGTTCTGCAGCGCGTGCACCAGGGAGGCCTGGTCGATACCGGTCCTGGCGGCCTCCTTGAGGGTGAGGCGCAGGAACTCGGTGTCACCGGTGGCCATGGCGTACTGGTAGGCGGGGCGGGTGACGAAGTCGTAGCTGAGGTCGGGGCCGACGCTGCCGGTGTTCTTGATGTCGTCGATGCCCAGGTTCAGCTCCTGGAAGGTGAAGCCGCCCACCTTGCGCACCATGGAGCCGATCAGCTGGTTGGCGGCCTGGCTGAGCGGGTGGCCCTCGGACCAGGCCGGGGCCTCGCCGACGGACTTCTCGACGCCCAGGAAGCCGTTGGCATCCAGGCGCAGACCGCCCGAGCCGAGGTCGAGCAGGGAGTGCAGGGCGTCGCCCATCACCAGGCGCATGCCGGCGAAGGTGGGGTCGAGCCAGTTGACGGAGGGCTGGCCCTCCTTGAAGTAGTGCAGGTAGACCCAGCGGCGCAGCTTGCCGGTGTGGTCGTGGATCGGGGGAGTGACCGACCAGTTGGTCTCCTTCACGCCCGGCTCGTAGAAGATCACGCGCTGCAGCTCACCGATGATGTAGCCGGCCTCGGCCAGGGCACGCTCGGCGGCCGGGTCCAGGTTGACCGCATCGCGTCCCTTGGGGACGTCGGGCAGCAGGTGCCAGGCCTCCTCGGGGATGTCCACCATGTGGTAGATGCCGGGGTAGTCACCGTAGTTCAGCTCGGCCAGGCGGAAGTCCGCGCCCTTGCCGGTGTGGCCGGGGATGATGTCGTCGATGATGGTGCCGTGGTGCTTGGCAGCCACCTCGCACATGGTGCGGAACTCCTCCTCGGTGCCGAAGGCGGGGTCCATCGCCATGGAGATGCGGTCGAAGTGGCCGTCGATGCTGGGAGTCGGCTTCCAGCCGTCCAGGCCACCGGCCAGCTTGACCGGGCCGGTGTGCACGGCGTCGATGCCGACCTCACTGAAGGCCTCCCACAGCGCCTCGGAACCGAGCGCTCCCAGGAAGGACTGGCCGGGCTCGACGATCATGCTGATCGGGTAGGCGGTGAACCAGACCGAGGCGGTCTGCACCGCGGCGCGCGGGTCCGGCTGCGAGTAGGGGTTGACCCACATCAGGTGGGTGCCGGCGAGCTGGCGGGCCAGTGTGGTGGCGTCCTTGAGCATGGACTGCTCCTCGAGCCAGGACACGTAGGCGGCATTGCGACCGTCGGCCTCGAAGGGCGGGGCCAGCGGGTTGCTGCCGTGCTTGCCGTTGCGACGGCTGGCGCGGGGCCGGAAGACCGGCGGCCGGGCGGCGAAGCGCTGCTGCTCGAAGCTGATCTCCGGCATCACGTCCTCGAGGCCGATGGCCTCCGGGACGGCTTCGCTGACGGCGGGCGCGGGGTCGAGGTTCTGCCCCTTGGGCTCACTGGTGCTCACCGTGCCAAATCTAGCGATCCGGCGTGCCCGGCGTCGCATCGCGCGGGCCCGTGCTCAGCGAACTCTCTGCCTGCGAGTACGTCACGCGCATCGGTGCGCCGTCAGCGACGGTTGCGCAGCCGCATCAGCTCGCGCCGCTGGGAGGCGGACAGCGAGTCCATGCCCTTGGCGCTGATCTGGTCCAGCAGGGCGTCGAGCTTGGCGTCGTCGGCGGCGCGCTGCTGGGCACGCTTGGCCTGCTCCTTGGCGACGCGGTCCTGGCGCCGCTTCTGGGGCCGGTTGGCGCGGCCCGGGATCCAGTCGTAGCTGCTGAGCAGGCCGACGCGCCGGGCCACGAAGGCCACCAGGACGAAGCTGCCCAGCAGGGCGAGCAGGCCCACCACATCGCGGTAGGCGAGCATCTGCAGCACGTTCAGGCCCACCAGCACGGCGCCCACCACCCAGGCGGGGATGTTGAAGAAGAAGGGTCGGTTGGGGTACTCGGCGATCCACAGCAGCAGGAGCACGAACTGCACCTGGGAGATGCCGGCCAGCGCCTGGGAGCCGAAGGGCAGCAGGACGCCGAGCAGCATGGTGAGCGCGGTGAGGCTGAACCAGATGCCCATCAGCAGGCGCAGCATGCGGTCCTTGCCGACCTGCTGCTCCAGGTCGGTGCCGAAGTACCAGAAGAAGAACAGCCCCAGCAGGGGCCACAGGCCAAGCGCATTGGCCAGCGGCCAGGTGACCAGCCGCCAGACCTGACCGTCGAGGACGGCCTGCGGCCACAGCGCCGTGAGCTGGATCCAGGCGCCGCCGCCGGCGACCACCCAGGCCACCCAGGAGGCGGCGACGGCCAGCACGACGAGCATGGTGCTGCCGACCTCGAGGCGGCCGATCCGGAACCAGTGGTCGCGCAGCGCGCCGGGGGAGAAGTAGCTCACGCCCCAATTGTTCCAGAGACGGCAAGCTGATCCCGTGACGCCCCGCCTGGGAGGGTCATGGAACACCTGTTCGATTACTGAGGCTTCTGTCCACGCCCCATGGACGCCAGGCCTACGAGCCGATCCAGCGGCGCCCAGCCAGGACGGCAGAACAGCGCCTTGACGACCCAAGCCAGCAGACAGAGGCGCGCCAGCCAGCCTCGAGTCGCAGCAGGCAACCGCCAACGAGATGTCCAGACGTGCACCACAAGGGCAACGAGGGAGGCGAACCAGCGCACTCCATTCGGGATGCCGAGCACCAAGCCGCGGTCGCAGCGAGCGACGGACGGCCTTGCTCCAGATCATTGGGGAAGATTTGTGCGACACCCGGGCGCAAGATTCACCCAATGACCCCAGGAGCGCGACACGGGCAATGACGGCGTCTCGTCAGTCGCGGGGCAGGGGCGCCAGCCTCCAGAGGGCAGCCTCTTCATGCCGTTTTGTCATAATGTAGCTTATCGGCCATATCTGCCAAGGCGGGCATCTCCACGCCAGCCACTCGGTTCCAGGCCCCGTGATCCACACAGTCTGCGCATCGTCTGGTGGCGCGACGGCCAGAGTCATCGCTCTCGTCGCACACCAGGGGCTCACCGCGGCCCAACTGCTGCCACGCAGATTCCACAGCCCGCGTGATCCGACCCCACCGTGAATAGTCGGAGTCATCCTTGTGCGGGCACCCCGGGAAATGCGCCACCGACGACGGGGACACCTCCAGGTAGCTGCTCACACGACGAATCCTCGCAGGCTGCCCATGTGAACAGCTGTAGAGCGGAAGGTCGCAGAACTCGCACAACACATCGCTGTTTCCCATGGTTCGCACCTTAGCCAGACCTCCTGGCGCACGAAGACTCGTCAGAGCCCTTGGAACGGAATCGAACATGGCAACGATATCTCAGGCCAGTGAGATCCTTGCCTGACCCTCTGTGAGCACACTGCTCGTCGTGGTGGCGCCCAGATGCTTCTGGATCCCGGCCTCCAGCTCACGCATCGCGGCCTCGATGTCGTCGTTGTTCGACCCGTCGACGGCCTCGATGACCATGACCGCGTCGGTGGTCTGCTCGGTGAGCATGGTGCGCATCGCCTCGCGCCAGTTCCAGTTGCGGCAGATGGCGCCCTCGTCGTCGAGGTAGCAGACCTCGCCGGCGACGGCGGGCTCGGACTTCTCGGAGCCCAGGGTGACGAAGTCCTCTTCCCCGGCCGCCCGGGTCAGGCGGACGTCGCCGACGATCTTCGCCAGGTCCTCACCACCGATCGGCACCGCGTGCTCCAGGCTGACCGCGTTGTACAGGTCCACCAGCGGGTTGATCGAGCCGACGCCCTTGCCCTGGTGGGCTCTCTTCAGCATGGCCTCCACCGAGCTGCGCGCACCCTTCTTGCCGGGGAACTTCTGGAAGGCCTTGCGCCAGGTCTGCACCACGTCGTTCTGGCTGAACTCCGGGTTCGGCAGGTGCCGCCCGACGCCCTGGGTGGCGGCCTCCAGACGGGCCAGCAACTCAGGTGAGCTCTCCCCCGTGTTGTCGATCCCGTGACAGACGATCACGCCGATCCGCGCGTCCGGGAAGAGCTGGAAGAAGGGGTCGTCGACGGTGAAGTCAGTCATGCGGCCGACCCTACCGGCGCCACGGCAGCCGGCCATCGGATTGTCGGCCAAAGCACACCCGCGGGGTCTGTTCAATCCCCCGCCAGCTGGGCAGAGTATGGGGCATGAGCCTTGCCAAGAATGTTGCCGCCGCAGCCGGCGCCGCCGTCGCAGGTCTTGCCGCCCAGGACCTGTTCCAGAAGGAGCACGCGCTGCGTCGCAACTTCCCGCTGCTGGCCCGGGCCCGCTACGGGCTGGAGGCCATCGGCCCGGAGCTGCGCCAGTACATCGCCGATCGCGGCCTCACCGACCGGATCACCTGGATCGGCTCGGGCAAGCTGGGCCTGCCGGAGAACGCCCTGGTGGCCTTCGCGCTGGGCGCCGACATGGTGAACGTGGCGCGCGAGGCGATGCTGTCCATCGGCTGCATCCAGGCACAGAAGTGCCACACCGACAAGTGCCCCACCGGGGTGGCCACCCAGGACACCTGGCTGGCCCACGGCATCGACCCGACGGACAAGTCGCAGCGCCTGGCGCGCTATGTCACGACCCTGCGGCGTGACCTGCTCAAGGTCTCCGAGGCGGCTGGCGTGCTGCACCCTGCCCTGCTGGGTCCCCGCGATGTGGAGATCCTGGAGGGCACCCGTAGCCACCGCAGCCTGGCCGACATCTATGGCTACCAAGAGGGCTGGGGCCTGCCGGGCAGTGCCCTGACCGACGAGATCACCGCCCTGATGACCGAGGCGCCGCAGGCCTCGGAGACCGAGGTGGTGCAGCACGAGCCGGCACCCAGCGACGAGGAGCCGGAGACCGCCGTCGAATAGACCCTCGCCGAGGCTCACGCCCGGCCACGGGTCACCCCAGTGGCCGGGCGGCGCTCAGCCGTCGACGGTCTCGTGCATCTCGAAGACGTCCCCGCAGACCGGGCACGTGGCCCGACCGAAGAGCAGTGCCAGGCGTCCGACGAGCGCGTCGCGCCCGTGTTCACGGGCCAGCTCCACCATCCTGCGTCCGTCCGGATGCTCTTCCGGGTCGCCCGTCGTGATGGTGCCCACCGCCAGGCGCTGCTCGCGCCCGCACCGGGGGCAGGTCACTTGGAGTTGTCCCTCGGACAGGTCCTGCAGCGGTCCGTACCAGCCCGATCGCTGCTCGAAGGCCATCACCGACTCCAGCAGACGCAGGAAGTCGTCGTCGCCGGTGGCCTCGGCCAAGCTGCTTCGACCCAGGTCGCGGAGTCGGCGCAGGGCTCGACGGGGCACGGCCTGCTCGCAGGTCGGATCAGCCCAGGCGACTGCGACGATGCCGGCGGCCAGGTCCAGCGCGGCGCGCGCCACCGGAGAGGGGCCCTTGACGGCAAGATCGGCCAGGGGTTCCAGCGCCGCCAGGCTGGCAGGACTGATCTGGCCGTCATGGAGCAGTCGCTCGCGCAGTTCGCGCCAGGCGAGCCCGTCCTCCCGCTCCGAGGCACCCGCCTCGGCCAGCAGCTCGGGGATCTCGGTGGCCGGGCCGTAGGCGTCGCGCAACAGGTTCCATTCCATTGATCCATCCGAACACGGACCCCGGATCCACAGGCACCCCCTTGGGGTTGGGGTCAGCCGCGCGTGTCATGGCGCCGGCGGATCCGCCCCTGCAGCACAGCCATGGCCACCAGCCCGAGCCCGGCGAAGGCAACGCCCACCAGCAGTGCCGCCCGGAAGCCCAGCGGTTCCACCAGGGCACCGATCACGAAGGGTCCGATGCCGGTGCCGGCGTCGACGAACAAGAAGTAGCTGGAGATGCCCACCCCGGCGCGGGCCGAGCCCACCAGGTTGAGCGCCACGGTCTGGCCGGCCGGCACCATCGTCCCGTAGCCGAGGCCGAGCAGAGCACCGCCCACCAGCAGCATCCACCCGGCCTGGGCCAGCGCCGTGATCACCAGCCCGGCGATGGTGAAGACGATGATCGGCACCATGATGGCGGTGTCTCCCAGGCGGTCCTGCAGCACGCCCGCCACCGGCCGCGAGACCATGATGACCAGCGCATAGACCAGGAAGTAGAGCCCAGCGGCACCCACCAGACCCACCTCCGCGGCGAAGGAGCCGAGCAGGGTGAGCACGGCACCGAAGGGCAGCGCGCACAGGCAGACCACCAGGGCGATCGGCAGCACCCGCGGTTCCACCAGGTCGCGCCAGCCGGCCGACGGACCGCTGCCGGCGCGGGGCACGGGGCGGATCTGCCGGATGGCGAGCAGCACCATCAGCAGGCTGAAGGCGCCGCACCCGATGGCGGCGACGAAGACACCGTCCATCCCCCAGCGGCTGCGCTGCAGCACGGCCCCGACGAAGGGCGCCAGCCCGGTGCCGACCGCCAGACCGAAGGAGAACCAGCCGGAGCCCTCACCACGACGCTCGGTGGGGATCCGGGACAGCGCGGCGCCGGCCACGGCGGTGGCGGCGACGCCGAAGAAGAGCCCGTGCACGAAGCGCAGCGCCAGCAAGGCTCCCACCGTCGTGATGAAGGGGTAGACCAGGGTGCCGGCGAACAGTCCGCCCAGGCTGACCAGGAGGGCGACCCGCTCCCCCAGCCGCTGCGTCACCAGTCCACCCACCAGGCGGGCGAAGAAGGCACCGATGAACCAGGCCGTGCCCACGAGCCCCGCCTGGGCCTGGCTGGCCGCGAGGTCGCTCACCGCCCAGGCACCCAGGGCCGAGGTGAGCATGTAGAAGATCGACGAGGTGCCGAAGTTGGCCAGCGTCAGGACGGTGAAGATCGGGGTCCAGAGCCGGGCCTGCTGGCGCTGCGTCGGGGTGCTCTGCTGCGGATTCGTGGCTGCTCCTTCTCGGGCATGGCGATGCCCCACGGGGCGTTCGGGGACAGCCTCAACCTACCAAGCCGTGCGTCCCTGCCCACGGGCCGTTCCGCGGCCCGGAACCGGGTCAGCCGACGTACTCACGCAGGTGCTGGCCGGTCAGCGTCGAGCCATCGGACACCAGGTCGGCGGGAGTGCCCTGGAAGACCACCTGTCCACCGTCGTGACCGGCCCCGGGCCCGAGGTCGATGATCCAGTCGGCATGGGCCATGACTGCCTGGTGGTGCTCCACCACGATGACGGACCTGCCGGAGTCGACCAGTTGGTCCAGGAGCCTGAGCAGCTGCTCGACGTCGGCCAGGTGCAGGCCGGTGGTGGGCTCGTCGAGGACGTAGATGCCGCCCTTGTCGCCCATCCGCATCGCCAGCTTGAGCCGCTGCCGCTCGCCGCCCGAGAGCGTGGTGAGCGGCTGGCCCAGCGTGATGTAGCCCAGGCCCACGTCCGAGAGGTGCTTCAGGATCTTCGCGGCAGCAGGCACCTTCCCCTCCCCCGCGGTGAAGAAGTCGTGCGCCTGCTCCACGCTCATGGCCAGCACCTGGCTGATGTCGCGGCCACCCAGCTGGTGCACCAGCACCTCGTCACTGAACCGCCGTCCCTCGCAGTCCTCGCAGACGGTGCTCATGGTGGCCATCATCCCGAGGTCGGTGAAGATCACGCCGGCACCGTTGCAGGTGGGGCAGGCTCCTTCAGAGTTGGCGCTGAACAGCGCCGGCTTCACGCCATTGGCCTTGGCGAAGGCCTTGCGGATCGGCTCCAGCAATCCGGTGTAGGTGGCCGGGTTGGAGCGGCGCGAGCCCTTGATGGCGCTCTGGTCGACGTAGACCACGTCCTCACGGCCGACGACGCCCTCGGCCACCAGGCTGCTCTTGCCCGAGCCCGCCACGCCGGTGAGCACGGTCAGCACACCCAGCGGGATGTCCACGTCAACCTCTCGCAGGTTGTGGCTGGTGGCGTCACGGATCTCGATGGCTCCCTGGGGCGCACGGACCGAGTCCTTGAGCTGGGCCCGGTCGTCCAGGTGGCGACCGGTGATGGTGCCGCTGGTCCGCAGTCCGTCGACGGTCCCCTCGAACTCCACCTCACCACCATGACTGCCGGCCCCCGGGCCCAGATCGACGACGTGGTCGGCGATCGCGATCATCTCGGGCTTGTGCTCCACCACCAGCACGGTGTTGCCCTTGTCCCGCAGCTGGAGCAGCAGCTGGTTCATCCGCGCGATGTCGTGCGGGTGCAGCCCGACGCTCGGTTCGTCAAAGACATAGGTGACATCAGTCAGTGCCGAGCCCAAGTGGCGAATCATCTTGATCCGCTGAGCCTCGCCACCCGAGAGCGTCCCGCTGGGGCGGTCGAGCGACAGATATCCCAGCCCCACCTGCACGAAGGCGTCAAGGGAATGGCGTAGGGCGGCCAGCAGGGGTGCCACCTCGGGCGCCTCGACCTGCTTGACCCACGCGGCCAGGTCCGTGATCTGCATCTGGCAGACGTCGGCGATGCTCTTGCCCGCCAGCATCGAGGTGCGCGCCGCCTCAGTGAGACGGGTGCCCTCGCAGTCGGGACAGGTGCGGAAGACGATGGCACGTTCGACGAAAGCCCGGATGTGGGGCTGCATCGCCTCGACATCCTTGCTGAGCATGGACTTCTGGATCTTCGGGATGATCCCCTCGTAGGTGACGTTGATGCCCTCCACCTTGATGCGGGTGCCCTCGCGGTAGAGGAGGTCGTCGAGCTCCTTGGTGGTGTAGTCCTTGATGGCCTTGTCCAGGTCAAAGTAGCCGGAGCCCTGGTAGATCCGGCCGTACCAACCGGCCATGGACATGCCCGGCACCTTCAACGGGTCCTGGTTCAGGCTCTTCGACGCGTCGTAGAGCTCGTCCAGGTCGAAGTCGCTGACCCGTCCGGTGCCCTCACAGCGCGAGCACATGCCGCCCACGACGCTGAACTGTCGACGCTCACTCACCTCGCGGCCGTTCTTGGTCGTCTTGATGGCTCCTCCCCCGCTCACCGATGGGACGTTGAACGAATACGCTTTGGGGCCACCGATGTGGGGTTCGGCGAGCCGGCTAAACAGGATGCGCAGCTGGGCATTGACATCGGTGGCGGTGCCGACCGTGGAGCGTGGATTCGCCCCCAGTCGCTCCTGATCGACGATGATCGCTGTAGTGAGTCCTTCCAGCACGTCCACCTCGGGCCGGCCGATCGACTGCATGAAACCCTGGAGGAAGGCCGAGTAGGTCTCGTTGATCAAGCGCTGGCTCTCCGCCGCGACCGTCCCGAAGACCAGCGAGCTCTTGCCGGAGCCGGAGACGCCGGTGAAGACGGTCAGCTTCCGCTTCGGGATGTCGACGCTGACGTCCTTCAGATTGT
The DNA here is from genome assembly GCF_039526385.1 of Luteococcus peritonei. NCBI lineage: Bacteria > Bacillati > Actinomycetota > Actinomycetes > Propionibacteriales > Propionibacteriaceae > Luteococcus > Luteococcus peritonei. The sequence continues at coordinate 225 of NZ_BAAAIX010000027.1, read as the reverse complement.
TCTCCCGCGCCCCCTGGACCCGGATCACCTCGTGCGGATCAACCGTGCTCATGTCACTCTCCTCTCGCGGCCCCACACCCGGTGCCGACGCAGAGTCTATGCGGCTGAACTGACAAGAGCCGACCACATGACGTGGCCGGCTCGGAACTTCTTCGTGCGGGAACGTGAAAACACCCCTGGAGGAAAGATCATTTCTGATCCCCTCCAGGGGTGTTTGTAAGCCCG